>JAISYL010000176.1 GCA_031269935.1 Planctomycetota bacterium
ATTGAAACGGAGGCGAATCGCATGGACGGCAATCCCCGGGATCCGCTGCTCAAGATGACCGGCATCGTGAAGAAGTTCCCGGGAACCCTGGCCCTGGACAAGGTGGATTTCGATCTTCGCGCCGGCGAGGTCCACGTCCTCCTGGGCGAAAACGGGGCGGGGAAGTCGACCCTCATGAAAATCCTTTCCGGCGCCTACGTCAAGGACGGCGGCCAGGTTTTCATCGCCGGCCGGGAGGTGGAGCTGGGAACCCCGCACGAGGCCCAGGTGAACGGCATCGGGATCATCTACCAGGAACTCAGCCAAGTGCCCCAGCTTTCGGTGACCGAAAACATCTTCCTCGGCCGGGAAAAGCGCCTGGGGCCCTTCATCGACTGGAAGGCCATGCACCGGGAGGCCAGGGCGCTTCTCGATCAGGTCGACGCCGATTTCAGCGAAAGGACGGCGGCCCGCCGGCTGAGCGTCGCCCACCGGCAGATGGCGGAAATCGCCAAGGCGCTTTCCATGCGGGCGCGAATCATCGTCATGGACGAGCCGACCTCCTCCCTCACCCCTCACGAGGTGGAAGGGCTCTTCGCCATCATCCGGAAGCTCAAGGCCGACGGGGTGGGCATCGTTTTCATTTCCCACCACCTGGAGGAGGTCAAGCAAATCGGCGACCGGGCCACCGTCCTCCGCGACGGCAAGCTGGTCAGGACGATGGAGGTGAAGGATTGCCAAGTCGACGATTTCATCGAACTGATGGTCGGCCGCAGCCTGGAGAACAAATACCCGAAGGTTCGCGCCTCCCTCGGCCGGGAAATGCTCCGGGTCGAGGGCCTGACCCGGAGCGGGGTGGTGGAGAACGCCTCCCTGGCGGTCCGCCAGGGGGAGGTGCTGGGCTTGGCCGGCCTGGTCGGGGCCGGCCGCACCGAGCTTTGCCGCCTCGTCTTCGGGGCCGACCCCAGGGATTCGGGGGAAATTTTCATCGACGGGGGGAGGGCGGACATCCGCTCGCCGGAGGACGCCATCCGGAACGGCATCGGCTTCCTCACCGAAAACAGGAAGGACGAGGGGCTGGTCCTGCACCTGTCCATCACCCGGAACATCTCCCTTCCCATCCTCGGCTCCCTCCGGCGGGGGCCGTTCCGGTTCATCACGATCATCGACCACCGGCGGGACCAGGCCATCGCCGAGGACTATTTCCGGAAGCTCGACATCCGCGCCCCCAGCGTGAGAAAGCTGGCGGGCGAGCTTTCCGGCGGCAACCAGCAGAAGGTGGTGTTCGCCAAGTGGATCGCCTCCAATTCGAAGGTGCTGATCGTCGACGAGCCGACCCGCGGGATCGACGTGGGGGCCAAGGTGGAGATTTACCATCTCATCAACAACCTGGCCGCCGAGGGGGTGGCAATCCTCATGGTCTCCTCGGAGCTCCCGGAGATGCTGGGGATGTCCGACCGCATCCTTGTCATGTGCAACGGCCGGATTACCGGCGAATTGAGGGAGCCGGCGGATTTCACCCAGGAGGAGGTGATGAAATACGCCACCCGGTTCGGCGACAAGGGCTCCGACGTGACCTAAGAGGACTTTTGAGGGAAAGGCCGGCAATGTCAGACATCATACGCATCGGCGTCATCGGCGCCGGAAGAATTGGCAAGCTCCACGCCAGGACCCTGAGCGCCCTCGTTCCCGGGGTCAAGGTGACGGCCATCTCCGACCTCGTCCCCGAGGCGGCCGGAGCGGTCGCGGCCGAGTGCGGCATCGGGAGGGTCGCCGCCGACCACCGGGACATTTTGGCCGACCGGGACATCGACGCCGTCGCCATCTGCTCCTCCACCGACACCCACGCCGGGCTTATCGAGGAGGCGGCGGCGGCGGGGAAGCACATTTTCTGCGAAAAGCCCATCGCCCTCGATCTCGAGAGGATTGACCGGGCCCTCAAGGCGGTCGCCGACCGCCGGGTCCTGCTCATGGTCGGCTTCAACCGCCGCTACGACGCCGGCAACGCGCGGCTCCGCGAAGCGGTCGCCTCGGGACGAATCGGCGCGCCCGAATTGTGCCTGATCAGCAGCCGCGACCCCGCCCCCCCGCCCCTGGGCTACCTCAAGGTTTCGGGCGGACTGTTCCTCGACATGATGATCCACGATTTCGATCTCGCCCGCTTCCTTCTCGGCGACGAGCCGGAGGAGGTTTTCGCCTTCGCCGGCTGCCTGGTCGATCCCGAAATCGGCAAAATCGGGGACGTCGACACCGCGATGGCGGCGATCAGGTTCAAGAAGGGGGCCATCTGCCATATCGACAACAGCCGGCGCGCGGTTTACGGCTATGATCAGCGGGCCGAGGTGTTCGGGTCCCTCGGGATGGCCCAGACCGACCACCAGTACAACGACAACACCGTCCTCGCCCTCGCCTCCGGCTTTTCCCGGCCGCCGATCAAGAATTTCTTCCTGGAGCGCTACCTCCCGGCCTACCAGGAGGAGGGCAGGGTTTTCGCCCAGTGCGTCCGGGAAGGCCGGGAGCCGCCGGCCGCCGGCCGCGACGGCCGGATCGCGGTGGCGATGGGCTACGCGGCCCTGAAATCGGCGAAGGAGGGCAGGCCGGTCAAAATGAGCGAGTTTCCCGGGTGTTGATTCGCAAAGGAAATCCGGCCAACCGCCGGCCGATTCCCTTTAATGTTTTAACGGCTTTTATTCCAATGGGTTGATTTTCGTCGAACCGGATTGAAACCATGATTTTGTCATAATTCATGACTACAATCCATAGCCTGGAAACTTTAAAGGGAAGCAAACGGCGGTTTGTTTGATTCCCTTTAAAAGTCCCCAAGGAGAAGGTATGCGTAAAATCTGTCTGGTTTTGCTGGCGATCCTGCTGGCGGCCCCGGGATGGGCCGGGGAGGGGAAATGGCGCATCGCCCTGTCCAACGACTACGCCGGCAATTCCATGCGCCAGTCGATGATTGCCATCTGGAAGCAAGCGGCGGCCGAGGCGGCGGCCAAGGGCTGGATCGCGGAGGCCCCGGTTTTCAACACCAGCGAAAGTTCCGCCGCCGAGCAGTCGGCGCAAATCCAGAGCCTGATTCTCGAGGGCTACGACGCCATCGCCCTCAACGCCGCCTCGCCCACCGCCCTCAACGCCGTGGTCAAGGAGGCGATCGACGCCGGGGTGGTGGTGGTGTCGTTCGATAACAACGTCACCGAGCCGGGCGCCTATATCCTTTCCACCGAATGGCGGCAAATGTCCAGGGAGCAGATCGACTACCTGACCAAGGTCAGGGGCATAACCGGCGGAAATCTCCTGGAAATACGCGGCCTGCCCGGCACCTGGGTGGACGAGGAGTTCCACATCGGTTTTCTGGACAGCCTGAAGCCCTATCCCAATCTCAGGATTGTCGGCTCGGTGTACGGGGCCTGGACCGGGTCCATAGCCCAAAAGGAGGTGGCCGGCATCATTCCCTCGCTTCCCGCCGACATTGTCGCCGTGATTACCCAGGGAGGCGACGGTTTCGGCGCCGCCAAGGCCTTCGAAGCCTCCGGGCGATCCATTCCCCTCATCATGATGGGGAACCGGTACGACGAGTTGGAGATCTGGAGGGAACTCCGGGACAAGTCCGGCTACGACACCATGTCGGTGTCCACTTCGCCCGGGGTGAGCGCCATCGCCTTCTGGACCGCCCTGGAAATACTCGAGGGAACGGAGGTTCCGAAAAGCATGCCGGTGCCCCCCTACGTCATCACCAAAACCAACCTGGAAGCCGCCTTCGCCTCCACCGAAAAGGGGGGGGTGGCCGCCCTGGTATATCCCCGTTCCTGGGTCCAGGGCTTGATCGCCAACACCAAGGCCGGCAAGCGTCCGCCCGCCGATCCCTGATCCGGCTGGTTCCGGGGGGAATCAGCCTCCGGACGAAGTTCAATCGGGCGTTCCGGAGGTTAGGGCTAGTGCTTCGTAAAGACTAAATCTTTACAAATTACGAAGTCCGTCGGCTCCGGGATTGACCTCCAGTTCCAGAGGGGAATTCACTTCCCCGGAGGCGGAAACCCGATAAACCGGGGCACACCCCGTAAAGTCCAAATCAAAGATTTGGACTTTACGGAACACTAGGTTCCTTGTCTAAACATGTAATATTTATTTTTGGGCGAGCCCTAGGTCCTGCGAGTTTATGCCGCCTAAAAATAACCGGAGCCTGTTTAGACGAGGCGCGCGGGGCGACAGTTTTTTTCGCGGGCGGTCTAGCGAAAAACCCCGAAAGTTCCGACCAACAGAAGTATAAACTTGTTGCGGTTGTTTTTGGACGAGTCCTTAAGGGCGATTCCGGGGAGCAGTCATGGCCAATTCGGTCTGGGAGGGGAGGCGCCTCGGGGTCATCGGGGCCGGCAATATGGCGGAGGCCATCGTAAGGGGGGCGACGGGAGCCGGAGTGATTCCGGCGGAGCGGATAACGGTTTACGATCCGCTGCCGGAACGGCGGGAACTTTTTGTCTCCCTCGGCTGCCGAAGCGACTCCGCCGGGGAAGCCGCCGGGGCCGGGTCGGTTCTCCTGGCGGTCAAGCCCCAGCAATTGCCCCGGGCGGCCGGGGAAATCCGGGATGCCTTGCGGCCGGGAAGCCTTTGCCTCACCATCGTCGCCGGGGCAACCGCCGCATCTCTCGCCGCCCTTCTGGCGCCGGGGGTCAAGATCGTCCGGATAATGCCCAACACCCCGCTCCTGGTCGGCTTCGGGGTGTCGGCCCTGGCCCGGGGGCCGCTGGCGGGCGAGGAGGAAATGCGCCTGGCCCTGGCCTTGTTTTCGGCGGCCGGCGACGCCCTGGAGCTGGCGGAAACCGAGCTGGACGCGGTGACCGCCCTGTCGGGCGGCGGTCCCGCCTACCTTTTCCGGTTCGCCGAGGCGCTCGCCGCCGGAGGCGAACGCCTCGGCCTGGCTCCGGAAGTCGCCCGGAGGCTGACGGTCGGAACTTTGCGGGGGGCTTCGGAAATGCTGGCCCGGGGAGGGGAGGCGGGGGAATTGCGGGAACGGGTGACCAGCCGGGGCGGCACCACCGCCGAAGCCTTGAAGACGCTGGAGAACGGCCGCTTCCCGGAATTGCTGGCCGAGGCCCTGGCGGCCGCCCGGGATCGGAGCCGCGAACTCGGGCGGGAGGTCCTGGCCGGGGAGACCGGGAGCGAACGGACCCGAGGTGAAGGGTTGGGCCAACCTTGTGAATGCCGCCAAGATTGCGTAAAGAAATAAATCCTAAAAGTCCACATGACAGGAAAAAAATAATTTACTTATTGCATATCTGTTTTTCTCGAGTATAATGGGGCAAATAAATGGAATGGCGTTCCGTATTATGAAACATTTTTTCCGACGAGCCCCAATTCGCTTGCGCGGGGGGGGGAAAAATATTTAGGTGCGGGCAAAGCTATTTTTTTAGGACAAATGCTTTGGAACGTCGTTCCGCATTATAAAACGGTTGCCGATGCCTCCCAAAAAATGTCGCAAAACCAAAAGCATAGTGCAATCCCTCGACCGGGCTATTGATATTATCGAGGCGCTGGGGAATTCGCGGGGCGGCCTTTCGATTGCGACCCTCTGTTCAATCACCGGGTTGCATAAAAGCACCGTACACCGGCTCTTGGCCGCGCTCAAGGAGCGGGGGTACGTCGTGCAAAACGACGGCGGCGCCTATCGTCTCACTTTCAGAATCTGCCTTCTGTCCCGGCAATTGATTGACGGGGTGAACTTGGTGGGCGTCGCCAAGCCGTGTCTCAAGAAGTTATGCGACATTTCCCAGGAAACGGTGCATCTCGTGCTTCGCGAAGG
>JAISYL010000099.1 GCA_031269935.1 Planctomycetota bacterium
CGGTCGACGTAGTTCCTCAGAAGATCGGCAGCCAAATCGGGATTGGTCAGAAAATGCCTGGCCAGATGGTCGTGCGGCTGCGCCAAGGGGGAAATGTCCATGGTTTCCTTCCAGTCAACCCTTGGGGCTCGTCCATAAATAACTTATACATGTTTAGACCGCGTCACCAACGTCGCTCTCGTAAATTTTTGCCCAGCTACGGGCGAAAATTTACCGCCGCGACTCGGTTCCTGGTCTAAACATGTATAAGTTATTTATGGACAGATCCTTACGGAACACTAGGAATCGCCCCGGCCCAGGACGCGGACCACCTCCCCCACGTAAAGGGTGTGGTAGTCCTTCTCGGGATAGCATTCCCGATCCGGTTCCGGATCGATGAAGAATTCCCCCTTGAACGGCTGGGCGTAGAGCTTGCGGCAGATGAAGACCAGTTCCGCCTCGGCGAAATAGGGCGCCCCGTCCGAAGTCTCGACCCGGAGGCCGGACTTGGCGATCTTGTCCTCGTCCCGCCCGGACACCGAGCCGAAATAGTCGAGCGTTTTCCGCCGGTCCGGGGCGAAGAAATTAAGGGAGAAGACCGGGGCGGCGTCGACGAATTCCTTGGTGAAGCGCTGGGGGCGGATGACCATGAAGGCGGCGTGGCGGCGCCACATGTGGCCCAAGCCTCCCCAGGCGGCGGTCATGGCGTTGGTCCGGCCGCCCTTTTCGGCCGCAATCAGCATCCATTGGTTGCCGATTCGATCAAAGGGATTGATTCGGCAGTCCTTAATCGGGATTTCCCTGAACCCTTCCATATGCCGCGACTCCTTTCCGAAAGTAGTATATTCCTTCGCCATCCATCACCCTCTTCTATCCACCGGTTCCGGGCCTTGCCCGTTTCCGCGCGTTTCCCGTCCCGGATGGAAAACGTCAACCGTCACGATGTTTCGCCCGGTCGGCCAGGGGCGTCCTCCCCCCGCCCGGGAGGCCGGGGCCCCTCCTCCCCGTCGCCGTCGTAGGCGGCGACTATCCTCCGCACCAGGGGATGGCGGACTATGTCCCCGCCGGTCAGCCGGACGACGGCGATGTCGTCAATCCCCTCCAGGATGCCGACCGCGTGGACCAGCCCCGATCCCCGGCGGCTGGCCTCGAGGTCGATCTGGGTCAGATCCCCGGTGACCACGCAGCGCGACCGCTCGCCCAGCCGGGTCAGGAACATCTTCATCTGCCCGGGAGTGGTGTTTTGCGCCTCGTCCAGGATGACGAAGGAGCGGGCCAGGGTCCGGCCGCGCATGTAGGCGAGGGGAGCCACCTCCAGAATCCCGGATTCGCCGAAGTCGGCCAGCTGCCTCCGGGAAATCATGTCGTCCAGGGCGTCGTAAATGGGCTTCAGGTAGGGATCGACCTTTTCCCGCATGTCCCCCGGGAGGAACCCCAGGTGCTCGCCGGCCTCCACCGCCGGCCGGGTGAGGATCAGCCGCTTGACCTCGCCGTGGCGGAGCGCCTCCACCGCCGAGGCCACCGCCAGGTAGGTTTTGCCCGAACCGGCCGGCCCCAGGCCGAACACCAGGCTGTTTTCCCGGATGCGGCGGATGTATTCGGCCTGGTTGGCCGAGCGGGCGACGATTCGGAGGCGATCGGTGAAGATCGCCCCCGGGGCGCGCTCCTTTTCCTCCTCCTCCCCCTGGCGCTCCATGAGGGTGGCGAGTTCCTCGGCCACGAAGGCCTGGCCCTTGTCGATGGCCTCCAGCATCCGCTCGAGGACGTTCAGGGCCCGCCCCACCGCCCACTCGTCGCCGTTGATGACAAGCCGCCCCCCCCGGGCCACCAGGTTGACCCCGAGACCGGCCCGGAGCAGCCGGAAATTACGGTCGTGGGGACCGAAAAGCAGCCGCTGGCGATCCAAGTCCGGCGGGAGGCGCATCTCGGTCCGGGTAAGCTTGTGCCGGTCTTCCATTTTCACGGGATGGTCTCCAGCCGCCGGGGGGGCGTTCCCGGCGAGCGCCCCTTCCCGGCCAGTATAGCCCCGGCCCCCCCGGCGGGAAAGGAAAAACCGGGAAAGGTGGCCGCCGGGGCCCGCCGGCCTGAATTCGGAAAAAGTTGTTTCCGGGCAAAAAGCGGGTTGACGCGGTTTGTGGAATGCCTTAGAGTGGACTTGGAATCTGGCTGACGAACCGCCGCCCCGGCCCGGACCGTCCCGCGGCAAAAATCGCTTCCCGGCCGATTCGGCGATTCGCCAACCGGTTCCTGGCATGCGGGTGCGCCGCCTTCCGGCGCGCCTTCCGCCCCGGCGGCGGATTTCTCCCTCCCCGGCGTTTGGGCCGGCCGAGTCCGGATGCGGCAAAGGATTCAGAAAATGCCTATAGCCAAGCGTCTTCTCCTCCTGGCGGCCCCGGGCCTCCTTCTCCCGATCCTGGCGGGGTGCCTCCCCTCCGACGCCGGGATCGAGGACGAACTGGCGGCCGGCCGACGCCAGGCCTACCTGGAATGGAAAAACCGGCGGGAACGCGGGGGGGAGGGGGAAACCCGGGTGGACGGTCCCCTGTCCCTCGACGACGCGGTGAGGGTCGCCCTGCAATACAACAAGGCGCTCCAGGCCGCCCTCCAGGATCGGGAAATCACCCGGGGCAACCGGATCAGCGCCTACGCGGTGGTGTTCCCGACCTTCGGGCTTTCCGGCGGCAACGGCCACGCCGAAGGCGGGCGGGGGGGATATCTGGACAATTATTCGGCCGGCCTTTCCGTCCGCCAGCCGATTTTCGACGCCGCCATGTCCCCCAAGCTGCTCAGCGCCCGGCTTTCCACCGCCCTGACCGACGAGAGGATCCGGGGGCAGGTCCAGGACTTGATCGCCCAGGTGGCCAACACCTATTACGACGTCCTCCTGGCCCAGCGCCTGGTGGACACCCACCGGGAGGCCCTGACCTCGGCCGAAACCCAGTTCCGAATGGTGTCGGAGAAGAAGCGCCAGGAAACCGCCACCGAATACGACGTCCTCCGGGCCCAGGTGGACGTGGCCACCTACCGGGCCAGCATGCAGACCGAGATAAACAACATCGACACCAACCGGGTGGCCCTCCTCAAGCTCATGGGCGCCTCCCAGGACAGCCAGGTCGCCTTTTCCGATCAACTCGAGTTCATCCCCATGCGCCCGGTGATCGAACGGGCGGTGGAAATCGCCTCCGGCCTCCGGCCCGACCTCCGGACCTCGGAATTGACCTACCGGCTCGAACAGGAGGCGGTGCGCCTGGCCCGGAGCAATTTCCTGCCCGGCCTCGCCGGAACCTTCGAACAAAACTGGAGCGAGGGCGCCAATTCCGCCTTCGGCCGCAACCCCTGGTCCTTCCGGCTGGGCGCCAGCCTGGATTTCGGGATCGACGACTACGGCGGCCTGGTGGCGGCCCGGGCCCGGGCCCGGCAGTCCCAAATCCAGATTCTCGACACCCAGGAGACGGCGGTCAAGGAAATCCGCCAGTACATGAATTCCCTCGCCAACGCCGAGGAGACGGTCAAGGCCCTGGAGGTGAACCAGGACGCGGCCCGGGAAGCCCTGAGGCTGGCCCTGGTCGGCTATCAGGCCGGGGTCAAGACCGAGGTCGACGTCACCGACGCCCGGAAGGCCCTCACCGAGGTGATTGGCCGCTACTACCAGGCCCTGGCCAACCACACCAAGGCCCGCCTGAACCTCCAGGTCGCCATGGGGGTCCTGGGGCCGGTCAGGATTGACGACAACATGCCGTCCCCCCCCGGGGTGCCCATCGCCAACATCGCCGAATTCGCGGTCGCCGATTACGTCCCCCCCGAACCCTTCGCCCGGCCCCCCCCCGCGCCCGAAACCGGCCCGGCCCCGGCCGCGGGTCCCCCGGCCGGGGAGCCGGCGCCCCCGGCCTCCCGCCGGCGGGCCGCCGCCCCCCCGCCCCCTTCGGAATCCCTCCCGGCCGCCGCCGGGGCGGCGGGAAGGCCGCCGGAGATGATTCCGGCCCCGCCCGGAGGGAACAACGGACGGGCCGCCGCCGGGGCCGGACGGACGGGCGAAGGGCGGCCGGAAGCGCCGGCGGGGGGGATCGCCTCCCGGGTTCCCCCGCCTCCCCCTCCCGGCGGCGGCCTCCGGCTGCCGGTTCCCCCGGAAATCGCCGCTTCGCCGGAGGCGCCCGGGCCGGTCGCCGCCGGCCTTCCGGAACGGCCGCTGTTCCGCGTCTCGATCAGGACCTCGGCCGGCGCCTCGCCGGAAATGGCCAGGGCGGACAGATAGGGCTCGTCCATAGTGGCCTTTTGCAGGAAAGCCGACGGATAGAGCCCCCATGCCGCAAAAGCGACCGCGCTTGCAGCAGCGCAAGACCAACCCCTTCGACGCCTGGACCCCGGCCAGCGCCGCCGAACTGTACGGGCTGGATCGCTGGGGGCAGGGGATTTTCACGGTCAACGACGCCGGGCACGTCGCCCTGGCCGGTCCCGACGGCAATCCCGGCATCGACGTCAAAAACCTGGTGAAGGAAATCCAGATGCGCGGGTTCGAACTGCCCGCGCTCATCCGCTTCACCGACGTCCTCGCCCACCGGTTCCGGGTCCTGCACGAATCGTTCGCCAAGGCCATGCGCGAGCACGACTACCGGGGCGCCTTCCGGCCGGTCTATCCCATCAAGGTCAACCAGCACCGGCATGTCATCGAGGACATCGTCGCCCTCGGCGGCCCCCTGCACCACGGGCTGGAGGCCGGATCGAAGCCGGAACTCCTCATCGCCGTCTCCCACCTCGGGGATCCCGACGCCGTCATCATCTGCAACGGCTTCAAGGACGCCGAATACGTGGACACCGCCCTGCTTTCCCGGAGGCTGGGGCACAACATCTTCCTGGTGATTGAAAAGCCCTTCGAAGTGGATCTCATCCTGGACCGGGCCCGGGCCCTGGGGATCGCCCCCCTCCTGGGGGTGCGGATCAAGCTCTCGGCCCGGGGGCGGGGGGCCTGGGAATCGTCCTCCGGGGATCGCTCCAAGTTCGGCCTGGACTGCCAGGAGATAATCCAGGCCGTCCAGACCCTGAAGCGCCGCAAGGCCCTTCCCTGGCTCCAGCTCCTCCATTGCCACATCGGCAGCCAGGTCACCGACATCCAGCGCTTCAAGACCGCCCTGCGCGAGGCCGGATCCTTTTTCCGCGAGATCCGCAAGCTCGGCGTACCCCTGACCCGCCTCGATCTGGGCGGCGGCCTGGCGGTGGACTACGACGGATCCAAGACCAACTTCGCCAGTTCCGCCAACTACACCCCCCAGGAATACGCCGCCGACGTGGTGGACGCCGTCTCCCACGTCTGTAACGAAGCCGGCCTTCCCCACCCCGACATCACCATCGAATCCGGGCGGGCCCTGGTGGCCCACCACGCCCTCCTGGTCATCGAGGCGCTCTCCTGCACCGGCCCGGACGAGACCCCTCCCCCCCCGCCCCGGAACGGGGTCCACGAGGTGGTCCGGCGCATCTGCGACATCCTCGAGGGGATCGGGCCGAAGAATTTCCAGGAGGCCTTCCACGACGCCCTCCAGGCCAGGCAGGACGCCCTCGTCCTCTTCAGCCACGGCCACCTGGGCCTGGCGGAGCGGGCGGCGGTGGAGACCCGCTTCCGCCACGCCTGCCGGCTGATCAACCGGCACGCTCGGGTCCTGGATTACGTCCCCGACGACCTGGCGGGGCTGGAGAGGATGACCGCCGCCACCTACTTCTGCAATTTTTCCGTTTTCCAGTCCATTCCCGACCATTGGGCGATCCGGCAGTTGTTCCCGGTCATGCCCCTGCACCGCCTGCGGGAGAAGCCCGCCGTCCCGGCCATCCTGGCCGACATCACCTGCGACTCGGACGGGGTGGTGGATCAGTTCGTCGACCTCCGGGACGTCCGGCACACCCTGCCGCTCCATCCCCTCCGCCGGGGGGAACCCTATTACCTGGGCGTTTTCCTGGTGGGCGCCTACCAGGAGATCCTGGGGGATCTCCACAACCTGTTCGGCGACACCACGGTGGCCCACGTCTCCTCCTCCTCGGCCGGCTACGCCATCGACAAGATCGCCCGGGGCGACGCCATCATGGACGTCCTGGGCTACGTCCAGTTCACCCGGGACGGGATGTTCAACCGGCTGCGCGAGCGGGTGGAGGGCGCCCTGAAACGGGGGGACCTGAGCTTCGAGGAGTCGGCGGCCCTGACCCGCCGGTTCGAACTCCTGCTCGACGCCGACACCTACCTGAATTCCGGCCGGGCGCCGGTCAAGTTCGAGCTCTAGGCATTTAAAAATTTACTCTTGACAAAGCATGCTTGAGCCGTTATGGTACGCCTCGTAATGTAACGTTTCATCACCAACGTTTATCGCGCTATTTTCCCATCCCCGGCTCCTCGTGGACTTGCGGGGGAAATCAAGCGACCCGCCGTTTGATTTCCCCCGCGGGTTCGGGGCTTCCGTTCCCGTGAACGAATTTTGGCGAAGTCGCCCGTTTTTTCCGAGTCGGCGAAAAACAATCGCCTTGCAAAACAAGGCGTTGGAAATTTTAAGGGAAATCGGGCGTCGGGTCGCTCGATTTTCTTTAAAAGTCGACGTTTTGGGGCGTGGTTTCGAGGTTTCTCACCGGTCTGGCGAAAGGAGAGCGAAATGGCGGCGGGAAAAGGCGTTTGGTTCATGGCGGCGGGGTGTCTGGCGTTGGCCCTGTTCGGCGGCGCGGCCCGGGCGGCCCAGGAGGTCAAGCTGGCCGTGACCTTCGATCAGGCGACGCCGATGGTCCAGGCGGCGCGGAAGTTCGCGGAACTTTGGGAAGGGAGGACGGGCGGCGCCTACAAGATCAACATCTACCCGGGCGGGGTCATGGGCGGCGAGAAGGACAACCTCGACGCGCTGATGCTGGGCGAGCTGGAGATGGGCATTTTCGGCGGCATGCACATCGCCACCCTCACCCCGGGCTATTCCTTCTTCGACTGCCCCTTCCTCTTCCTCGACCGCGACCACTATCTCAGGGTCATCAACGGCCGGCTGGGGCAGGGCATGAAGGACATTTTTGCCGACAAGTTCGGCCTGAAGTACGTCGGAGTCACCGGCCGCGGCTACCGGCACATCACCTCCAACAAGCCCGTTTACGGGCCGGACGACCTCAAGGGCCTGAAGATGCGGATGGGCCAGACCAAGCCGTACCTGGAGACCTTCTCCGGCATCGGGGCGGTCACCATCCCCATCGCCCTGCCCGAACTCTTCACCTCGCTGAAAATGGGGGTGGTCGAATCCTCGGAAGGCCCCTACGAGCAGATCTGGACCTACAAATTGCAGGAGGTCCAGACCTACATCGCCATCACCGGCCACACCTACGCCGCCGCCCACTTCGTGGTCAACAAGGCGTTTTACGACGATCTCCCGGACCGGGATCGCAAGCTGTTCGACGAGTGCATGGCCGAGGCCATGGAATTCGGCCTGCGGCGGGCCGCCGAGGAGGAGAACGTCTTCAAGTCCAACCTGGAGAAGGCCGGGGTCAAGTTCACCGAGGCACCCTTGAAACCCTTCATCGAAAGGGCCACTCCGGCCCTGAGGAAGCTGTTCGCCGAACTGTGGCGGGTCACCACCCTTGAGGAAATCCAGGGCCTGTAGGACGCGGGCGGGCCGGAGCCGGCGCCGGATCCCGGGGATCCGACGCCGGCCGGGCCTCCGCCTCGGGAAGGGCAAGCATGCGAATACTCCACAAATTCATGGATCTGGTGGCGGGGCTGTCGTATGTCGGGATCATGGTGTTGGTGCTCTACCAGGTGGTGGCGCGGTACATCTTCAACATCGGGGTGCCCTGGATCGAGGAGATTAGCCGCCTTCTCTACGTCTATATCGCCTTCCTGGGGGCGGCGATCTCCATGCGCGACAAGCAGGCCATCCGCATCGACATGGTCCCGCGCCTGCTCCCGGAAAAGCCGCGCCGCCTCCTGCATGTCGGCGGCGAAATCATGTGCTTCATATTGTTGGCGCTGCTGTTCCGCGGCTGCGTCAAGACCTTCGGGATCGTCTGGCCGACCTATCTCTCCACCCTCGACTGGGTGTCGAACGGCTGGATGTACATGGCCGGGATCATCGGCTTCGGCTACATGATGCTGGTCCAAATCGCCAATGCCGTGAAATGGCTGCTCGAGCGCGGGAAAGGGGAGTCGGCATGAACGCCTTCTACCTGATTGTCCTGGTCGTCCTGTTCCTCGCGGGCATGCCGGTGGCTTTGGCGATCGGCAACACCTCCCTCGTCATGTCCTTCCTGGAGCGGGGGGTGCGGGGTCTCGACGCCGCCTTCATCGCCCAGAAGGCGTTGTACGGGGTCGACAATTTCCTGCTCCTGGCCGTTCCCTTCTTTCTCTACGCCGGCAAGGTGATGAACACCGGCGGCATCACCAACCGCATTTTCCGCTTCGCCACCTCGCTGGTCGGCTATTTCCGGGGTGGCCTCGGCCACGTCAACGTGGTGGCCAGCGTCATCTTCGCCGGCATGACCGGCACGGCGGTGTCCGACGCCGCCGGCCTCGGGGCGGTGGAAATCAAGGCCATGAACGACGCCGGCTACGATCCCGAGTTCAGCGTCGCCATCACCGCCGCCAGTTCCACCATCGGCCCCATCATCCCCCCGAGCGTGCCACTGGTCATCTTCGGCCTGATGACCGGGGCCAGCATCGGCAAACTGCTGATCGGCGGGCTAATCCCCGGGCTGCTCATGGCGGTCGCGCTCATGATCGCCATTGAAATCTACGCCAGCCGGCGGGAGATGCCCAAGGGAGCCAAGTTCGACCTGGGCGAAACTTGGCGCGGCTTCAAGCTGGCCTTCTTCCCGCTGCTGACGCCGGTGATTATTGTCGGCGGCATCCTCGCCGGAGTCTTCACCCCCACCGAGGCCGCCGCCGTCGCCGCCGCCTACGCCACGGTGCTGTCGGTGTGCGTTTACCGGGAAATAACCCTGCCCGGCCTCTGGGCCATCATCAAGGAGACGGTGGTCGACACCGGCGGGATCATGTTCATCGTGGCCATGGCCATGGCCTACGGCTACATGATTACCCGCTCCAACGTCACCAACTACCTGGTGGACGTCATCTCGGGAATCTCCACCAATCCCACCGTCGTACTCTTCATCATCATCCTGTTGCTGCTGTTCATCGGCTGCTTTCTCGAGGCCACCGCCGCCATCACCATAATGTCGCCGATCCTTCTGCCCATCCTGGCCGCGGTCGGAATAGACACGGTGCATTTCGGCATCATCATGGTCCTGACCATGATGATCGGCCTGCTGACGCCGCCGTTCGGGATGGTGCTGTTCGTCCTGAACAAGATATCGGGAATACCCCTGGATCGCATCGTCAGGGCGGTGACGCCCTTCATAATCCCCCTGCTGGCGGTGGACGCGCTCCTGGTGCTCTTCCCTAAATTCGTGACCTGGCTGCCGGATTTGCTGTTCAAGTGACCGTTCAAGCGGCGCCCCGGCGGCAAGGGGTGAAGCGGCCCATCAACCGGTACGATGAAACCGCCGGAGCGGTTGAAACGGGCCGGGGAATGAAAATATCCCGATGGCGCCTTTCCCGATTCACTCCGCCGAGTTGGCCTGGATGTCCTTGAACCTATCGCGCACTTTTCGGGAAATTGTCGGCCCGATTAGCGTATACAGAATGGCGGCGAGGAAGATCAACCCGATGGGGCGGACAAGAAAGACGGTGGGATCGCCTCCGCCAATGAGCAGGGCTCGCCGAAAATTCTCGTCCAACAATCCTCCCAGCAACATGCCGAGAATAATGGCGGCGGAAGGATATCCCGTCGCTTCCAGAACGATGCCCAATAGACCAAAAATGAACATGGCGGTCAGATCGAACATGGACAGGTTCATGGCGTAGGAGCCTATGATGCAAAGAACGGCGACAATGGGCATGAGAATGCCGTTGGGGATGGTGATGATCCTGGCCAGCGGATTGGCCAACATGACGCCTACTACCCATAGCATGAAGGTGCCCAACAGCAACAGGGCGGACAGTTCATAGGTGAAGGTGGGGAATTCGACGTTCAGCATCGGCCCGGGCCTGATGCCGTGCAACAGCAACGCTCCCAACAAAACCGCCGCCGGCGGGCTGCCGGGAACGGCGAGGCTAAGCAGGGGAATCAGCGCCCCGCCGATGGCGGCGTTGTTCGCGACCTCGGGCGCGATGACTCCCTCGTAAACTCCGGTGCCGACCTTTTCCGGTTCCTTCGAGGTTTTCTTGGCGTGATCGTAGGCGAGCCAGGCGGCCACGTTTTCCCCGACTCCCGGAAGGGCTCCGATGCCGACGCCGATGGCCGAGGAACGGATAACCAGGCCAAGATGTTGCCAGAGGGTGCTCCATGAATTGATCCGCTTTTCCTTCTCGTCCTTGAGCGTGGGCGCGAGGATGTCATGATTGCCGCATAGGGTCTTGATGATTTGCGGGAAGGCGAAGAAACCGATCATGGCGGGAATGATGTTGATGCCGCTCATCAGATTGTTGTTGCCGAAAATAAAGCGGGGAATCCCCTGAACCGGATCCATGCCGATAAAGGCGATTAAAACCCCGATGATGCCGGCCGCCCAGCCCTTGATGGTCATATCTTTTGCCGATACGCTGCCGCAGATTAGCACGCCGAAGGTGGCAAGCAGAAAGTACTCGACCGAGGTGAACTGTAGCGCCAGCGAAGTGATTATGGGGGTGATGGTGGCGAGACACGCCATGCCGATAAACGTCCCCAGCACCGACGCGGCGCGGGTTATCTTGATGGCATTGGCCCCCTCGCCCTTGAGCGCCAGTTTGTGGCCGTCCAACGCCGTCGCCGCCGCCGAACCGGTACCGGGGACGTTGATGAGAATGGCCGTGATGGATCCGCCGTAAATCGCCCCGACATAAACGCCCATGAGAATGGTGAGGGCGTCCATTTTGTCCGCCGAAAAAGTCAGGCCGGTCAGCAGGGCTATACCCATGGTGGCCGAAAGGCCGGGCAAGGCGCCGATAATGACGCCGAGGGAAGAGCTGAGAAAAAGCAGGATCAGCGTCTTCATGTTGAGAAACGATGCGACGGCAATGAAAAATTGCGCCAATCCTTCCATATTTTTCTCCGTTTGCATGTATGCACATGACGAAGTGGTTTTTTGTAAGGTTTTTAAATGCAGGGCAGACACATGCCGTTCCCGAAACTCTATATATTACAGGTGGTTTCGGCATGACCGCATCCAATTGCAATGGTTGTGGTTTCGCGGGTCTTTACTTCCGGAGTGTTACGGCAGGGGAATTTTTGCCACGCTTCCGAAGAGAAACGCCACCGTCCCCGAAGTCACGGCGCTGATCACTAGTGCTTTTACTATGCTTTTCTGATAGAAGGCGGAAATGAAGACGACAAGGAAAATAAAGGTCGATACCGGGTAAGGAAGACGGCGGAGCGTGACGAATAGATACACGCCCATCCAGCCAAGGATGAAAATCGCCCGCAACCCTTTTTTGCCGGTGATAAAGCGCCGTACTGAACTCGGCTTGAAAATGTCAAGCGTCCCGCCCTCGCGCTTCGCCACAAGCAGGATTCGAATGTTGATGGCGGCAAAAATCAGCGCGGCGATCAGCGGTAGAAAACCGGCGGAGATGTAGAACCTGGCGTCCGTATTGGCCAACAATATGTCTATTGACCATTTGGCGATTGCCGCCGAGAGAACGAGAAACAAGATGCACAACATCAGGTCGACGCTTCGCAGAGTTTTTTTGTCCATGCGGTTCCCCTGTAAACCTCCCGGTACGCTATCCGCCCCGATTTCCGCTGCCCATGGCCAAGAATCGCGGGGCGCCCGTGACCGGCTCCGGCCTGAAGGGCCGACTTGGCGTTATGGCCGTTGGATGCCCACTGTTTTCGGATCTATCTTCGCCAGTCCGAGATCAAAAAGCAGCCAACTCATTACCTGTTCCTGACGCATCACCATGGCGTTGGCCGCCTGACCGGTGAGGTTGTATATAGTGGCCTTCTGCTCTTTGGCGAAGTTGGCGGCGTCTTGTGTTCCGATGGCCGCGGCGAACGCTTTCGTGGTTTTGTCCTTGACGGCCTGCGGCACGTCAATTGGCATGGCGAAGCCCAACCACTGGTTGAGGGGATAGTACTTCTTGACGTCGGGAAAGAATTCCGCCGCCGAGGGAACTTTTCCGAATCCGTCCAGTTCGAACGGCTCGTTCTCGGTCATGATCAGCGGACGCAACTTGCCGGAGACGATGAAGTCGGTTATCTCCCCTACCGAGGCGGACACGGCATCGATTTCATTGCTTAGGCAGGCAATAATGGCGGGGCGACTGCCTTGATAGGGAACATGCTCGAAATTGATCTTGCCGACATTGGCGGCGATAAACGCCTTGAGATGCCACAGTTTACCCATGCCGGAATTGCCGATCTTAATCTTTTTCGCGCCATCCTCCTCCGCCTTCACCAAATCGCCGTAGGTCCGATAAGGCGAATCGGCCGAAACGCACAGGATGCCGGGTGAACCGGCCATGACCCAGAACTGCCAGTCCTTGGCCATCTGCTTGCTCGATCCCGTGGCCGGATGGGTGGTGATGGTTTCCGAGCACCCCAGCCAGGTATAACCGTCGTGATCCGAGTTCCAAGCGTGCGCCGCCGCGGTGCCGCCGTTGCCGCCGGGCATGTTCGCCACCGTTACCCGCTGACCGAGGCTCTTCTCCATCAGTGCGCACATTATGCGGTTCCACTGATCGGTACCGCCGCCGGCCGAACTGAACACGAAATTACTGATTGTGCGTTCGGGCCAGTTCTCTTCAGCCGAAGTCTTGATAAAATTTTCATACGCCAGATAACCGCCCAAAACCACCACTAGAACGATTGCCAAGGTCGCCAATTGTTTCTTTTGCATGATTGGACTCCTCTCGTCTTGGTCGATGCGGGTAAATTGACTCGAACAACCTCAAATCAAGCTGAACAGATACCTCATGGTCTTGGCCGCGTTGCGTTCCCCCAACAATTTTTCCATACCGTCGACATCAATGCGGTCGGCGACTTCCTTGAGCTTCAGAGTGGCAAAGGTGGTGGTATTGAACACATCCAGGACGGGATGGTCTTTGGGAGTCACGTCGTAGGCGTACCAGTCGTCATAGCCTATTTTTTTCAGATAATAGAAAAATTCCACCGAATCCCAGAAGTTGAAGGCGCCGGGCATCATGTCCCAGTCCCAATACTTGTCGTTATCATTAAGATGGACGTAGAACAGCCGGTTCGCCCGGGACAGCAGCACCGCCGCCTGGGCCGGGCGTTCCCCGGCGTAAATGGAATGGCCGAAATCAAGGGTGACCCCGACATTGTCCCGATCCACGTCCTCGCAAAACGATAGCGCTTCGCCAGCGCCGGCCAAAAGACAGCGGGCGCGGGGATCGTTCCATTTGTATTCGAGAGAAAACGCGATGTCCTTGGCGCCGTCCGCCGCCTCCCGCATGACGCCCCGAAAAAGGTCGTAAGCGTCGCCGTAGGGCATCTCAAAAATGTAGTCGTGCCCCTCGTTCAGGGGGCAGGTTGTGATGCGCTTGCATCCGAGCTTCCGGGCATATTCCGCCGCCCTGGCCAGCTCTTCCACCAAGTCGGTTCGCTCCGCGGGGATGGAGGAGGTGAACGAGCCTTTCACCCACTTGTCGTTCCGCCGAGAGCGGAAATTGACCGCCGAAACGCCCAACTTGTTTTCAGCCAGCGTTTTTTGCGCCAGATCGAAGTCGGCGAAATCCTCGGGATAGCACAATTCCAATCCGGACAGATTTTCCACCCGCCCGGCGATGGCCGCCTTGGCGGCGAGTTCCCTGGGTTCCTGGTAGTCCATGAAACGATTGCGCACCGATCCGAGAAAACCGGAAATTATCGCGAGTTTGAGCATGCGTTTCCTTCCGTCACGAGTATATGATTCAGGTTGTCCAGGCTGACCGAGATCTGCCTTTTCTCTTCCTCGATTGCTTCCTCGACGGACAGTCCCTCGCGGCGCTTCACCGTCATTTCCAGGATGAAATTCATGTCCGGATGCGAAGCCATGATGATACGCACCAGCGCACGAACATCCTGCCGCCCTTCCCCAATCACCGAACCGGTCATGACGTAGGAGGCTTCGGCTTTGTAGATGCGGTAATCCTTCAAATGCACGGACAGGAGGCGCGGGGACAGGAGGGCGAGGGTGTCGGCCGGCTTTTCGATGAAGCCGATGGCATTGGTCGAATCAAAAACCGCCCCAATCATCGGGTGGTTGACCTTGTCGAGAATGGCGGCAATTTCGCGGGTGGTCAGATCAAAATGGTTCTCCACCCCGATTTTGACGCCGGCCGTCTCAAGTACCGGCGCCAGATCGGACAAAATCCTGATAAAATGATTCAGGCGCCCGTCTCCGGCGGATTGGCCTTGACCTAGCACAACGCGAAGAAATCCGGCGTCGAACACTTCGCAAATCCGCAAATGGCGTAAAACGTTTTCAAGGGACAAACCATTCATGCCAATTTCCACTTCAATGCTCCGCATCGCCGCAACTTGAGCCCATTTCTTCAAAACCTCAATCGATTCATCCGCAAAGCCAAGATTTTCACATAATTGCACACGTTTCAATCCCATGGCGCCAGCCGCCAAAATAAATTCAAGCCCATTCATGGTTTTAAGTGGCATAAATCCTTTAATGCCAATATGATATCGAAATGAAAAACTGCCAATGCCTAGACGGGGGCACATTCCGGTCGATTGATACGGCATTACTTTTCCTGGATTTGTCCGGAGACATCGGTGAAATTTAACCGCGAAAGCCACTGTACACGAATATTTTTCAGGAAAACCGCCATAACATGTTGCTGTATGACGAATAAAGGCGAAAAGAATTGAATTCAACCGATTTTTCGATTAATCCTGTAATATCAATCTGTTATGGATAAGGTTATAAAAAAACACTCGTGTACAATGCCGCGAAAGCAGAAGGAAAGGATGGTATATGGTTTTTTATAAACCGGTTTACCTGTTTATTATAATGAATAAAAACCAGTTAGTCAATTACCTTTTGAAAAAAACCTGGTTTTTTTAAAATTCACTATATAATAAGATGTGTTTGTCATTGAATGAATTATTGGCGGGGCGCGGCCCCTTGTCGTTTTTGTGTCTTTAGCGGTGAAAACGCCCATGTCGTCGCAAACCATCCTCAAGAAGCTCAGAGAAATCGAGATCATCAAACCATCCGATCATGTGGTTCGCCAATTAAAGGAGCTATTGATTTCGGGCGAGTTGAAGCCGGGCGACGTCCTGCCCAGCGAACGCGA
>JAISYL010000156.1 GCA_031269935.1 Planctomycetota bacterium
GCGTCAAAAGCCGCTTCTCGGATGATTTTTACCCCTGACCGCCGGCCAAAAATCATCCCGCCAGCGACTTTTTCCTTGTCTAACCCGGGCGATCCGGTATTTAACAACACGCTCTAAAAAGTCCACCGAACTCCCGCCCCATAATACGGGAAGCGAGCCCGGCGGCAAGGATAAAATCCCCGGCGAAGCCGCGTCGGGGGGGATTCAGCCGCCGGCCGGGGAATCATCCGGCCGCTGGTGGAACACCCGGACCGCCTTGCCCTCCTGCCGGGGCAGCCCTCCGGGGGGAAAGATGTCGCCCTTGGGGGAAAAGCCCAGCCGTTCCTTGAGGTGTTTTTCGACCATGAACCCGGTCACCCCCGGGCCGGCCTCCACGTTTATCCGCACATTCTTGACGCCCTGGTTGTCCTCGATGATTATCTGGTAATTGGGAAGGACTCCGGGGATCTCCAGGAGCGCCTGCTCCACCTGGCTGGGAAAGAAGTTGATCCCCTTGACGATCAGCATGTCGTCGACCCGGCCGGTGATGGGGGCCAGCCGCAGGTGGGTGCGGCCGCAGGCGCAGGCTTGGCGGGCGAGGATCCGGGTGAGATCCCCGGTGCGGAAACGGATTACCGGCAGGGCCAGGCGGGTGAGCGAGGTCACCACCAGTTCGCCCGGCTGGCCGTCCGGAACCGGGCCGCCGCCGGCGGGATCGACAATCTCCACCAGGTAATGATCTTCCCAGACATGGATGCCGGAATGATCGGGGCAGTCCTGGCCGAGAGTCCCCACCCCCCCGGTTTCGGTCATGCCGTAAATGTCGAAGGCCTCAATCCCCAATCTCCGGGAAATCCGCTGTTTCAGGCTGTCGGGAAAGGTCTCCGCCCCGAATACGCCGATTTCGAGATCCGGCAGGTCGAGCCCCAGGCGATCCAGCTCCTCGATAAGCCGGACTCCGTAGGACACCACCGCGGTGAAAACGCGGGTGCGGAAGTCGCGGGCCAGCCTGACCTGGCGGGCGGTGTTGCCGGCGCCGGTGGGAATGACGAAAAGACCGGCCCGCCTCGCCCCGTGGTACATCCCGAAGCCGCCGTTGAACAGGCCGAAGGAGGGGGTGATTTGAACGGGGTCCCCCGGCCGGCAGCCGGCCATCCGGTAGCAGCGGGCCATGCACTCGGCCCATTGCTCCAGATCCGCCTGGGTGTAAAGCATGGCGATGGGGGTCCCGGTGGAGCCGGAGGACATGTGGAGCTCCCGGAGTTCCCGGGGATCCCCGCAAAAAAAGCCGTAGGGGTAGGCCAGCCGCAGGTCCTCCTTGCCGATGCCGGGCAACTTCGCCAGATCCCCGAAATCCCGGAAATCCTCCGGCCGGAAGCCCGCCTTCCGGTAGAGTTCGCGGTAGGCCGGCCCCCCTTCCCAGGCCCGCCGCAGAACCGTCCGCAGGCGCGACAATTGGAGCGATTCTAGTTGATCCCGGGACATGGCTTCCAGTTCCGGTTGCAGCAGGTCTTCCCGCGTCATGCCGTCCTCCTCCAAATTGATTTTTAATTGAACCGGCCCGAATTTTTCGGGGCCGGCCCCAACCCGCGGGCGATTTTCCCCGGCCCCGGCCGGAGCGGCCTCATTCCTCCCCCGGCCGCATGAGGAGGTAGGGGGGCCAGGCATCCGGGTTCTCCCCGTACTCCAGCCACAGGCGCCGGCCCAGGACGATTCCGGGCTCCTCCCGCAGCCGCCGCCGGGAAAACCAGGCCCCCCCCGCCACCGACTCCCGGGGCCGGGCGGGAAATTCCTCCCGCGAATAGGCGGCGGCCTCCTCCGGCTCCGCCTCGAAAAGATGGAGGTCCAGGTGCATGGGCCAAGCCGGCTCCAGGCGTTCAATCACCCCCAGGCAACGCCGGATCCCCACTTCCAGGCCGGCCTCCTCCCGGGTCTCCCGGCGGGCGGTTTCCGGCAGCGTCTCCCCCCGCCGCTGGCCCCCCCCGGGCAGGCCCCACTTGATCCCGTCGAGGTAGCGGGTCGCCACCAGGAGCAGCCGGCCGGCCGGATCCCGGATTAAGGCGCAGGCGGCGCCGACCACCTTTTCCGGATCCCCCCGGCGGATTTTGTTGAGCAGCAGGGTGGTGCCCATCCCCTCGATTAGCGGAGTCAACTCGATCCGGCCGCCCCCGGCCAGCAGCGCCTCCCGCTCCCGGGGATCCAGCGTTTCCAGGCGGTAATCGCCGGATTTGGCCCAGACCCCGGGGCGGAGGGCCCGGATCTCCCGATCGCAGCGCGTCCCGTCGAAAATCACCACCCGGGTCACCGCCTCCAGGCCGGACAGCAGGGCCGCCCGATCCGCCTCCCCGAGGATCGGCCGATCCGCCCCCTTCAGCTCCCGGACCGAGCGATCGGAGTTGAGGCCCACCACCAGGACGTCCCCGAACTCCCGGGCCCGTTCCAGGGCCCGGAGGTGCCCGGGGTGGAAAAGATCGAAGCAGCCGTTGGTCCAGACGATCGTCCGGCCCTCCCCCCGCCAGGCCCGGCACTCGCCGGCCAATTCGCCCAATCCCCGCAGCTTGTCCACGCCGCCCCCCCCGGTTTATCGGGAAAACATTCCTTATTCTTGCATGTTTCCCGCCCCCGGGGTATAATCCCGGGCGGTCTCCCGGAATCCGGGCGTTCCCGGCCGCCCCGGGGAAGCCCGAATTATATTTTTTTTCCCAGGAAAGGAAACCGCCAGATGGGCCGCATCCTCAACTTCGCCTCCGGGCCGGCCATGCTCCCGCTCCCGGTGCTGGAAAAGGCCAGGGAGGAAATGCTCGATTACCGGGGAAGCGGCATGTCCGTCATGGAAATGTCGCACCGGGGAAGGATTTTCGACGGGATAATCAAGGCGGCGGAAGCCAACCTCCGCCAACTGCTGGGCATTTCCGACGACTACGCCGTACTTTTCCTCCCCGGCGGCGCCAGCCAGCAGTTCGCCCTGGTCCCCCTGAACCTGGCGATCCCCGGCCGGGCCGCCGATTTCGTGGACACCGGGCATTGGGCCGGCAAGGCCAGGCGGGAGGCGGAAATCGTCGGCCCCGTCCGGGTGGCCTGGTCCGGCCGGGAGGCGAATTACCTGGCGGCGCCGCGGCCGGCCGATCCGGCCTTCGCCCCCGACGCCTCCTACGCCTACCTCTGCTCCAACGAAACCATCGGCGGGGTGCGCATCGCCGAATTTCCCCGTCCGCCCTCCCCCCTGGTGGCCGACATGTCGTCGGACCTGCTGTCCCGGGCCGTCGAGGTAGATCGCTTCGGCCTGATCTTCGCCGGCGCCCAGAAGAACCTCGGCCCTTCCGGCCTCGGGGTGGTAATCATCCGCCGGGATTTGGCGGCGCGCGCCCCCGATTCGCTCAACCTGTTCTTCCGCTACCGGACCCATATTCCCGAACCCAGCCTCTACAACACCCCCAACACCTGGGCGGTGTATATTTTCAAGCTGATAACCGACTGGGTCGCCGACCGGGGCGGGGTCCCCGCCCTGGAGGAAACCAACGAGGCCAAGGCGGAATTGCTCTACCGCCGGCTTGATTCCAGTCCCTTCTGGCGGCCCCTCGCCCAAAAGGATTCGCGCTCCCGCATGAACGTGACCTGGCGCTTGGCCAATCCGGAGCTGGAGGATAAATTCGTCCGGGAGGCCAAGGCCGCCGGAATGGACGGCCTGAAGGGCCACCGATCGGTGGGCGGCCTCCGGGCCAGCGTCTACAACGCCTTCCCCCTGGAAGGGGTGGGGGTTTTGGTCGATTTCATGGGGGACTTCGAAAAACGGAACGGCTGAACCGTTCGGGCGGGGAGCCGTTCCCTTTGAACCGGAAGGGAGGGAGGAATGGGGAAAAGGGTTTTGATCACCAGCGGTCCGCTGGCTCGGGCGGTGGAGGCGGGAGCCGGCGGGATGGGCGAAGCCTTCGCCATTCTGGACGCCGCCGGCTTCGAGTGGATCATCATGAACAAGCCGGACAGCGAATACCGCCCGGAGGACTTCGCCGGGATCATGCCCGGAACCCAGGCGGTGATCGCCGGGGGCGAGCCCTGGGGGGAGGAATTGTTCCGCCTTTCCCCGGACCTGAGGATCATCGCCCGCTTCGGGGCCGGCTACGACGCGATCGATCTCGCCAAGGCCGGGGAATACGGGATAATGGTCACCAACGCCGGGGTTTTCGAACTGTCCAACGGGGTGGCCGAACTGGCGGTCGCCATGGCGATTTCGGTGTACCGGGAGTTGGCGAACGGCTGCGAGGAATTGCGCCGCGGGATCTGGAAGGGCCGCAACTCCCGCCAACTGCTCGGCAAGACCCTGGGCATAATCGGCTTCGGCAGAATCGGCCAGCGCCTGGCCGAACTCCTGGGGGGATTCCGGGCCCGGCTAATCTGCCACGACCCCAAGGCGGACCGGGAACGGGCCGCCGCCCTCGGGGTCGAACCCCTGGACTTCGAACCGGTCCTGGCCCAGGCCGACATAGTTTTCCTTTGCGCCCCCAATCTTCCGGAAACCCGGCGCCTGTTCAACGCCGCCCGGTTCGCGGAGATGAAGCGGGGGGCTGTTTTCATCAACGTCGCCCGGGGCGCCCTGGTGGACGAGCCGGCCCTGCTGGAAGCCCTGAAATCCGGCCATCTTTCCGGGGCCGGGCTTGACGTCTGGGAGACCGAGCCGACTCCCCCCGGCAATCCGCTCCTCCGGCTCGGGAACGTCCTGGCGCTTCCCCACCTGGCCGGGGAAACCGAGGAGGGTTCAATCGCCATCGCCAAATGCTGCGCCCGGCAGGTGGTGGACGCCGTGGCCGGCCGGAGGCCGCAACACCTACTCAATCCCCGGCCGGCCTGAGGGAGCGTGTCGTTAACGCCTCCGATCGATTTCCCTCAAAGTTTCAGGGCGTTGGTTTCAGCGCCGTTTTTTTGCCATGCCGCCGGCTGGGGCCGAGTTGACGAAAAAACAACCCATTGAAACGAAAGCGGTTGAATCTTTGAAGGAAATCGGGCGGCGGTTGGCCCGATTTCCTTCAAAAGTCGACTGACAGTACCCAAAACAAAAAACTCGTTTACTTAATATTCATATAGGATATATATGATATAAATTGATTCAAGGTTGT
>JAISYL010000207.1 GCA_031269935.1 Planctomycetota bacterium
AAGGAAAAAGTCGCTGGCAGGATGATTTTTGGCCGGCGGTCAGGGGTAAAAATCATCCGAGAAGCGGCTTTTGACGCAGTATAACCCGACGAGACGGCATTTAACAACACGCTCTAAGACGATTGTACCGTTTTGTGGACTTTTCCCGAGTCGGCGAAAAACAATCCACTTGCGGGGCAAGGCGTTGGAAACCTTGGATTGCCATCATGAATTATGACGAACTCATAGTTTCAACCCGGCTTGAAAAAAATCAACCCATTGGAACAAAAGCGCTTGAAGCTTTAAAGGAAATCGAGCGGCGGGTGGCTCGATTTCCTTTGAAAGTCGACTCGCGGGAATCCGGTTTCCCCCTCCCGAAGGCCGCGGCCCGCGCTTGGGGAATTCCCGGAGGGGGCGACGGCCTGGCGAAACTCGGCCGGGCGGGAATGCGGTTGGGGGTGGCCTGCGCCTGGCTGGCCTGGATGACGTATTTTTTTCCCCCCGCGCGGGCGGCCGGCCGGGGCGCCGGGGAGTTTGAACCCCGAACCGGGGAAGTTTCCCGGCGGGGTCCGAAAAGCGGAGGTTTTCGCGGGAGGGAATACGGCGATCTCGCCGAACCACCTTTTTTTCCCCTCGCGCGGGCGGCCGGCCGGTCCGCCAGGAAGGTTGAACCCCGAACCGGGGAAGTTTCCCGGCGGGTTTTGGGAGTGGCGTCGTTTCGCGATCTGGACAATGGCTACCTCACCAGTTCCGATCTCCATACCTTTATGGAAAAACCGCTGAACCATCTGGGCTACATGCTGGATTACGCCGATTCGGATCAGCCGCTGCCGGACTTCCGCCCCTACCGGGCCATAATCGTCTGGCTTTCCCTGACGGAAATGGAACAGGCCGAGCATTTTCTTCCCTGGCTTCGCGACGCCATGGATTACGGGGTCAAGCTTATCCTCCCCGAGGGGCTTACGGCCCCCAACCGGCCGGGCGAACTCCCCCTGGGGGAGGATGTGCTCAAGGACATCCTGGCCCGCTTCGGCCTGGAGCCGGCCTCCTATTCCCTGCGGGTCGATCTGGACGAATTGCGGATAAACACCCTCCGGCCGGAATATTTTTCCTATGAAACGGAACTGGTCCGGGAAGACTCGGTTTACACGCCGTATCGGATTGGCAAAAAGGCCGGAAAGGACGTCGAGGTTTGGCGGCGAATAGAACGCGCCGACCATCCGGATCGCTACGCCGTCGCCAATCTGCTGTCGGACGCCGGCTTTTGGTCGATGAGCGAGAAGTTTCTTTATTTTTCCGTCAACCTGTCGGGAGACAAATTCCGGGTGGCCTGGAATCTCAACCCCTGGCTGATGCTCGGGCGCGTCCTGGAAGACGGGGATCAGCCGGCCCCGGACGTGACCACCTTTTCCGGAACCCGGGGGGCCTACGCCCACGTCGACGCCGACGGCCCCTTCAACATGACGCACGGGGACGTGCCGGGACCCTCCCGCTACGCCATCGACGTGATCCTGAACAAAATCTGGAAGAAATACGATTTTCCGGTGACCGTGGCCCTGATCGCGGCGGAATTCGATCCCGGGCTGGATCTGCGCTTCACGGCGGACGAGCCGCTGGAGGAGTCCTGGGCCCGGCCCCGGCCGGATTACCTGCCTCCGCACCGGGAAGTGGCGCTGAAGCTCCGGGAATACGCCCGGGAGATCTTCGCCCTCCCCCACGTCCAGGCCGGCTGCCACGCCTACACCCACCCGCTGGACTGGACCAACCTGTATTCCGGCTACGCCATACCGGGTTACCGCCCGAGCTACGAGATGGAAACCCGGGGGGCGATCGAATACCTGAACCGGAACGTCCTGCCGCCCGACAAGCCGGTGGAGCTCTACCAATGGCCGGGGGACTGCGATCCCCCGCCCGAACCCCTGGCGATTCTGGCGGAAATGGGGATGGCCAACATCAACGGCGGCGATCCGATGTACGACGATCGCTACAACAGCATATATTACGTCTGCCCCTTGTCCGTCCCCAAGGCGGAGTACCGCCAGATTTACACCTCCGGCAGCAACGAAAACATCTACACCCGGGAATGGCTGGGCTTCAAGGGCGCCTTCAACCACGTCATCGACACCTTTGAAAATTCCGACCGTCCCCTCCGCCTGCTGCCGGTGAACATCTACTACCATGTGTTCCCGGCTGAGAACTACGCCGGCTTCAAGGCGATTGATAACGCCTACAAGTGGGCGGCCAAGCAGGAGTTGTGCTGGATAACGGCCCTGGAGTACGTCCAGGCGGTCAAGGATTTCATGGGGGTCCGGCTGGGCCGGACCGGGGACGGCGGCTGGTGGGCGGAGAACTACCACAGTTGCCGCACCCTCAGGTTCGACGGGGAGGCGCGGTCGGTCGATCTGGACGCCAGCCTGAACGTGGCCGGCTTTTCCCGCCACAACGGCTCGCTTTACGTGTCGCTCCTCCCCGGGGATCGAGCCGAGGTCCGCCTGAGCGAGCGGGAATCGGATCGGCCGGCCCTGGCCCGGGCCAGCGGGCTAATCCGGAAGGTCGAGCGGGGCGAGCGATTTTGGCAAGCCGAATGCCGTAACTGGTCGAAAGGCTTTATAGAGCTCTGGGCGCCGGAGGGGCGGGGGCGGGCGACGGTGAAAATTCCCGGGGGAGGGGAAAGCGCCGTCGCCGGCGAGCGGCTGGATGACGGCCGGGTCCGCTTCGAATTGCCGGCCGGGGCGGGAAAATGGCTGGAGATCCGTTTTAAGTTGGAGACGAACGGACAAAAAACCGGATCGCCTCCCTAGCGGGTGTTGTTAAAAGTCAATTCTCAGCACCCGACGATGTGGACAATCTTGCCGTCCGACAAGGTTTTATCTTTCCAGAACAACTTCTCGTCCCATGACTTTTTCGGGTTACGGTCGAAGATAACCAGCCAAGCCTCGCTCACCCCTTGGGTGTCCATATAGCCGGAAGTCTGTTCCAGGCTTTTCTCCAGCGGCTCGCGGCCGGCCAGCTTCAACTCCATTACGTATTTCCGGCCGGCGTGGAGGATGCCCAGATCCATCCGTCCCCTGCCGGTTGCCATTTCCCTCAGGATCAGCGCCCCGCCGTTCACCACCCGTTGAAGAAAGGCTTGGAGAATGAGATGCGGCGCCGCCTCCTGGTACTCGTA
>JAISYL010000238.1 GCA_031269935.1 Planctomycetota bacterium
CAGGCGGGGCCGGTTCCGGCCAAGGCCGGGCATTTCCGGTGATCGGTGAACCACCGGCATTCCCCGCAATTCCGGCAACGGTTCACCGGCTGGCCGTTCGCCACGCGATTGGGGAATTCGGGATCCGCCAGCAGGGCGCGGCCGACCCCGGCGAAATCGGCGAGGCCGTTTTCCACCAGATAGCGCGCCTGTTCCCCCGAACGTATGCCGCCGACCGCGATTACCGGAATCCCGACCGTCCGCTTGACGCGGCATCCCTCATGGGCCAGGGCGCTTCCGGCGAAGCCGGGAATTTCGGCTTCGGCCGGAGGTTCCATCCCGAAGGTGATGTCGAGCAAATCCACTCCGGCCTTTTCAAGCAACCTGGCCGCGGCCAATCCCTGGGCCGGTTCCGGTTGACGGGCGCCCATGCGGACCGCGACAATGAAGCCGGGCGGGGCGAATCGGCGTATTTCCGGAAGGATGCCGGTCAGCAGCCGGATTCGGTTTTCCGCCTCTCCCCCGAATTCGTCCCGCCTTTTATTGTGGGCGGCGTCGAGAAACTTGCAGAAGGTGAAGCCGTGGGCGAAATGGTATTCCACCCCGGCGAACCCGAGTTCTCCGGCGCGGAAGGCCGCCGCCCGCATTTCGGATTGCATGGATTCGACTTCCGCCGTCGACAGGGCGTTGATGTCCAGGTCGCCCCCCGAAAGCTGGATGAGGGGGAGCGCCCCCCGTTCCCGGCAACCGCCGGCTATCTCGCCCAGCGCCTCCCGGCTGCCTCGAGTCCAGGCTTCCGTCCCGGCGGCCGCCCCGAACACCCGGGTGGCCTGGACAATGATTATCCCAACGCCCCCCCGGGCGCGGGCAAGATAATGTTCGACATGCCGGCGCCCGTAAAAGTCGCCGTCTTCCCCCTGAAACGAAAAAGTATGAATGGGTAGGAAAACGAGGCGGTTCTTGACCCGGCGACCGCCCAGGATCGCTTGGCCGAAAAGCTTCGGAAAGCCGCTCCCGTCTCTGGAACCGGCGGTTTCCCCAATTCCCATTGGCGATCCCCTCCGGCGGGATTGCCGCCCGCCCCGTTCCTAAATTCATGGACAATTTCGCCGTCCGCCCGGCCAATGGCCATGCCTAGGAAAGACCTCCGGGAACTCGCCTTCCCGGAGGTCTTCCTGGAAACCCGCCCGCTTGGGCGAACGCGTGAACGCCGGGAGTTGCCCCGGATCAGGCGTCGGACAGGGAGCCGATCCCGGGCATGGGAATCTCCTCCCGGGCCACCCCGTCGGCCTTGGCCGCCTTCATCACCGCTTCGGCCACCGCCTTGGGCACCCTGGGGTCGAAGGGATTGGGGATGATGCGGTTCCTGGCCAGGCCGTCCGCCTCGGCGATGGAGGCGATGGCGTTGGAGGCGGCGAGGTTCATGTTGGGGGTGATCCGGCTGGCGCGCACGTCCAGGGCGCCCCGGAACAGGCCGGGGAAGGCCAGGACGTTGTTGATTTGGTTGGGGTAGTCCGAGCGTCCGGTGGCTATGATCGCCACATAGGGGGCGGCGATTTCCGGGCGAATCTCCGGATCGGGGTTGGACATGGCGAAGATGACGGCGTTCCTGGCCATTTTCTTCACGTCCTCGACCTTCACGGTGTCCGGACCGGACAGCCCCACGAAAACGTCGGCGTCCTTGATCACGTCGGCGAGGGTCCCCTTGATCAGGTCCGGATTGGTCATTTCGGCGTAGGCCTTTTGGGAAACGTTCAAGCCCTCCTTCCCCCTCCAGAGGACGCCGGAGCGGTTCACTCCGATGATGTTGCGGACTCCGGCGGTCTTGAACAGCTTGGTGCAGGCGGTGCCGGCCGCGCCCACCCCCATGAAGATTATCTTCAGATCGGCAAGCTTCTTCCCCACCACCTTGGCCGCGTTCATCAGGCCGGCGGTGGCGACGATAGCGGTTCCGTGCTGATCGTCGTGGAACACCGGGATGTCCACCAGCTTCTGGAGCTTTTCCTCCACCTCGAAACAGCGGGGGGCCGAGATGTCCTCCAGGTTGATGCCCCCGAAGGAGGGGGCGATGTTGGCGGCGGTCCTGACCAGTTCGTCGACGTCCTGGGTGGCGACGACGATGGGGAAGGAGTCGACCCCGGCGAATTTCTTGAACAACAGCGACTTGCCCTCCATCACGGGCAGGGCGGCCTCGGGGCCGAGATTGCCCAGTCCCAGGATGGCGGAGCCGTCGGAAATGACCGCCACCATGTTGCGGCGCTGGGTGACGGTGAAGGAGCGCTCCTTGTCCTTGGCGATGGAGCGGCAGATGCGGGCCACCCCCGGGGTGTAGAGGCGGGAGAGATCGGCGGCGTCCTCCAGGGGAAAGCCGCTGGCGATCCGAAGTTTTCCCCCCACGTGGCAGGCGAAAGTGTCGTCCACCACCTTGATCAATTCCGCCCCGGGGGTTCCTTTCGTCGCGGCCAGCAAATCGCCCTGGTGGGCGAGATCCCGGGCCCGCACCCGGAAATTCTGGGTCACCGAGGCGGAACTCTCCTCGACCAATTCCACCGCTTCGATTTCACCCTCGGCCGCCAGCAAGGCGCCGACCAGCTTGCCGGCGGCGTTGTCGGCGCGGGAAAACTTGACCGTGAGGGTAAGGGAAAAACCGGGGCTGCAATTCTTTTTCATGTCGGGACCTTTCGCATGATGGCCGGAACGGCTGAACAAACCGGGGGTACTCCCCGCCAAGCATGGGTCGGGGATTCGGGCTTGGGGGAACGCTAGGCTTTCTTTTCCACCAGGATGGACTGGATATCCACCCCCAACTCCTTGGCGATGGCCGTGATTTCGGCCAGGGAGGTTTCGTGGATCGGAATGCCCTCGGCCTCGAACTTCTTCGCCACCTCGGCTTCGATGTCGCCCTGGCAGCAAATCCGGGTCTGGCCGGCCGCCTTGGGGGATTGGCGAATCTCGTCCATGTATTTGGAGAAGCTGGCCTCGATTTCCTTCTTGTCGCCGAAAATGCCGTAGTCGATGGCCTGGAACATGTGGCAGCATTTGTCCACATTGGCGATCTCGCGGACGTGGTTACTGGTGTTCCCGCCGGAAAATATCGCGGTCATCAACTCGACCACCATGGAGAAGGCATAGCCCTTGTGGCCGCTGCCGAGCATGCCGTAGCCGCCGAGGGGAAGCAGTCCGCCGTCGGTCTTGTTCTTCCGGATGCTGAGGAAGGTTTCCGGATCGTTGGTCACGTTGCCGTCGGGGTCCACCGCCCAGCCGTCCGGGAGGGGCTTCTTGTTCCGGGCGTAGACCTCGATCTTCCCGGCCGGAACCACGCTGGTGGAAATGTCGAAATGGAAGAAGGTGGGGCTGGCCGGCATGCTCGCCGCTATGGGGTTGGTGCCCAGCATCGGGTGCCTGCCGAAGGTGGGAACGACCATGGCTTCGCTGTTGGTCATGCTACACCCGAAAAGCCCCTGCCTGGCGGCCATCAGTGAATAATAGCCGCCGATCCCGAAATGATTGGAGTTCCTGACCGTGACTATTCCTATGCCGCTCTCCTTCGCCTTGGCAATCGCCATTTTCATGGCCTTGATGGCGGCCGGCTGGCCCATGCCGTCGTTGTTGTCCAGGACCGCCGAAACCGGGGTTTCCTTCACCACCGTTATCTCGGCCGCGGGGTTTATGCGGCCGATTTTCATGCCGGTCATGTACATGCCGATGCGCTGGATGCCGTGGGACTCGATGCCGAATCCGTCGGCCGCCAGCATCACCTCGGCGACGTCGGCCGCCTTGTCCGGGGAGAGCCCCTTCTTTTCGAAAATGGCCTTGGCAAGCCTTTTCAGGCTCTCGCTTTCAAAACGCTTTCTTTCGTCAGGCATCATCCCGCTCCTTATCACGGCCGTCCTTCGCGACAACCATTGGAAAATGGCAGTTTTCAGAGATTCCCTTCAATTACTCTACCCCAATTCACCGCCTTTACAAGTTTTTTCTCCCCTTCCCGGACAATCTTCCCTCCCTTACGGGATTCGGGGAGTCCCCCCGGACAGGCCGCGGCCGGAATAAGATTGGCAAAAAACGGGAGATTGCTTAGGATGTGGACTTGCCTAGGAAATCAAACAAACCGCCGTTTGATTTCCTAGGCGGTTTCGGGGCTTCTGTTCCCGCGAACGATTTTTGGCGAGGCCGCTTGTTTTTCCCGGGTCGGCGAAAAACAATCTCCTTGCAATGCAAGACGTTGGAAACCCCTAAAATCCTCTGACGGGAAGCGGACGTCGCGGCTCCTTCCCGCTGGAAACGACGGCCATGACCAGCGATGCCTCCGGAATATCCGGCCAGCTCAACGTTTTCGTTCTGGTGAAGTCTTCCGCCGAGCGGGAAGCCCTGCGCGCCCGCGTCGCCGGGGCCGGGTATGCGGCCGTTCCCGCCGGCTCCCTCGCGGCGGCGGCCGCCCTGGTCCGGGAGGGAGCCGATTGCCGGCTGGCGGTGATCGCCGCCGACGCCCTGGCCGGGGGAGGGGAGAGGCTGGGCGCCTTCATCGTTTCCTGTCCCCGGCCCCCCCAGCTCATACTTTGCGGAATCGATCTCGGCTCGGAACTGGCCCTCTATTGTCTTAGCCACGGAGCGGTGGAATTCCTGGCCTCCCCGCCGGATCCGGAGGAATTGGCGCGGGCGCTGCGGGAAGCCGCCGAACGGGTCGACTCCCCTACCGGGGGGGGCGCGTCCCTCGCGGTTGATCGGCCGGTGGACGGCTGGATTGAGCTGACCTCCCCCTCGGAACTGGAGCAATTCCGGCGCTTCCAGCGTTTTTCGGAGGCCCTTTTCCGCCGCCGGCTGTCTCCCGGGGTCGGGGAGGATTTGCAATTGGCCCTGGAGGAGGTCAGCCGCAACGCCATTGAATGGGGCAACCGCTTCAACCCCGACAAGAGCCTTCGGGTCAGCTATTGCCTGTTTTCCGACCGGGTGGTGATAAAAATCGAGGACGAGGGGGAGGGGTTCGTCCCCGAGGAGGTCCCCGATCCCACCATCCACCCCACTCGCCTCATCCGGGAGCGCCGGGAAGCCGGCAAGCGCCCGGGAGGATACGGGGTTTTCCTTATCCGTAAATTGGTGGACCGGCTGGATTACAGCGAAAAGGGCAATTCGGTCCTGCTCACCAAATACCTGGATCCGCCGGAAGGGGACTGATTTCCATGCCGGGCTGGGCCGAGGTTTTCGACGCGCATCTCCGGCGCCTCCTGGACGGCCTGGACGGCCCGAAATTCCTCGCCCGCCATGGCTGGGTGGAGGATTACGCCCGGCGGGCGGAGCGCTTGCTGTCGCCGGAAAATCTGGCCGCCCTGCCGCCCGGGAAAATTTACGCCGCCCTGGAATCCCTGCGGATCCCGGGTTGCCGGGCGCGGGCCGCCGACCTCGGCCGGGCCAATACGGCGGCGGAAGTGGTGGCCGCGGTGAGGGGTCTGCTGGAGAAGCCGGGCGGCTTCGAGGAAAAATGCCGGGCCGGGAAAATCCCCCGGGCCGGGGTGGTGACCCTCAGCCAAATGCTTTGCCTGGCCCGGCCGCACCGCTTCGCCATCCGCAACGCCGCCTTCACCCGGGAACTGGCCAGGCGGCTGCCCCTCTACACCGCCCGGGGCCTGGATGAGCTGGGGTACGAGGAATTCCTGGATCTTTGCCGCGAACTCTCCCGGCTGGTCGAGGCCAGGCTTAAACCCCTGGGCCTGGAACCCTGGGCGGTCCGGCACCGGTTTTTGTTGCTGTACGCGTTGTTGGCGGGTTCCCCGAGCGAAAGGACATCGGCATGAGCGGAAACGGCGGTCCCTTGGTTGAAGGCAAGGCTTGGCTAGACTTGTCCCGGCATCGGCGGGAAATGGAAGGCCGCGCCCTGCGGGAGCTTTTCTCCGGGGATCCCGGCCGTTTCGGCCGCTATTCCCTGCGCTTCGAGGACATGCTGGTGGACTTTTCCAAGAACCTCGCCACCGGCGAGACTTTCCGGCTCCTTTTCGCGCTGGCCCGCGAAGCCGGGGTGGAGGAATGGCGCCGGCGGATGTTTTCCGGCGAAAGGATAAATTTCACCGAGGGGAGGGCGGTCCTCCACACCGCCCTCCGGGGCCGGCGGGACCGGCCGGTGCCGGTCGACGGCCGGGACGTCATGCCGGGGATTTACCGGGTCCTTGATCATATGCGGGATTTTTCCGAAGCCGTCCGCTCGGGCGCCTGGACCGGCTTCACCGGGAAAAGGATCCGCACCGTGGTCAACCTCGGCATCGGCGGCTCGGATTTGGGGCCGGCCATGATTTGCGAGGCGCTGACGCCCTTCCGGGACGGGCCGGACGTCCGTTTCGTCTCGAATGTGGACGCCAGCGACCTGGTGGAGAAAACCCGGGGGCTGGATCCGGGCGAAACCCTGTTCATCGTCGCCTCCAAGACCTTCACCACCCAGGAAACCATGACCAACGCCGGGAGCGCCCGGGCCTGGCTGCTGGCGGAGCTAGCCGACGAAAAGGCGGTGGCGCGGCACTTCGCCGCCCTTTCCACCAACCGGGAGGCGGTGGAAGGCTTCGGCATCGATCCCGCCAACATGTTCGAGTTCTGGGACTGGGTGGGGGGGCGCTATTCCTCCTGGTCGGCCATCGGCCTTTCCATCTGCTGCGCCGTCGGCTTCGCCCGTTTCCGCGAGTTCCTGGACGGGGCCGCCGCCATGGATCGGCATTTCCTCGAAACCCCGCTGGAAGCCAACCTGCCGGTCATTCTCGCCCTCCTGGGGGTTTGGTACATCAATTTTTGGGACGCCCACAGCCACGCCATCCTCCCCTACGACCATTATCTCCGGCGTTTCGCCGCCTATTTCCAGCAGGGAGACATGGAATCCAACGGGAAGCGGACCGACCGCGACGGCAATTTCGTCGGCTACCCGACCGGGCCGGTGATTTGGGGCGAACCCGGCACCAACGGGCAGCACGCCTTTTACCAGCTTATCCACCAGGGGACCCGGCTTATCCCCTGCGATTTCCTCGCCCCCGCCAGGTCGCCCAATCCCCTGGGGGATCATCACCTCAAGCTGCTCGCCAATTTCTTCGCCCAGACCGAGGCGCTCATGGCCGGAAAAACCCTGGCCGAGGCGGAGGCGGAACTCGCCGCCGCCGGCGCCGGCCCGGACGCCGTCCGGCGACTGGCCCCCCACCAGACCTTCCCCGGCAACCGACCCACCAATTCCATCCTGCTCAGGGAAATCAATCCCCGCGGCCTGGGTTCGCTCATCGCCATGTACGAGCACAAGATCTTCGTCCAGGGCGTTATTTGGCGGATCAACAGCTTCGATCAGTGGGGGGTGGAATTGGGCAAGGTCCTGGCCAAGACCATCCTCGCCGAGGAGGAGGCGATCCTGGCCGGGCGGGAGGTCGACCTGTCCGGGCACGACTCCTCCACCGCCGGCCTGATCCGGGCCATGGCGGAAATGCGGCGGGGAGGGTAGGAAGGCTTGGCGACCGCCCGCGATGAAGGCGGGAACGGCGATTTCGCCATTCGTCCCGCCGTTCCGGCCGACACGGCCCTGATTCTGTCGCTTATCCGGGGGCTTGCCGAATACGAACGGCTGCTCGACCTCTGCGTCGTCACCGGGGAGGCGCTGGAAAAATGGATCTTCCGGGCCGGCTTGGCCGAGGCGATCCTAGGCGAAGCCGGCGGCGTTCCGGTGGGATTCGCCCTTTTCTACCCCACTTTTTCCACTTTCCTGGGGAAGCCGGGCTTGTACGTGGAGGATTTGTTCATCAAGCCCGGGGCGCGGGGCAAGGGTTACGGCAGGCAAATGCTGCGGCATCTCGCCCGGCTGGCGGTCGAACGCGGCTGTGGCCGGCTGGAATGGGCCTGCCTCGACTGGAACCGGCCCGGCATCGCCTTCTACACCTCCCTGGGGGCGGAGCCGTTGGACGCCTGGACCACCTACCGGCTGGACGGCGGGGCCTTGGAAGGACTCGCCAACGGGGCGCCCTCCCCGGCCGGCAAGCGGCCGGATTGACGGAAGGCCGCCCATTTTGAAGGTCCGGCCCCGAGTTGGATGCCCCCCTGAATCCCGAACGGATTGCGCCGGGGACGCCTCCCTCCCTCCAGCGGTGGGTGCGTCGCCGTTCGGCAATGGAACCGGTGATTGGGCACATGAAGAATGACGGCCGGCCGGGACGGAATTTCCTTCGCGGGGAGGAAGGGGATCGCCTCAAGGCGGTTCTCTCCGCCGTTGGCCAAAATCCGAGGTTGCTCATTGGGTTCATTGTCGGCATTTTTTGTCAATTCCTGGAAAATCGCCCTTTTTGCCGCATTATCCCGGCATTTTTCCGCTTTTCCCCCGCCCGGGCGGCTTGACCAGCCCCCCGCCGGACCGGCCGAC
>JAISYL010000247.1 GCA_031269935.1 Planctomycetota bacterium
GGGGTGAAAGCCGCCTTCGGCCGCTTCGAGGCCGGGGTGGAATACGACTACTACGCGAAGAAGGATTACGACGCCCACCGGCTGATGGGCACCTTCGGCATCAGCTTCTGAATTTTCACCGGTTCTGAAAGTCCCGGAAAACCCAAACGCGCGCGCAAGCGCGGAAAGCGATCCCCCTCCCGTTCCGGCGGGAGGGGGATTTTTGAAGGTGGAATTGGATCGCTATCCCGTCGCCCTGGCCGCCAAGTCCACGCCTCCCCCGCGCTTTCCCGCCGAAGTCGTGAATTTTATTTATTTCCGCGCCCTTGCCGGGAAGACGCCGGCGATCGTCCTTTGCGCCGCCTTGTCCTGGGGCTCCGCCCTGACCGGCGACAACGCCTCCTCCGTCCCCTCCCCGTTCGCCGACGAGGTGGTCTACTTGATCATGATCGACCGCTTCCATGACGGCAAACCCTCCAACAACCTCGGCGGCGTCGATCCCCGCGATCCGGCGGCGCTCGACAGGGACGCCACCGGTTTCGATCCGTACGATTACGGCTATTTCCAGGGAGGCGACTTCGCCGGCGTCGAGGAAAAGCTGGATTATATCCGGGGTCTCGGGGTTACGGCGATCTGGCTGACTCCGGTGTGCGAAAACAAGGTCGCGGAGTACGGGTCGGCGGGATACCACGGCTACTGGACTCTCGATTTCACCGACACCGATCCGCATTTCGGGAGCAAGGATGAATTGCGGGCGCTGGTGGACGCCGTTCATGCGCGGGGCATGAAAATATACCTCGACATCGTGGTCAACCATACCGCCAACGTCATCCATTACGCCGACGGGGACTACGGCTTCCGTCCGGACCCGCCGCATCCCGTGACGATTCCCGGCGGCGGTCTGCGCGCCAAGCGGCCGTTGTGGCTGAACAACCCGGCCTATTACCACAATCTCGGCGATTATATGAGCGGCCGCCGGGATGAACCCCTGTACGGCGAAAGCTCGCTCAAGGGCGATTTCTTCGGCCTCGACGATCTCGCCACCGAAATGCCGGAAGTCGCGGACGGCATGATCGGCATTTACGCCGGATGGATGCGCGAATTTCGCTTCGACGGCTTCCGTCTCGACACGGCCAAGCACGTGGATCTGGCCTTTTGGCGGGCTTTCACCCCGGCCATGCCGCGGATTGCGCGCGAAGAGGGAATCGCGGACTTCCGCGTCTTCGGCGAAGTGTCCGACGAACCCGGCAAGGACGGCCGCCCCCTTCTGGGCCAACGCTTCCTGTCCGCCTTCATCCACGAAAAGGCCATGCCCTCGGTCCTGGATTTCGACTTCCGCCTGGCCGCCCTCGGCTTCGCCGCGGGCGGAGGCCCCCCCCGCGCGCTGGCCGATTTTTTCGGGCGCGACGGTTGGTACAACGTCCCCGGCGCGAGCGCCCACGACTTGCCGACGTTTCTCGGCAACCACGATCTTGGCCGAGTCGGATTCGCGGCCATGCGCGCCAATCCCGGCGAAAGCCGCGATGATTGGCTGAAGCGATCCATTCTCGCCCATGCCCTGATGTTCTTCGCCAGGGGCGTGCCGGTGGTCTACTACGGCGACGAGCAGGGTTTCACCGGCGGCGGCGACGGGGGGGACAAGTACGCCCGGCAATGCATGTTCCCCAACTCCGTCCCCGAATACCGGGGCGAGCCTGTCCTGGGAACGGAACGCCGGCAAGGGGGGATGTTCTTCGACTCCGGCAGCGAACCATACGGGATGGTCCGGGAATTGTCGTCGCTCCGCCGCCGGCATCCCGCGCTTCGCCGGGGCGCGCAGATTGCCCGGTTGGCGGACGAATCGGCCGGTTTGTTCGCCTTTTCCAGGATTTGGTTCGACGTTCCCCGGGAGTATGTGGCGGTGTTCAACAACTCCACCTCTCCCCGGTCGGGTAAAATACCCACCTTCTCCCCGGCCGGCGCGGAATATGTCCGCCTGTTCCCGGATTCCTTGGAGAACGCCGTTACGGAGGAGCGCGGCCTGCTGCCCGTTTCCCTGCCCGGCCTTTCCGCCCGGTTATACCGGGCGTCCGCCCCAATACCGGATGCCGCCGCCGCCCCGGCAATCGCGCTGACCGTTCCCGGACCGGAACAGTGGACGGCGTTTCGCCGGAACGACGACGGCATCGACTATCCCGAACGGATTCCCCTGGCCGTTTCGGTGCGCGATTCCGCCCCCGGCGCGGTACGTTTTTTCCTCCGGGCGGGCGGAGGCGGCGAACTTTTTTTAGGGGAGGATCGGGAACCTCCCTATGTGGTTTACTTCGATCCCGTCTTGCTGTCTTCCAGTCCGCCGGCGCGATTCCGCGCCGAGTACCGGAATGTCCACGGACGGGAATGCGGCGCGGAAACGGTGGTTGAATAGGGGGGCGGCGCGGTATAAACATGTATAAGTTATTTATGGACAGACCCTAACCCTTGCGCGCGCTTGGGGCCTAGGATTGGCGGGGGTCCGAAAACCAAAACGCTTTCGGTGTAAATAAAATCAAACGGCGATTGGTTTGATTTTATTAAAGTCGACTCCAAGCCCCCGGCGAACGCTCAGGGCAGCCACAAACCCGCCTCGGCGTCCCGCCGGAAGCTCGGCACCCAGGATATTTCCCAGGGATTGCCTTCCGGATCCGCCACATAGCAGGTCACCGCCCCCGAAGGCATTTCCGTCGGTTCGCGAAGGGTCCGGCCGCCGGCGGTCAGGAAATTTTCGAAGATTTTCTCCACTTCCGCCTTGCCGGCGACCAGCAGGGCCAGGGTGACGCCCCCCGCCGCCGGCTTGGCGTTGGTCATGTTCTGTTCCCGGAGGAGGTCGGGGAGGGGATAAAGAACCAGCGCCTGCCCGTTCAATTGGAAAAACACCGCCGAGTCCGCGGGATCCCGGGAAAGCCGCCGCCAGCCCAGCCTCTCGTAAAAACTGGCGACCCGGTTCATGTCGGTCACTCCGAGGGTGATCAGGGAAACGAAGGGCAATGACGGATCCCGGGGAAATTCCCTCCCCGTCGGCGCCGGCTTATCCCGCCGATCCGCCATTTCCCGGCTTTCCTCCGGCGCACCGGAGGTTCCGGCTCCGGCCGGAAGCGGTTTTTCCCCGTCCGCCTCCCGGTTCCGGGAAATTTCCTCCCCTTCCCCGGCCGCCGGATTGGCTTCCGCCTCCGCCAATGCCGGCCGGGCCGGATCGGCCGGATCGACAATCTCCGCCGGCTCCCCGGCCGCGATCCCCGCTTCCGGCGCGACCGCCGCCAAGCTTGCCGGATCGCCGGGTTCGACCGCCTCCGCCGGCTCCCCGGCCGCGTCCGGCGGCGGGGCGATTCGGGATTGGAGGAATATGTCATGCCTGAGGGTGGCCTGGACGGGGCTTAAAACCTGGACGAATATGGTGTAGACATGGCCGTCCGGCGGGGTGGGGGCGATGTTGCGGAGCGTCAGCCGCGCCGGTTCCCCGGCGGCATAGGCGCGCTTGGGCGCTTCCAGGCGAATCCGATCGCTGGAGGTGAAAAGCCGTCCGATAACCAGCGGCTTGTCCTCGGGCCTAATCACGGCGAAGATTTGGGGAGGGGCGAAATCGCCCTCCGGCGGGAGAAGGGAGGCGGGGTGGATTAGTTCCAGGCTGAAACCGTCCGCTTCCGTCACCGCGTCGATGTTTCGCAGGACCCCGACGATTTCCTCCCCGCCCCAAACCCCGGAAAGGACCGGGGCGGCCATGACCGCCAGACCAAGCAACCCGGCCGCTCCGCGGCCGCGAAAGGTGAAGGTGGAAAACATGGGCTTTTCCTTTCCGCCGGCTTGTTCCGCCGCCTCCGGCATTGCCGACAAAGGTAAGGAATGGACGGCCGCTTGTCAACCTTAATCGTAAAACATCCCCTAAAAGATTGGCCATTTTCAGTTTTTCGGGGAAAGCCGCCCGAAATTTCGGCGAACTTCCCGGTGGTGGTGGACTTTTAAAGGAACCGGGCGGCGGTTGGCCCAATTTCCTTTAAAAGTCGATTTCCCGGCTTTCCGCCGAAGTTCGGGAAGATTGACATTTTCCGGGCGGCGGGTTATACTTTTTTTCCGGCTTGAACGGGAAGGGTGAAATGATCGAACTGATGATTTTCATTTCCCGGCAAAGGGCGTTCAGGGCGATTCAGCGGGGACTGGTCCTGATGATTCCGCTGCTTCTGGCCGGGAGCCTGGGGCTGGTCATCAATTTCTTCCCCCTGCCGGCCTACCAGGACGCCATGCTGGCCCTTTTCGGCCCGGGCTGGAGGAATTTCGGCAATTACGTGTTCCAGGGCACCTTCTCGATCATGAGCCTGGGAATCCTCATTTCCATCTCCCACAGCCTGATCGAAGCCTATGCCCATGATTCCGGCAGCGACCTGCACCCGCTTTTCGGTTCCCTCGTCTCCATGGCCTGCTACATAGTGGTGATGAACATCATCGACGACGACATCTCCATCCGGCTGCTGGGGCCGCTGGGGCTTTTCATGGCCATCATCATCGGCGTCCTCTCCTCCGGGCTTTTCATTCGCCTCTATTCCCTGAAGTCCCTGCGCATACGCATTTTTTCCGATTCGGCCGATCCCACCGTGGGCCAGAGCCTGCGGGTGCTTCTCGCCGCCATGCTGACCATCGCCGCCTTCGCGATCCTGCACCTGCTCTTCGAGGCGGCCGGCGTCAAAAATATCCAGGACTATCTGTATGAGCTGTTCCGCCACGTATTCGGCGACGTTCGCGACTCCAGTCTCGGGACGGCCCTGATTTTCGTTTTCACGGTCCATCTGTTCTGGTTTTTCGGGATGCACGGCAGCAATGTCATGGAACCGATCATGATGACGGTTTTTTATCCCAATCTGGAAATGAATCGGCTGGATTTGGCCGCCGGCCTGGTTCCGGAACGCGTCTTCACCAAGGAGTTTTTCGATATTTTCATCCTCCAGGGCGGTTGCGGCTCCACCATTTGCCTGATTTTGGCGGTACTGATCTTCCAGCGCCGCAACAACACCAGGCAGATTTCCCTCGTCTCGTCCATTCCCGGGTTGTTCAACGTGAACGAACCGATGGTCTACGGCCTGCCCATCGTGATGAATCCCTTTTTCCTCGTTCCCTTCATTTTTTTCCCGCTCGTCCTGGTGCTGACCACCGCCGGGGCCATGCATCTGGGCCTGGTTCCGGTCGTGACCAACAGCGTCAACTGGACCACGCCGATACTGCTCAGCGGCTATCTGGCGACCGGTTCCCCGGCCGGGGCCGCCCTGCAGGCCTTCAACGTGACGCTGGGGATAGCCTTTTACGCCCCCTTCGTCCGGATTTTCCAGTCCTACAAGGATCGGGACAACCGGGAGGCGTTGCGGGAATTGACCGATATCGTCCTGGACGGGGGGCAGAACCTGATCCTCAGGGGGGATCGCATCGGCAACCTGGCCCGGAGCCTGGCCGTCACCCTGCGGGAGGATTTTCTGGAAGCGAGGGAAATCGGCCTGAACGACGCCAAGGCCTGCCGCCGCCGGGAAGGTTCGCCCCCTCCCAGCCTTTTTTTCCACTACCAGCCGCAGATAAGGGTGGACGGCACCCTGCACGGGGTGGAGGCGCTGTTGCGCTGGCGGCACCCGCAATTGGGGTTCATTCCCCCTCCGGTGGCAATCGCCCTGGCCGATGATATCGACCTGGAACGGCGGCTGTGCCACTGGACGATCCATCACGCCTTTTCCGATTTGAGCAATTGGAATCGGGAAGGACTGCGTTTCATCCTGTCGATCAACCTGTCCCCGACCCAGATTTACGAGGAATTGGCGGGCGAGGTCGCCGAGGCGCTCCGGATTTACGGCATCCGGCCGGGGGAGGTGGAACTGGAAGTGACCGAGCAGCTGGCCCTGACCCCGGCTTCGCGGCGGAGGCTGGCCAGCCTCAAGGAACTGGGGGTGCGCATCGCCATGGACGACTTCGGCATGGGGCACACTTCCCTGATGTACCTGAAGGAATTCGATCTCGACACCATAAAGCTCGACGGGGTGCTGATCAGGGATGTCGCCAGTTCCGCCACCTCCCGGGACATTATTTCCTCGATCGCCCATCTCGCCAAGGCGTCGAACCTGGAGATTGTCGCCGAGTATGTGGAGACCCCGGAGCAGAGCGAGGTGCTGGCCAGGCTTGGCTGCGCCGTTTTCCAGGGCTACTTGTTCTCCCGGCCCCTGTCGCCCTCGGACTTGGGTACCTACGCCGCTGGCCTCAACGCCGGGTCCAAGGTTACCCGGGTGGTCAAAAATGCCCTGTCTCCGGCCGGAGACTGACCGGCGGGCGGGAGGCGAATTACAGTGACCCCATACTTGTTTCTTGACGTTTTTTCTCCACCCTTATGCTGGTTATGGGAGGCGCGAGAATTCGGGGACATGATGTATGATTATTCGTCGGTATGAATTTCACCGTCTTGTGTTTGGTTTTAGCGTCCATTCGGACTTGAATCATGGCATCGTTCGCCAGGTTTCGCTTCCATCCAATCGTTTCATCCCTTCCGCACCGCCTTTTCCAAACCGGCCAGGAAGAGGTCCATGTCGGCCTCGGTGCCGATGCTCACCCTCAGGCAGTCGGAAATCCCGCGGTTCCCGAAATGGCGGACCAGGATGTTACGTTCGCGGAGGGAGGCGGATATCCTTTCCGCCCCGGAATCGCCCGGACAGCGGAAAAAGAGGAAATTGGCGGCGCTGGGATAGACCTTGAGGCCAAGCCCGGCGATGCCCCGGGCGGTGCGCTCCCGGCTGGCCACGATTCTTTCCACGGTTCGCCGCAGCCAATCCCGATCCCGCAGGGCCGCCTCGGCCCCGGCCTGGGCCAGCCGATCCAGGTTGTAGAAGTCCCGGACCTTTTCGAATTGGGCCAGCGGTTCGGGGCGGGCGAATCCCAGCCCGACCCGCAGCCCGGCCAGGGAGTGGCTTTTGGAAAGGGTGCGTACAACCGCCAGGTTGGGGTATTCGTCAAGCAGGGGAATCGAGGTTTGCCCGGAAAAATCGGCGTAGGCCTCGTCAATCACCACTAGGCCGTTTCCGGCGGCGGCGAGCAGGCGGCGGATTTCCCCTTCCGGAAACAGGGTTCCGGTGGGCGAGTTCGGATTGGCGAGCAGCACCAGCCTGGCCGGTTCCAGTTCCAGCCTTTCCGGCAGGCGGAATTCCCCGGAAAAGTCGATCGGCCGGTAGCGCACGCCGTTCATGGCCGCCAGGGTGGCGTAATAGGTGTAGCCCGGGTGGAAGCCGACCGCCTCGTCCCCGGGGGAGCAGCAGCAGCGGAAAAACAGGGAAAGCATTTCGTCCGAACCGTTGGTCGCCATGACCCGCCGCTCGCTTACCCCGTACAATTCGGCGGCGGCCCGGCGCAGCGACCGGCTGGTGGATTCGGGATAAAGGTTGAGGCCGCCCAGGGCGCCGGCGATGGCCTCGGCCACCCGGGGACTGGGGGGATGGCGGTTTTCATTTTGGTTCAACTTGACCGTCCGGGGATCGATGGACATTTCGCCCGGAAGGTAGCCGGTCATTTTTTCCACGCAGGCGCGAATAATTCCCATCGTTGGCGGCATCCTTCCTTCCCGCCCTCCACGCCCGTTTTGTCTTGGCCGGAAAGGGCGGGAACGGGTATAATCGAAAGTTTGATTATATCCCGGCCGGCCGGTCCGGGGCAACTGGAAAGACGTTTGCCATGCGGGCGGTGGTGCAGCGGGTGGGGTACGCCGGCGTCAAGGCGGACAAGCTGGTCGCCGGGGCCATTGGCCCGGGACTGCTGGTTTTGCTGGGCGTGATGGCCGGCGACGGGGAGGGGGAGGCGAGGCGCCTGGCCGCGAAAATCGCCAAGTTGAGGATATTCCCCGACGGGGCGGGCAGGATGAATCTTTCGCTCGCCGAGGCGGGGGGGGCGGTGCTGGCGGTAAGCCAATTCACCCTTTGCGCCGATCTTTCAAAGGGCAACCGCCCCTCCTTCGCTCCGGCCGCCCCCCCGGCGCTGGCTCGGGAGCTTTATGATCGTTTCTGCCGGGAGTTGGAGGCGGCCGGGTTGAAGGTGGAGAAGGGGGTTTTCGGTGCGCATATGGAGGTCAGCCTCTTGAACGACGGACCGGTCACCTTGGTCCTGGATACGGAAGTCTGGAGATGACGCATGCTTAAAATCGCCATTTCGGGAGCCGGCGGCAAAATGGGGCAGCGGTTGCTGGCGATGTCGGACCAGGATGCCGATTTCGAACTGGTTCAGGCCATCGAATGGGGGGGCTTCCCCTTGCAAGGGAGGGAGATCAACGCCGGCCTGCCGTTGGCGCCGAGGGCGAAGGGCGTCAAATGGACGGCGGAACTGGTTCCCGGGGCCGATTTGCTGCTGGATTTCTCCTCCCCTGAAAACGCGGCGAGGAACGCCGGGCTGGCGGCGTCCTTCGGAGTCGCCCTGCTGCTGGGAACCACCGGCCTGGACGAGGATCAGGAATCGGCGGTTCGGAAGGCGGCGGAAAAAATACCGCTTCTCCAGGCCCCGAATTTCTCCCTGGGGATCAACCTGCTGTTCCGGCTGTCGGGCGAGGCGGCCAGGATTCTCGGGGACGATTACAATATCGAGATCGTCGAGGCGCATCATAACCGGAAGGCGGACGCGCCGTCCGGGACCGCCCTGGGCATCGCCCGGGCGGTGGCCGGGGAATTGGGCCGGGACTGGCGCAAGGAGGTCGTTTACGGCCGTTCCGGCAAGCCCGGGCGGCGTTCGAAGCGGGAGATTGGCCTGCATTCCCTCCGCATGGGGGCCATGGCCGGGGATCACGCGGTTTATTTCGCCAGCGATTACGAATGCCTGTCGATTTCCCATCACGCCGAATCCCGGGACGTCTTCGCCGCCGGGGCCCTGCGGGCGGCCAAATGGCTGGCCGGGCGGGCTCCGGGATTCTACCGCCTGGAGGATATGCTGTTTGGCGGGAAATGACCCCGCCGCCTCCCGGCCGGAAACCAATCGACCCGGGCGTCCGTACTGGCGGACGGGCACCCGGGGCGGCTGGTTGGCTTTCCGACCGGCGTTCGGCCCTATTTCATTTTGCCCGGACGGTGGTCATGCCGGCCGGAACAAACGCCTGAAGATGCTGCCAGGTCGTCCGGCCGACAATGCCGTCGGCCTTGATGCCTTGGTTGCGCTGGAAGCCGGTGATGGCGTTGACGGTTTGCGGCCCCACCTTGCCGTCGATATTGCCGTTGTAGAAGCCGGCTTCGCGAAGGGCGGCCTGCACCGTCCGCGCCGGCACCGGAACCCGGATATTGCCGCGATTGGCGGGAGCGCGGGCCGGGGGGGACGGAGGCGCGTAAAGCTGATCCCAACGGCTGGCGTTGGCCAGCGCCTGGAGTTCATCGCTCTTCGACCGATAGCCGTTCCCATCCTCGATGGCTATGGATTCAACCGCCACCGGGGTTGAGATGGGGGCCTGTTGCACCACTACCGGCGGGTTGGCCCTAAGGTTGGCCATTTCCGCGTTGATGCTGGTGATTTGACCGTCCAAATCCATTTGCAATTCATCCAGGCGTCCGGTAATGCGCTTTTCACGCTCGCAGGCCGACTGTTGCGTTTCGCAGCCGGAGAACAGGGTCAGGCATATCGCTCCGCATGCTAAACCGGCCATTAAACGCAGTACTTTCATGTCAGGTCTCCTGAAAAAACCATACCTTGAAAAACCGCCGGCCTTTAACGAACCGGTTAAAGGTTGGGCGACGGCGTAACAATCCGAAATCGTTCGCGGCCGGGAAGGAACCTCGGAACCTGGACATGGAGCGGGTCCCGCCATTCCGGCCGCCGGAGGTTTCCCCCCATCGTTTTATCGACCGGGAAGCCCGACGTTTTCAGTCGACTTTTAAACCGCTTGCGTTTCAATGGGGTGTTTTTATTCAACTCGGCTCCAACCGGCGGCATCGCCAAAAAAAAGGGGCGCCGAAACCAACGCCCTGAAACTTTGGGAAATGTTCATTTGATCGTCCGCCGGGTTTCATCCTTCCTCCCCGGGCCGGGCGGGAGGAAACGGGAGACGCTTTCCCCGCTGTCAATTTCCTTATTTTGAGGAATCCTTTCCAAAAAAACGCGTCGGCGTTCAAAAATCGGCTGGAATTGGCTGGGAGGATCGGACGGGCCGGGAAGTCGGGTTTCGCCATCCCGTGATTCGGGGAAGGGGAGCGTTTCCGGGGTGCCGGGCGGCGATTGCAAGCCCGGGGCGGAACGCGGGCCTGAACGGTTCAACTGGCGAACATCAATTTCCGCACCACCTTGCCCGCCGCCCGGCGGATCTTGGGAATATAAACCTGTTGGATGATATCGGGCCCCTTGTACAATTCCAATTTGTCCTTGTCAATCACGTCCACCGCCCCGTATTCCTTGGCCTTGGCCGACACCTGGGATTGATCCTTGGCTATGGTGGAACAAATCACCACCGGCTTGGGATAATGCTGCGACAGGGATTTGAGAAACTTCAGGCCGTCGAGCCTGGGCATTATTATGTCCAGGCTGATGACGTCCGGATCCAGGTCGAGAATCTTGTCCCGGGCCTCGAAGGCGTCTCCCGCCTCCCCGCACACTTCCATGTCCTTGGTCTCGCCCACGGCCTTGACCAGGATTTTCCTCACCAGGGGCGAATCATCGACCACCAGCACCCGGGTCTTGCGGGAGGCGATATCCTTGCGCTTCTCCATGAGCTTCTCGGCCTCCTCGGTTTTTTGGATGGGCTTGACCACCACCTTGTTGGCGGCGGTGTCGAAATAGATTCGCCTGCCCCTGGTCCCGCCCACATCCTCCTCGGTGATGGGAATGCCCTTTTTTCTCAGCAGGGAACGGGCAATCTCGATATTCTTTCCCCCGATGTCGGTGGTGGTCCCCAAATGCCCGACCACGGCGCCTCCCCCGTAAATCTTGGCGGTCATCTTGGCTTTTTCGTCGAGCTTTTTCATCAGCCAGACGATGTTTTCGATGGAGGAGTCGCCGAATCGCCCCTTTTCGGATTCCGTGCCGCCGGGATTGCTGGACAGCAGGTAATGATTCATGGCCGCGTAGGGTTTGGTTTCATGCCTTAGGCAGACCGCCACGCAACTGCCCAGCAGGGTAGCCATCTGGCAGGGGGTGCGGGAGACATGGTATTCCCCGGGCAATAAAAAAACGCGTTCAACGCCGCTGGCGGTCATATCCCTCTCCTATCCGGGCCAAGGCCGAAATCAGCCGTCGGCCCCCTCGTTTTGCAGCCATTCCCGGTTGATCGATATTTCGCCCCGGCTCAGGCGATCGGACAAGCCGCCCATCACGGTGGGACTGGGCCGGATGACGGCTCCGGGATAGCCTTGATTGTAGGTGAAGCCGGCGTTGCCCCAGAAATTGGCGGCGACCATCCGGCGGTAGCTGTTTATTTCCTCGGGCGGTTCGGCCAGGAAGGTTTCCCGGCCGGGCAGCCGCCTGGCGACCATCGCCGTCAGTTCCAGGCCGGTTTCCCCGCCCTCCCCGGAAGAATAGGGCGCCGGTCCCAGGATATCGCCCACCGGCAGCCGCCCCAATTGAAATTCCTTGTCGGGAATGCCGATATAGGGTATGATCTCCTCCTCCAGCCGGTCGAACTCCTCCGCCATCTCCCTATCGTCAGGAATTTCCCCGCGTTCCCGCGACTCCAGAACGGCCCGGAGCCGCGATTCCATTTCGGTCGCCCTTTCGGAGGTCAGTTCCGCCGTCCGTTCGCCTACCAGGTCGGCCAGGGCGAGTTCGAATATTTCGGGGCGGATTTCACCTTCCGGATTGTCCACTTCCAGGGGGGCGGAAGGATTGTATTCGAGTATCCGGAAACGAAACAATCCTTCGTCGGCGGCGAAAGGCCGTTCCTCCAGGTTGAAACCGTTCTTCCAGTTTTCCCTGGCTTCGGCCAGGCGGCCGGATTGGCTGTCCAGTTGTTCCAGGATTAAACGGATGTCCAGGGTGGAACCGGCCGGCAATTTGGCGGCGACCTCGGGGATTTTTAGGGCTTCGGGTCCGGTATCGCCGGCGACAACCCCGTATTTCGCCAACTGGGTGAGCTTGACCAGTTCCTCCGCCGGCATCCCGGCCCCCTGCCCGCGCAATTGGGGATCGATGTCGACCAGAAAGTTCCGCAGGGTCCTCCGTTCCATTTCCTCGCGCAGGAGGGCGGCGGAAATTTCCCCCCGCGCCTCTTCCAGGCTTTTCCCCCGATAGTCGGAGGAGCTTAGGGCCTCGTAGCGGGAGGCCAACTCCTCCTCTTCCGGTTGGGGGATGGAGGCGGCGGTCGCATAGGGGACCAGGACATAGGCAAGCCGCCAGGTCGACGGTTCCCGATAGCGGCTATCCGAGCTTCTGGCCCGGATATGGGCCCGGATGTCCCGGTCGAGATCGTCGGGCGGGCGGGCCATGATTTCATTTTTCGCCGACTCGCGATCGCTTTCCAGTTCGGGAACCCGCAAGCGCTTGACCACGCATTCGGCCTTGTTCATTGAATAAACCGAGAAGACCAAATCGTCATTGATCGCGGCCAGATTGGAGTCGGCGGTCAAATAGTTGCCGATGCCGTTCCATTCGCGCACGCCGCGCAGGAATTCGCCCTTGGAAATCTGGCTTTGGCGGCAAAACGCCTCGATTGAACGCGACAGGGCCTGGGAATCGTCCCCTTTTTCCCTGGCCGGATCCGCCTGGGCATTCCTTAGGAAGACGTTTTCCAGGAAGGTCCCAACCTGGAGGTCGGATACCCGGATATCCGCTTTTTCCGCGTCCTTGAGCAGGGCATAGGCGAAAACATACTTCCATAGCTCGCTGTCGGCGGCGCCGGTGTCGGGAAGGCCGGCGATTTGGATTGGGAGTCCCCCCACCGCGGCTTGCAGGCGTTTGCGGAAGGCGTCGAACTCCTGGAAGGTGAGAGTCTTGCCGTCGACCCGGCCGATTTCGGCCACGCCCGCGCCGGAATCGAAGTATCGGCCGCCGACCCCCCATACCGCCACAAAGGAGGGAACGATGATTATGGTCACCGCCCAGAAAATAATCTTTTGGTTCCTGCGAAACAAATCCATCGACACGGTTTTTCCTTTGTTTGCTTGGATCGCGTAAAGAAATAACGTTTAAGCTCGGGGAGCGACGGGACAACGCCGGCCAAGCTCATGACCGGGAAACATGTAAAATTTGTTTCGCTTCGCCCCTTTACGCTCCGGCCGGGCGATTGACCCCCGGTTTTGTCCGCCGCCCCGGTCGCGGCCTCCCGCCTCGCCGAATTCAATCGTAGTTTACCCGCTTTGCCTTTTCGTTTCAACGCAATTTCAATTTGATTTCCTTTAAAAGTCCGCGAATCCGCATAAAAAGTATTGACAATCCCCTTCGCTTGGTTATAGTGGACATTGCCGGCATTCCCCAAGGCTGGCGGCGCGTATTCCCCATCCGGACGGCGGCATTTTCCGGATTTTACGCGTCGAAAATCCCGAGCCCCTTCCGTCCCCCCGGAAGGGGCTTCCCTTTGGGTCGACTTTTAGAGCGTGTTGTTAAATACCGGATCGCCCGGGTTAGACAAGGAAAAAGTCGCCGGCGGGATGATTTTTGGCCGGCGGTCAGGGGTAAAAATCATCCGAAAAGCGGCTTTTGACG
>JAISYL010000265.1 GCA_031269935.1 Planctomycetota bacterium
CCAGGGCGCTTTTCTGGCTCTCTGCCCCATGTTCCCAAACGCCTTTCCGCGTCTGATTAAAATCATGGCGGATGGTGGATATTCAGTACACGGCGCCATCCTTCGAGACTGGCTGTTGCAAACGAAGGGATGGGTGCTTGAAATTGTCCACCGTATCGCCGATGCGGGATTCAAGATTCTCCCGCACCGCTGGAAGGTCGAACGAACTTTCGCTTGGCTCGACAAATATCGACGACTTTCCAAAAACTACGAGCAACTCTCTATCACCGCCCAAGGAATGATATATCTCGCTTCGGTAAGAACTAGGCTAAAGCGGTTCACCTCTGGACATGCCGATTACTTCTGGAATGAACCGGCACTGACTGGGTGAATATTTTAAGAACACTTTCTAAAAGCCGGCTTATTGCTTCGTATTGTCCCAGGCGTTCCGGAAAAGTTCCAATCCGTCCCGGGTATAGGGATGTTTGAAGGAATCCTGGTAGACGGCGAGGCCGGCGGTGATGATATGCGCACCCGCCGCCGCGCAGGCGACAATTTGCCGGCCGGTGCGAACCGCCGCGCAAATGATTTCGGTGGGGTAGTTGTGAATGCGGTAGATTTCGGCGATGGTTCCGATATAGGCGCCGGCATCCTCGCCGTTGGCTTCCTTCCAGCCGATAAAGGGGGAGACGAAAAGCGCCTTGTTGCGGCCAGCGGCGATAGCCTGGGAGGGCGAGAAAACCAGGGTGACGTTGGTCCGGACGCCTTCGGCCTCGAGTATTCTCGACGCCGCGATTCCCGCTCCCACGCAGGGAATCTTGATGACGAAGTTTTTGGAAATGGCGGCAATCCTCCGCGCCTCCCTCACCATTTCGTCGGTCTTTTCGAGATGCGGGTTGACCTCGACGGATACCGGGAAGACGGTGTAATCGGACAGTTTCCTGTCGGCCAGCCATTTGGCAATGCCTTCAATCGCGTCCATGAAGGATTTGCCGCTGGCTTGAATGTGGCGGGGATTGGTGGTGACTCCGTCGATTCCAAAGGTCCCATAGGCATCCTCGATTTCATCGAGCTTGGCGCTGTCCAGAAAATATTTCATATGGAAGTCCCCTTGTAAAAAACGAATGGAAATCACGGCCGAGATTTCGCGAAGCTCCGGCCGTTTCCGAAAACCTACCGCCTTGACTTTGTGAAAAACCGATGCCGGTTTTGCCAATGTTTGGATTTAACCATGGCTTTCGGCAAAAACCACCCAAATTCATCTGCCGCCATGATACCGCCTTCCCTTCCGGACGATGGTCGGCTTTATTAAATCACTGAAGTAATTCTAAGTGATACAATTGCCGGCATTGCGCATAAGGATCGCCAGTTGGACGCATATCCCGACTATATCCCGAAAATACCTGTTTTCAAGTTGATTTTTAAAATTTTTCGCTTTTTCCAAAAAAAAACTTGCAAACCGCCTTTTGCCGATTTATATTTTTATTTAATCTAATTAAGGACTCTACGCAAAGCGGACTTTTAAAGAAAATCACGCTAAGGGCTCGTAAAGAAATAAAGTTTACAGACCCTAACCGCCGCTTGATTTCCTTTGAAACTTTAAGCGCTCTTGTTCCAATTGGTTGATTTTTGCCAAGCCGGGTTGAAACGAATAAGAATTATTTCACGTCGCCCCCTAAGAGGCTGTCGTTAAATACCGGATCGTCCGGGTTAGACAGGGAAAAAGGCGCTGGCGGGATGATTTTTGTCAGGCAATTAGGGACAAAAATCATCCGGGAAGCGACTTTTGACGCGGTAAACCCGGGCGAGGCGGCAATTTGTCAACAGTCTCCAACTGATTCTTATCACTAGCCTTATCCCAAAATCCCCGTCGACCCGGCAATCAAAGGCAAGCGCCTGCGCAATGCATCGACAAAACCGCTCGTCCTCCCGGAACGACAGGATCAAAAAGGAGTTGAGGAGGCATATGCCGCCGCCAATGACGGGGAATCGGTTTATGGAGTGGGGAAAAGGGTTCTCATGGGCTTGGGAAGACTGGCCGTCCCTGGAGGCGCATTTGCCCTATATCGCCGCCGCCGGCTTCACGGCGATCGAACCCACATTCGGCGTCGGAATACTCCGCCCGGACTCGGGCACCGCGGCCGGCGAGCTTCTCGCGCGCGCCCAAGCCCATAATCTCGCCGTCCCGAGTTTTCGCGGAGGCCGTTTTTTCTGGGAGACGGTTTCCTCCCCCGATCCAGCGGCGCGCGAGGCTGGACTGGAATACGGGCGCCGCGCCCTTGACGCCCTGGCGACGGCGGGAGGTTCGCTCCTCCTGGCCGTTCCCGGTCGCAAACGTCCCGACGTCCCCTATGAGGAACACTGGGAACTCGCCCGGGAATTCCTTGTCAGGCTCGGCGACGAGGCGGCCGCCCGGGGGCTGGAAGTGGGGGTGGAGAATGTCGAATGCGGGTTTCCTCTTTCCGTGAGGGACTGGAAGGAGTTCCTGGGCTGCATCGATCATCCGGCGGTGGGCATGTATTTCGACGCCGGCAACGTAATCCGGCTCGACTACGGCTATCCCGAACAGTGGATCCCTTCGCTGGCCTCCTTCATCAGGAGAATCCATGTCAAGGGCGCGATGCGCGGGAAAATGCCCTGCGTCCCCCTTCCGGAAAGCGACGTCGATTGGACCGCCGTCATGCGCGCCGTCCGGGGAATCGGCTATTCCGGTTGGATCATCGTCGAGCCCGATCGGGTCGATACCCACGATTCGCCCAATTATTTCAAATCCCTGGCGGACGCCATGGAGGAGATATTCCACTTGAGGTGATGTGATTTTCCGTTTTTCGACAAGGAGAAAAAGACCATGACAACGGCGAGGAGATTCATTCTTGCGATGGCATTGGTGATGGCCTTCGATCTGGCCACAGGCGCGGTCCGGGCATCGGCCTCAGAATTCAAATTGACGAAACCGATCGACATATACGTGACAACCGGCGCGGGAGGTAGTTCGGACGTCATAACGCGGGCGATGGGCGAATTCGCCCAGAAACATCTTGGTCAACCGTTCAATGTCGTAAACATGCCCGATGCCGGCGGCGCCATTGCGATGACGATGGTCAAGAAGGCCAAGCCCGACGGGCAAACGATGGTCATATGCCCTTCGGGCGTCATCACGGCTATTGTAGTGTTCAGACCCGGAATCACGTATAACATCGACGACTATGACATCGCGACCGGACTCTATGACCGGGAGATGTTCTTCATCATAGACTCGAAATCGCCCTATAAGACGTTCGAAGAGTGGGTCGAAGCGATGAAAAAGGAAGGCCGGCTGGTGACGTTCGGCGTCACCGGAATGAACAACGCCACCCACATCGCGCAGCTTTCCCTGCTCAACCAGGCCGGGCTCCAGGCCGAGCCGGTGCCGCTCGCCAGCGAGGCGGAAATCTTCGCTAACGTCAGCGGCGGCCACATCGACGCCGGATATCTGCATGAAGGCCTTGCCACACAATATTTGCGGGAGGACTTGGCAAGGCCATTGTGCATCTTGTCAGAAAAGCGTTCCGCCGTTCCAGAACTCGCCGTCCTCAGGTCGACGAAGGAATTGGGATTCAAGGATATCGACTTCTATATTAGGAATTCCGTGTTTGTCCCGAAAGGGACCCCCAAAGAAATTCTCGACTTGCTGAAAGATGGGTTCAGGGGCATCATGAAGGAACCAAAATTCATCGAATTCATCAAAACCAACAATCTTGCCCTGATTAATCCCGCCGAACCCGAGGAAATGTATAAATGGTACAAGGAACAGGTCGTGGTTCTCGAAGAAATCAAGAAAAAGATGCAGGGAAAGTAAGGGTTATCCAAAAATAAACCTTACAACCGCTCTCGCAAATTGTCGCGGCAAACTTCATCCGAACGGTCCATGTGTAAAATTTAATTTTATACAGACACTAACGTCCCGAACCGTTTACATTTAGGAATACTCTATCATCGCCACCCCGCATGTCATTTCCATCTTCTTGGGTCTGACGAACGAGGTAGTATCACCGGCGATTGTACAAAATTACTAAAAAAAGGCGGGGCGCCATATGAGCAAAACCAAGGGTCAATTGTATTCAAGCATGGTTTTTTTGGCGTTCGGAATATTCCTTTGGATAACGATTCCGATGTACGTTATAGTCGAGATCGGTAAATTCGGTCCGCAGACGTTTCCCCAGTTTATTGCCATCGGTATGATGCTTTTGTCAATCGCACAAATTATCGCGACAATCCAGCAGATAAAATCGGAAACGCTCGAGAACAAGGCTCCCGAAGTGATCCAGTTTGAATTAAGCAATGAATTGCGAGTCCTTATCGTGATGCTGATTTCCACCGCCTATTGCGTGGTGTTCGATGCGATTGGCTTCTTGATTTCGACCCTTGTCTACGCCACCGCCATGATGTTTTATTTCGAGGTCAGAAAATGGCGACTTTACCTCGTTTTCTATGTTGCAATTTTCCTGTTGTATATCCTGTTCGCGAAGTTAATGCATGTACCGCTTTAAGCGGGCGCGTCACATACATTATAAGGAAACGGCTACATGCTCATTTTTGAGGTTTTGCAAAGCATCATTTCCCTTGAAAGCCTGTTGTTCATGAATGTCGGCGTGGCCGCCGGTATTGTCATAGGCGCCCTGCCCGGCTTGACTCCCACGATGGGCATCGCGATTCTTTTGCCGTTGACTTTCGGAATGGCGAAGATTCCCGGAATGATGCTGATGCTTGGCGTATATTGCGGTGGCATATACGGGGGTTCGATCACGGCCATTCTATTGCGAACCCCCGGAACGCCGGCAGCGGCGGCGACGGCGATCGACGGTTTCGAAATGGCCAGGCAGGGCAATGCCGGCAGGGCGCTCACTATGGCGTTGAAAGCATCCCTGGTCGGCGGTCTGCTGAGCGCGCTTTCGCTTCTCCTGGTCGCTCCCCAACTTGCCGCGGTCGCGATAAGATTCGGCCCGCCCGAGTATTTCGCGCTCTGTCTGTTCGGTCTCACCATCATATCGAGCGTCAGCACAAACCTTATGACCAAGGGATTGCTCGCGGGCTTCCTCGGCCTTTTCGCTTCCACAATTGGCATCGACCCGATTTCGGGCTATGAAAGAATGACGTTTGGGATTTGGCAGTTTCAAATAGGCATAAAACTAATTCCGGCGCTCATCGGGTTGTTCGCCATATCGGAACTCATGGACAAGACGAAAAACATCAAAGTCCCCCTGGGAAAGATGATAGAGTACAAGAAACAGCTTCTGGCCTGGTGGGAGGTCCTCAAATACTGGAAAACGCTTTTGGTTTCCAGCGCGATAGGAATTGTCGTCGGCGCGACTCCGGGAACAGGTGCGGCCATTTCGTCCTTTTTGGCCTACAACATCGCCAAGACCACGTCGAAACACCACAAGATCGAGGAGTTCGGCGAAGGTTGTATTGAAGGCGTGGCGGCAGCCGAAACGGCGAACAACGGCGTGACCGGCGCGACGCTCATACCACTACTTACGCTGGGCATTCCCGGCGATTCAATCACCGCCGTTCTGCTGGGCGCCCTCATGATGCAGGGAATAACCCCCGGACCACGGCTTTTTATCCAACAACCCCACTGGGTTTATTGTGTAATCCTCGGACTGTTTTTCGTCAATCTGTTCATGTACGCCCAAGGGAAGCTTTTTATCAGGGTGTTCATAAACGTGGTGAAGGTGCCGGCCGCGGTCCTGGTCCCGATGCTTTTCGTCCTCTGCATCCTGGGTTCCTACGCCGCCAGTTCGCTCATGTTCGACGTGTATGTGACTCTGGCTTTCGGCTTCGTAGGTTATATCCTGATTAAATTTGACTATCCAGTCACGCCGATGGTCATCGCCATAGTTTTGGGATCGCTGACGGAAAGCAATCTACGGCGATCACTGATCATATCCGGCGGAAGCATTTTTATATTCTTCACCAGGCCGATTTCCTTGCTGTTCATCATCATTTCCATCATTACCTTATTCTATCCCTTGGTAAAGAAAATAAGAGCCAAAAAAGTGGTCAATTGAATCATAACTCATCAAAAAGAGCGACAATATGACAAAATATATTGAGGATGCAAGTATCGCGGGACGCCGCAAATAAATCGACATCAAGTTCGAACGGGTGCACAAAGCACTTGACGATAACGGATCATGGCAGGGTGTTCAATGCGTTCCTTAAGCACAATATCGACATCGTTCTCTATCTTGTCGCTGAGGGATGAAAGGAAATACAAGATACCGCCATTTCACCGCGACGCAAAACAGGATAAAAGATTACATAATGGGGTCTATGAATGCGCGGTACAAGGGGCTTCGCCAAGATTACCCGCGCGTTCCATTTCGGGGAACCCAGCGCTGGATTTTTGAAGCGATACGAGAACAATGTTTCCATTGAGAACAGCGTGATCGCGGCGACAAAAATAGACGAGGACAATTTCAAGCCCGTCCAGGTCGCCATGGACATGTACGAAAAGCTCGGTTACAAGGACATGTGGAATTGCACCATCGGGATAGAATGACGACCATCCTTTTTCGATGATTGCCTTCAATTTTTCCGGTTGCGCTCCGGGGTGACCTTATGATCGCCAAGGGCCAGAATATCGAAGACGTGAAAATCATCAACCGCGCCTTCGCCATCCAGCTCCTCCTCGCCAACGGCCCGATGGCGAGGAGCGACATCGCGGCCGAACTTGGCATCACTCCCGCCACCATCACCTCCATATGCAACGAATTCTTCCAAAAGAACCTCCTTGTCCAGCGCCAGAAATGCGACACCCCCGGAAAGGTCGG
>JAISYL010000286.1 GCA_031269935.1 Planctomycetota bacterium
TCCCTCTCCGTCTCGGCCTTGGTTTCCGCCTTTTCCAGAACTTCAACGCCCAAAGCCCGGGGAATGGCGACAACGCCGTCATCGTCGCCAAGGATGTAATCGCCTGGATTGACGGCCACGTCGCCCACGGTTATTTGCTTCTGCCAAGTCCGCATTGACCAGCGGCCGGTCGAGGCCGCCGGGGTGCGGAATTTGGCGAAAAGCGGGAAGCCGTGGCGGATCAGTTGCCCGACGTCGCGGGCGCCTCCGTCGCACACCGCCCCCAGGCATCCCGCGTTCCTTGCCGCCAGTCCGGTGATCTCGCCCCAGTGCGCGGCCGTATGGTTGTCGCCGCTGGACACGACCGCGATGGAATCCGGAGTGACGTTCGAGATCATGGCAACCCGCGCGGCGTTGTCGTCCTCGTCGGGATCGTCGATGGTCTCGCCGATGACGGTGAAAGCCTGGCCAAACAGTTTCGTTCCCCTAACCAGCGCCTGAATCTGCCACGGGAAGATTTGTTTCCGCCAGCCCATCTCGTCTAGAACGTCCCCGACCACGGCTGTCTGCAGTTCAAGGTACCCGGCCCGCAGGTCGCTCTCAACAGTCATTGCCCGACTCCCTTTCCGTCTTGGCGGACGCTTCATTTGGCGTGCGCGTCTATTTTCTTGAGCCAGTCGTCCCCGTACTGGTCGGTGTACAGTTTGCGCACGTCCTTTTCCACAATGTCGCGAAACGGCTGCATGTCGACTTCCCATACGACCTCGATTCCCTCTTCGGCCATCTTGTCGACGAACATCTTTTCATTGTCGCGGACGTACTTGCGCTGCCATTTACCGGCTTCGCGCGCGGTTTCGACCAGGGCGTCCCGCAGATCCCCGTCTAGCGACTCGAACTTCTTCAGATTGATGGATATAATGAGGGGCGAGTAGGCATGCCTGGTCATGCTCAGGTATTTTTGGACTTCGTATAGCTTGGCCGAGTAGGTAACGTTGACCGGATGTTCCTGCGCTTCCACGGCGCCGGTTTCCAGGGCGGTGTAGAGTTCGGAAATCGGCATGGGAACGGGGTTGGTGCCAAGCAAGCGCCATGCCTCGATGTGCATGGGGTTGGCCAGGGTGCGGATTTTTAGGCCCTTGACGTCTTCGGGCTTGTTCACCGGATTCCGGCCATTGGTGACGGAACGAAAGCCGTTTTCCCAGTAGGCCAGGCCCTTCATATCCACCGCTTCAAGAGTTTTGAGCATTTCTTCACCCACCTCGGCGTCGAGGGCATCGTCGACATGTCGCGGGTTATGGAACAAGAAGGGGATGTCAAGCACATTCAGCCTGGGCTCCACGCCGGTAAAGATGGCGGAACCTCCCATATACATGTCAACCGTGCCCGCCCTAACCTGGGTGATCATGCCTTGGCTATTGCCGAGAACGGCGTCGGGGAAGAGTTGGAGCTTGAGCCTGCCGCCCGTCTTCTCCTCCAGCGCCTTGGCCATGCGTTGCGCCCCGAGATGCTGCGAGTCGCTGCGGGGAGTTTCATATCCGAGGCGGAGCGTGATGGATTCGCCGGCAGGGGCGGCGAAAGCGAACAATATGGAACCGACGGTCGCCAACATTAATTTCCGCATCTTGCTTCCTCCTGAAATGAATCTGACGAAACCGCGAAACGGCGCCGCGAAGACTTTCATCTGGCGATGAAAAAGCGCAACGGCACCGTCACCAATTTGGGAAAGACGATGAGCAGGGACAGTACGACGAGGTGGGCGAGAAGATAGGGAAATTCGCCCTTGACCACATCCTCGAACTTTACCTTGGCCACTCCAGAGATGACGTTTAGCACGTTTCCGACCGGCGGAGTGATCATGCCTATGGAGCCGTTGACCACAAAAAGGACGCCGAAGTAGACCGGGTTGATCCCCGCCCGCTCGACAATCGGCATCAGCACCGGAACGAGAATCAAAATATTCGGCGAAAGATCCATGACCATGCCGACCAGGAACACGAAGATCATGATGACGATGATCAGCACGGTTGGCGTTTCGATAAGTGGCGACAGGGTGTCGATGACCATGTTGGGAAGATCGGCCAGCGCCATCAGATAGCCGGTCACCGACGAGGCGGCGATGAGAAACATCACCACCGCGACCGTCTTGGTCGCGGCAAGAAAAATTTCCGGAAAGTGGCGCCAGGTGATTTCCCGGTAAACGAACACGGACACGAAAATGGCGTAGACGGCGGCCACCGCTCCGGCCTCGGTGGGGGTAAAAATGCCCAGACGGAAACCGCCGATGATGATGACGGGCAGGAATAACGCCCAAACGCTGCCCCATAATGTCTCGACAATCTCTCGACGCGTCGCCTTGGGTCTCAACTCCACGTTCACCCTCTTGCTTTGCCAAGCCCACACCAGCATGAGGCCGGCGCCCATCATCAGGCCGGGCACGATGCCGGCGAAGAACAGCCGGGTGATGGACACTCCGCCGGCCACTCCGAAAACAATGAAGGGGATGGACGGGGGAATGATGGGGGCAATTATGCCGCCGCTGGCGATGAGGCCGGCGGATCGGGGCAAGGGATAGCCCGCCTTGTTCATCATGGGGATCAACAACGCCGCCACCGCCGCCGTGTCGGCGATGGCCGACCCGGATAGGCTGGCCATGAGCACGGTGGCGACGATGGCAACGTAGCCGAGGCCGCCGGCCCGGTGCCCGAACAGCTTGAGCGGCAGTTCGACGATGCGCTGAGACAAACCGCCCGCGTTCATCACTTCTCCGGCCAGTACAAAGAACGGGATGGCCAGAAGGGAATAGTTGTCGGCGCCCGCGATCATGTTTTGCGCCAGCACAATGGTGTCGAGCACCTGCAATTCGAGCATCATGGCCAAGGAGCACAGCAGCAGGGCGAAGGCGATGGGCACTCCTAGCAGGACCGATCCCATGAGGATGACGAGGAAAATAATAATGATCACGCGGCAGCCTCCTTCCAATCGGCGATCTTCCGGACGATCCGCCCAACCAGCATGCCGGACATGACCACGCTGGCGACCAAGCCGGCGAGATATACCAGACCGATGGGAACATGGCTGACCGGGGCGGGATTGGCCATGTTGATGATGGTCTGGCGCCAGCCGCCGATGCTCAAGAGGACGCAACACAGCAGCATAAGCAGGTCGACGCTGAGGCGGGTGCATTTTCTCGCCCCCGGGGGCAGCCGATCCACCAGGATGTCGACCTTGATGTGGGAGTTTTCCGACAGGGCGACAATCGACCCGAGGAAGGTCATCCAGACGAACATGTACCTCCCCACCTCCTCGGAGACGATGATGCTGGAGTTGAACAAATAACGAAGCACCACGTTGAGAAACACCAGAAAGGTCATGGTGCCGAGCAACGCGATGGATGCCCATTTTATCAGGCCATCCGCCATTTTCATGATTTTCGACAACATACCCGCTCCTTGCCCGGCGACAAAGGGCCGCGTGAACAGCCTCGCTTCGGTCATTTTTTGACCTTGACGAGAATCTTCCCGTTGAACCTCCCCGAAGCCTGCCTGGCGATGCCCTCCGCCAAGTCCTCCAGCGGATAGGCGGCGGCGATCATCCGTTCCAGATCAAACGTTTTGCGCCGGTAAAAATGTTCCATCATCTCGACGGAGCGGCCGAAATGCTTCAACGTGTGCACCCGGCTGCCGACGACGGACAGTTCCTTCAAAACGATCTTGCCGGTCTCGTAGGCCAGCGTGCCATGGGGAATTCCAATGGGAACGATGACGCCGCGGATTTTGGCCGCCGAGGCGACGAGAAGCGCCCCGGCCGGCGATCCCGACGCCTCGAACACCTTGTCGAACCCCTTCCCCCCGGTGCGGGCGGCGATCGCGTCCGTCACCTCACCATTGGCGTCAATCACCTCGAAGCCGAAGCTCCGGGCCAACTCGATCCGTTCCGGATTTATCTCGGCCAGCGCCACCTTGGCCGCCCCGAAGTATTGCGCGCACATGGCGCAGAGAATGCCGATGGGCCCGGCGCCGACGACCAGCGCCGTGTCCCCAGGCCCGGTGCCCGCCCTGGCGTTGGCGTGGAAACCGACGGCGAGCGGTTCGGTGAGGATGGCGACCCGGTCGGGTATGTCGCCGGAGACGGGGAATATCTTTTCCACCTCGGCGCAGACGTAATCGGCGAAGCCGCCGTCCAGGTGCAGCCCCAAGATCCTCAGGTTTCGGCAGACATGGAAATTCCCGTCGCGGCAGGGATCGCATTCGCCGCAGTGGGAAAGCGGAAACACCGCCACCCGATCGCCGACCCGGTAGGGAAGGGGACCGCCGCCGTTGATTTCCCGCACCACCCCCAGAATTTCATGGCACATGACGCGCGGCACCGTGGCGGTCGGGTGGTGGTGGTTGAACACGGTCACGTCGGAACCGCAGATGCCGGCGTAGACAACTTCCATAAGCGCCTGCCCGGGACCCGGCCGCGGGTCGGGCACCTCCCGCATTTCCAGCGTCTTCCAGTCGGTCAATACGTTCGCCCGCATCGCTCCCTCCCTTGAAAGTCCGATTTTCAGATGGCGCCGATTTTGGCGTAGGTGTCCTCGAGCGAGGCGCCGTTCAGGAGTTCCGCCCGCACGTTGTTTTCCCTGCCCAGGATGACCAGCGCCTCGTCGAACACCTGATCGGCCAGGGCGGCGGGGATGACGGCGACCCCGTCGAGATCGGCGAAAATGTAGTCGCCCGGGTTGATGGCGACGCCGTCGATGAGGATCGGCGTCTGGCACTCGGTCACTTCGCACCTGCCCTTGGAGGTGGTGGGAAGGCTGCCTTTGTGGAACAGGGGAAATCCGATTCGCTTCAACTGGCGAAGATCCCTGGCCATGCCGTCGATTAGGGCGCCGGCGCCCTTTTTCGCCTGGATGGCGGTGGCGAGCAATTCCCCGAAGATGGCGCAGTTGCGCTCGCCCCGGGTGGCGAGCACGTAAATCTCGCCCTCGGAAATCCGGTCGATTACCTTGCACTGCGCCGTGAGCGGGTTGGCCGGCATCGCGTAGACCTGGGTGCCGATGCTGGTGAAGGCCTTGCCGAACAGCACGGTGTCCTCGCCCAGCCCCCTGAAGCCGCCGCCCAACGACTGGTTGCGATGGCCCAGGTGATCGAGGACGTCGCAGATCAGGCCGGTGTAGAGAGTCTTTTTGAGATGCCCGGGATCGTGTTTCATCGTCCAGTCCTTTCCAGGAAAAGGGAACTTTCAAGGGAAATCGGGCCAAACGCCGTCCGATTCCCTTTTTCGGACCGCTAGCCTATTTCGTCCCCGTTCGGCATGTCCGACGGCACGAGCCAGCGGGGATTCCGTTTTAACATGTCGCTCGCCCCCCACTTGCCGATGTCGAGATGGTTTTCTATCGCGGCCACGGCGGCTTTTTCGTCGCGTTTCCTCAGGGTGGCGAACAGTTCCTCGTGATGCCGGTAGGTGTAGCGCCGCATGTCGCGCATGGTCATGTTCAGCACCCGGAACCGGTGGAAATGCAGGTTGTTCCTCCGCAGGTAGGCCCAGATGTTCCCCCTCCGGCAGGCCTCGAAATAGGTGGCGTGGAACTTCTCGTCCAACTCGTAAAGCAGGCGATCGTCGTTCGCCTCGATCGCGTCGGCCTGGCAGTCGAGAAGATAGCGCAGCGTCCGGTACGCCGCCTGACCGCAGCACGAGCACGCCCGGGCGAGAATCTCCTTTTCCAGGCACAGGCGGATGAATCTGGCCTTTTCCACCTCGGCCGGATCTATGGGCGCGACGTAGCTTCCCCGCTGGGGGAGAAGGGTGACGAAACCCTCCTGGGCCAATTGAATTAGCGCCTCCCGAATCGGGGTGCGGCTCAATTGGAAAAGCGCCCGCAATTCGTCGGTGTCCAGCGGGGCGGTCGGTTCGAGATCGAGATGGACTATGGCTTCGAGAACGACCCGGTACACCCAGGATCGCGCCGACTCGTCGGGATTTTTAGGAAGAAGCCTCAGGGAAAACATCGGACTAAAATACTAGGGTGCCAGATTTTTGTCAAGAGGGCGGTTTGATTTTTTTCCGAAAATCGCCCCGCCCCCCCGGGAAAATATTGCCTTCGGGGGGGAATGGGATTAGGATGGCGGAAAGGGACCGGGTTCCGGTAATCTGGAACCGCTTCCGGGAGGAGCCATGCCTGAATTCCTGATGGCGCTGGATCAGGGCACCACCAGTTCCCGCTGCCTCATCTTCGATCGGAACGGGGCGGTTCAAGGTTCCGCCCAGCTGGAGGTGGGGCAAATTTACCCCCGCCCGGGCTGGGTGGAACAGGACCCCCGGGAGATCTGGTCGACCCAGTTGGCCGCCCTGACCGAGGCCCGGGCCCGGAGCGGGATCGACAACCGCGACATCGCCGCCCTCGGCATCGCCAACCAGCGCGAAACCACCCTGGTGTGGAACCGGGCCGACGGCAAGCCGGTTTACAACGCCATCGTCTGGCAATGCCGCCGCTCCGCCGAATTTTGCCAAGAGCTTAAGAAGCGCGGCCTGGAGGCGCGGGTACGGGAGAAAACCGGCCTGCCGATCGACGCCTATTTTTCCGCCGGCAAGATCCGCTGGATCCTCGACCGGGTGGCGGGAGCCCGGGCCCGGGCCGAGGCCGGGGAGCTTCTTTTCGGCACCGTGGACACCTGGCTCCTCTGGCAGCTCACCCGGGGGGCGGTCCACGCCACCGACTATTCCAACGCCTCCCGGACCATGCTCTACAACATCCATTCCCTGGAGTGGGATCGGGAACTCCTGGAGGAGTTCGTCATTCCCCCCGCCATGCTCCCCGAGGTGAAGCCGTCCGCCCACCTCTACGGCCTGGCCTCGAAGGAGATCCTGGGCCGGGAAATACCCCTAGCCGGGGTGGCCGGGGATCAGCAGGCGGCCCTGTTCGGGCAGGGCTGTTTCGAGCCGGGGATGGTGAAGAACACCTACGGCACCGGCTGTTTCCTCCTCATGAACGCCGGCCGGAAGCCGCCGGTTTCCCGCCACGGCCTCGTCTCCACCATCGCCTGGGGGGCGGGGGGCGAGGTCGTCTACGCCCTGGAGGGGAGCGTGTTCATCGCCGGGGCGGCGATCCAGTGGCTTCAGGACGGCCTTCGGATGATCGACCACCCCGGCCTGGCCGAGACCTACGCCCGCCGGGTTCCCGACGCCAACGGGGTCTATGTGGTCCCGGCCTTCACCGGGCTGGGCGCCCCCTACTGGGACGCCGGGGCCCGGGGTCTGGTGACCGGGCTGACCCGGGGGGTGGAGAAGGAGCATTTCATCCGGGCGACCCTGGAATCGCTGGCCTACCAGAGCCTGGACGTGATCCGGGCCATGGAGGCGGACGTCGGCCGCCCGGTTAAGCTCCTCCGGGTGGACGGCGGCGCCTCGATCAACAACTTCCTCATGCAGTTCCAGGCCGACATCCTCGACCTGGAGGTGGCCCGCCCGGCCGGGGTGGAAGCCACCGCCCTGGGGGCGGCCCGCCTAGCCGGCCTGGGGGCCGGGTTTTACCCCGGCCTCGAGGAAATCGCCCGGGCCGCCCGGCCGGAGTGGAAATTCACCCCCGTCATGGCGGCGGAAACCCGCGAACGGCTGGTTTCCGGCTGGCGGGAGGCGGTGGGGCGCTGCCTGACGGCCAGGTGATCGGAGGGACCGGTACGATTCGGCCGCGGGCCGGCCGGATTTGCCCGCGGCGGGATCTCCGACGGCGATCATGAAAATGAATTCCCATGCGACCAGGACGATTGCCCGCCAGATCGAGGAAATGCGTTGCCGCCTCCTCGATCTTTCGCGGCGCAACCCGCTCCTCTCCACCCGCTTCGCCGCGAATTCCGCCTCGGTGCTTCGCGTTGTGGACGAATTGCCCGAAGTCATCATCCAAAAACTAGGCGCCGGGGAAAAACTGACCTTCGCTCCTTTGCCTCCCTTGGGTGACGCCATTCCCGACGAAGAAACACCCGGCTTCAAGGATGCCCTTTCCCGGGCGCGGCTCGAGGATCCGGAATACCTGGCCGCCATGGCCGCCCTCGATCAAACGACGGAGGAAAACCTCGACAAGACGCAGTCCAGCGAGCGTTCGCTCAAGGATCGCGTCCGCAAAACCCTGGGGATGCCCCCCCGCAAGGAAAAGCCGGATCACGATTCATTGAGACAGCACGCAATCAACGCCGGCATTTCCCCGAACTATGAGCTCCCCTTGCCGGACGAAATGCACGAGGATGGCAGACACGGGGACAACCTAATCCAGACATTGCTTCTGCCGGAACAGCTTGAAAGACGCCTTAACGCCCTTCTTTTGCGGTGCCGCACCTTGGAACAGGATACGGGCATCAACTCCTTGAAGATTGCGTTCGGTTTTCTGGAATGGCGGGACCAATCGGGAGCGGACGGCAGCATGGCGCCGCTGGTGCTTCTTCCCGTACGGCTTAAAAAAATCATGACTCCCAAGGGAGGCGAATTCCGTCTTGCCGCCGCGGAGAACGAGGCTGAGGGCAACATGGTCCTGGATATGAAATTCCGCCAGTCCTTCGCCACGGCCCTGCCGAAATATGAAACATTTCGGCGGGAATCGGCGCTTTCGGAAAATGCGGTGGAGAAGGAGGCGCTCGAGAATTATTTTCGGGAGATCGGCGCGATAAAACACGAAAGTTTGAAAACCTGCAGGGTTCACCGCCAAGTCGCCATCGGGCTTTTTCCCTCTTCGCAAATGATAATGTTCGAGGATCTCGATCCGGCCGCGCTGGACATTCAAGGCAAGGCCGCCGAAAGCCTGCTCATCGGGGCGTCCACCGAGGAAACCCCGGCATTTTCGCCCGATTATGACGTTGACAGCCCCGGGATCGAGAGCAGGATAACCGGATTGGTGCTTGAGGCGGATTCCTCGCAATTCAGCGTCATGGTCGACGCCATGGACGGCAAGAACCTTGCCGTGGAGGGGCCGCCCGGAACGGGCAAGTCGCAGACAATCACGAATGTCATCGCCAATGCCATCGCCGCCGGCAAAAAAGTTTTATTTGTCGCGGAGAAACTGGCGGCCCTGGAAGTCGTTCATTCCAAATTGAAACGGCTGAAACTCAATGTTCACGCCCTTTCACTCCATTCGTCCGGGGCTACCCGCGAACAGGTGATGGCTTCCATTAGAGAGCGCTTGCGCCATGCGGGGTACTCCTCGGGCGCCGCCGGGGAAATTGACATGAAGCGGCGGGCGTTCGGCGCCGTCCGCGCAAAGCTGGCCGAGTATGTCGGGAAATTACGGCTTCGGTTCGGCGCCACGGAAGACACTGTCTCGACGGTAATCGGCAAAGGCATCGCCGAAGCGGAAGTGCTCCATGATCTCCCGTTTTCCCTGCGGCAACAAACGGTTATGGACCCGGCCGCCGTGGAAGCATGCTATGCCGGACTGGATGCAATCATCGAACATGCGAACGAATTCGAATCCGTATGGAGGACCGCCCTCGCTACCGAATCGTTTTGGCGGGGCGTGCGCGACGCCGGAGCCGGTATCGCCGCGCGCGATGTCATGCGGCACCGGCTTGGCGAAACGGCCGGCGCCCTTCGGCGGGAAGAGGCGAAACAGGCGCACGTCGAATCGCTCGCCTTGCCCGTTGAAAGCGAACAGCTGGAGGAAATTGACGCCCTGGCGGCGGGATTCCTAGCCTTGAAAACCGTTCCCGACCGCAATATGCTCTCGCGCGCCATAAATAATGACGCGGTGGACGCGACTCTTTTTTTTCTGACGGAATGTTTGCGGTTTCAAAGGGAGCGTACGGAACTTTTACGGATAGTCGCCGATACCGAGTCGGCCGCGGCTCCGGCGCATTTGCGCGAAATCCGCGATCTCTGCGCCACCCGCAACCATCTTTTCATACGGCCGGGCGAATGGCGGGATACGCTTCGCGCGCTCGAGGACGAACATGACAAAAGCGAAAAAGCTTGCGAAGCGATCGGGGAATTCATCCGCCGGTATCCGGAACTAGTCCATATACGGGCCAGTTTATTCTCCGAGGCGGCCGAGCTGTTGCATGACATCACTCCCGAGGCATTCTCCGCTTGCACCCGGGCGCTTGGCCAATTGCCGGCGGTGGAGAAGGCGAAGGCAATCTGCGAAACCGGGCGGCGGCTGCTCGCCGAAAAGGAAAAGCTTGGAAACGCGTTTGTCTCGCTCAATATTCCGTACGAAGCCGGCCAAGTTGACGCGTGCGCCGACATCCTGGAGAAAACCGGCTTTTTAGGGAGTTTTTTCCCCCGATTCAAGGCGGCGAAAAAAACATATTCCGAAATTTCGATCGGGAACGGCTTTAATCAATCGCGGGCCGCGGCCGACATGCGTTCGTTGGCGGGATGGATGCGCGCGGCCGAGGAGTATGCTCGCGACCATTCGGCGCGGGAACTGTTCGGGACGCGCTTTGCCGGCCTGGAATCGGACTTCGGTCTGTTGGAAAAGATAACGAATTACTCCGGCGGGATCGTTTCCGTCCTTGGCGACGGACGCGCTCCCGAGCTTCTGCGGGAGATGCTGAGCGGCCGCCGTCAATTTTCACTCGCCCTGGCCGCTCTTCCGGACGCCATGCCCGGCCTCACGCTTGCCGAATTTCGCGAAAAGGCCGGGCGGGACGCCGCCAAGCATGCCGAATTCGCGGAATTCGTGGCGAAAATATCGCCTCTTCTTTCCACGCTCGCCGATTCGACCGACACGGCCGTTTCGCTCCTGGCGCCGACCGCCGACAGACTGGAGAGACATCGGGCGCGGGCGGCCCGGCTAAACGACGATCAGGGCGCCGCGGGCGTCCTCCAGGCCGCCTACAAGGGAAGCGCCACCGGAGCGGGCGATTTACGCGCTGAAATGGAGGCGCTCGATCTTTTGCGGCGGTACCGGGGCGGCTTCGATCGCATCCTTCCCATCATGGAGACAAACGGATGGCGGAACACGGCGGCGGCCATTGACGAGCTTCGACGCGCCAGGAAGGAAACGGCTGGTCACCTGCGGGATCTCGAAGCCGAATACGGAATTCCGTTCCGGGAGAGGATTGCCGGTTTGACGCCGGCGGATGCCGCGGCACGGCTTGAAGAAGCCGCCGGGGACGAGGATGGTTTCCGAATACATGTCGATTGCGCCCATAAGCGCTCGGTTATCGCGGAGGCCGGTTTTGAATGGGTGGTGAAGGTGTTTGAAAGGGACGGGATCCCCCCCGGGGGCTTCTCCACGGTTCTGCACGCCGTAATCGTGCGGGCCGCGGTCAACGCCATCGATCAAAAATACGGTCCCATCGTGGGCGAAGGCGGAAGTAGCGGGGAAAGCATGGATAAACTTCGGGCCGAATTGGCGTCCCTGGACAGGGAAATCACCAAACTCAACCAAATCGCCGTCGATCGGCGGGTGTGCGCCGCATATGTCCACATTCCCGGCAACTCCGGCAGACCGGTTTCAAATCTGACCGAAAAATCACTGATTGATCATGAAGCGGCCAAAAAGAAGATGTACATCCCCATTCGCGAATTGACGCGGCGCGCGGGAAGGGCTCTTCGAGAATTGAAGCCGTGCTGGATGATGTCGCCGTTGGCCGTCGCGCAGTATCTGCCCAAGGGCCAAGAACCGCTTTTCGATCTTTGCATCATTGACGAGGCGTCGCAAATGCCGTTCGAAAACGCCCTTGGGGCGCTTCTGCGGTCAAAACGCGTTATGGTGGTGGGCGACACGAATCAACTTCCGCCAACCAATTTTTTCCGGGCGAATTTTGTGGACGACGAATCCGGGGATTCCTCCGAACCGGCCGAATCGATACTGCAAATAGCCAACGGGGTCTTTCGGCCCGCGCGCCGCCTGCGCTGGCATTACCGTTCCCGCCATTCGGGATTGATACAGTTTTCCAACCGCCGCATTTACAACAACGATTTGGTCATATTTCCTTCGCCAAGCGAAGCGCGGCCGGGAAGGGGTGTTTCCCTTGTCAAGGTCGGGGGCGACTACCATGCCGGACTTAACGGGAATGAAGCTTCCAGAATGATTGAGGAGGCCGCCAATTTCATGCGCGGCCATCCTAAGCGTTCCCTGGGCATCGTGACCCTCAATAAAAAACAGTGCTCCCTGATCAACGAGGAGATGGAACGCCTGAGGGGAAGCGACCCGGCCGTGGCCGGCTATATTGACGGATGGTCGGAAAACCTGGAATCGTTCTTCATCAAAAACCTGGAAAACGTACAAGGCGACGAGCGCGACGTCATTTTTATAGGGACCGTTTACGGTCCCGACAAGCTGACCGGGAAGCTTTCCCTGAACTTCGGTCCAATCACCGGCAAGGATGCCGGTCCGCGGCGCCTCAACGTGCTTTTCACAAGAGCGAGGGAAAGGATAGTGACCTTTACCTCCATGGCCTCAAGCGACATTAAAACCGACGCCTTCGGAAGCCGTGGCGTACAAATGCTCAAGGATTGGCTTGAATACTGTGAATCCGGGGGGAGAATGCCGCCGACGGGGCGGAGCGGCGGCACGGCCGAATCCACGTTCGCCACCTATGTCGCGAAGCGGATTGAAGCGATGGGCTGTGAAATACAACGCGATGTCGGCGTATCGGGGTGCGGCATCGACATAGGAGTATCGCATCGAAAATGGCCTCATGGTTTCATTCTGGGAGTGGAAGGCGACGGCGATTCCTATTGCTCCCACCGTTCCGCCAGGGACAGAGACAGATTGCGGGACGAGGTATTAAGGGGCTTGGGATGGAAATTGCATCGAATATGGTCATACGACTGGTTCAACCATCCCGGCAAGGAGATTGCGCGCCTCCGCGCGGCGATTGAGGCGCGCCTCGAAGAGCTTGGCATAAGCAACGGCATGGACGAGCCCTAAAAAAGCAGCAGCAGGGAGCCACCGGTTATCAACAGGCCGCTCATGACGGTCTTGAAGCCGACGGGTTCGCCCAACAGCAGGATGGCCAGGAGAATGGTGAACGCCAGGCTCAGTTTGTCGAGAGAGGCGACCTTCGACGCCTCTCCCAGTTGCAACGCCTTGAAATAAAACAACCAGGACAGGCCGGTGGCGATGGCCGAGAGAAAAATGAACAGCAGGCCGCGGCTGGAGAGGGCGCGAATCTCCCCGATCGCGCCGGTGCGGAAAACCGTTCCCCAGGTCAGGACCAGGATAAAACCGGTTCTCAGGGCGACGGCCAGATTCGAGTCTATTTCCCGAACGCCGAGTTTCGCGAAAATGGCGGTCAAGGCCGCGAAAAACGCCGCCAGCAACCCATAAATTTTCCACATGCCACCCCCTTCGCGCCTTCCGGCCCTCCCGCGCGCGCCGCCCTTTTCCGCCCCGGCTTCATCGAAATCATTTCGGCATTATATTCCAACCGCCCTTTTTCCTTTCAAGGTTCCGCCCTTCCTCCCGGCTCTTTTTTGGCGAAAGGCGCCCTTCCGGGAAAAGCGGCGACATCCCCGGCCCCGCCGCCGGGACGGCTGGAAAAGGGTGGCGCCGCCCGCCTCGGCAACTCCTCGGTCCTGAACCGCCCGAACAAATCCAGGGAGGGGTCGTACAGTTCGCTGTCGATTTCGGTCAAGCCCAATAGCGAGTGGAAGAGGTTGTCGTGGGAAAGTTCCAGGCCGGGAGCCGCCTCCCTCAGCTTTTCGTAATCAATGCGATCCTCGCGCCGCATCGTCTCGGACATCCATAAAATCATGGGGACGCGGATTTGCTCCCTCGGGGCCAGCGCGTAGGGAAAGCCGTGCAGATACAGGCCGTTCTCCCCCAGGGATTCGCCGTGGTCGGAAACAAAGAGGAGGCCCGCTTCGTATTGGGGGAAGCGCTTGAGAAGGTCGATCGCCCCGGACACCACATGGTCGGTGTAAAGAATGGTGTTGTCGTAGGTGTTCACGATTTCCTCGCGGGGGCGACTTTCGATTTCGGCGGTGTCGCAAGCGGGGGTGAACACCCGGAAGGCGTCGGGATAGCGCCGGTGATAACTCGGGCCATGGCTCCCCATCATGTGGAGGACGATTAGGGTGTCCCGCTCAATCCCCGCCAGGCGCTCTTCCAGCTCCACGAGCAGCACCTCGTCGAAAAAAGTGTCGCCGTTGCGGTATTTCGGATCGCCATCCCGCATCAGGTCGACGGCGGGCACCCGATCGGCGACCCCCTTGCTCCCCCCGTCGTTGTCCAGCCAAAGCACCTCGTAGCCGGCCTTCTTCACGATGTCCAGGAGGTTTTCGCTCCGGTACGAGGCGTCAAGGTCGAACCGCGCCCGGGGAAGGTGGGAAAACATGCAGGGAAGCGAAAACGCGGTCGCCGTTCCGCTGGCGCTCACCCGGGGGAAATTCACGATATCCCGCCGGGACAGCTTCGGATTGGTTTCGCGTTCGTAGCCGTTAAGGGAAAAATTCATCGCCCGCGCCGTTTCCCCGACCATGACGACGATCACGGTGGGGTGCGGATCCTCGAAGGGAACATGGGCGGGATCGGGGTCGATGACGAGGAAGGGCGCGTCCCGGCGGGCGATTTTCCTGACCAGCCTCGCCGCCGAGGAAAGGTAATTGAAGGGATTCAGCAGTTTCCCCGCCGTTTTGTGGTTGCGGGCGGCGATGGCGTAATCCTTGTAGAAAACGGCGCCGATGGCGGCGAGCAGGGCGGCGGCGGCCAGGACGTGGGCCAGGCGCGTTCCCGCCTCCCGCCAGGCCGGCCGGTAGGCCACCCTCGCCCCCAGAAGGAGCGCCGCCGGCGCCAGCCCGAACAACGCCAGCCAGGCCGCGCCCCCGAAAGTCGCCATCTCCAGGACCTCGTGGGGACGCGCCTCGAAAACATTGCGGATCATTTCCGAATCAATGACGACGTTGAGCCGGAACATGAAATGGCTGGCCGCGGCGGAAAGGATTAGCAGGATCGTCAAAACCGCCTTGCCGAGATACGGCCAGACGAGGAGGCAGAACAGGCAATGGAAGACGAGGAACAGGGTCGCCGGCAGGCTGAGGGCGAACAAAAGCGAACCCCATCCCGACACGGTCAAATGCGCCTGGACGAAACGCCAGAAGGCGGGATTGAGCGCGATGGTGAAATACAGGGCCGCCAGCGCCGCCAGGCGGAGGCTCCGGATTTCGCGTTTCGGCACTCGGCCTCCCTTCATGCCAGCAGCAGCGCGAACAAGATGAACGCGTTGGCGATTATCGCCGCCAGGACGGCGAGCGCGCCCTTGTCCTTGGCGTTTTTCACCCAGGGCGAGGGTTCGCGGGTGATGCCGTCGCAGATGTCCTCGATGGCGGAGTTGACGATTTCCGCCAAGGGGATCAGGAGGAAGCTCCCGATCAGGAAAAGGCGTTTCCAGGCCGGCCACGGGGACGCCGCCAGCGCCGCCAGCATGGCCAGGAAGGCGAGGGTTTCAAGCCGGAACGATTCCTCCCCGCGGAAGACCGCCTTCAAGCCGCGCCACGAATAGACGAAGGAGCGGCCACATCTTCCGGGCGCGTTTTTCAGGGTGTTTTTCAGAAGGTTTTTCATGGCCCGCCCCTTTCCTCCCCGGGGTCCGCCGAAAAACGGGCGTCGTTTCCCTCCCCGCCGTCCGGCCCGGCGGGGGGAAGGGAAACAATGATTTCCAGGCCCGGTCCGGCATTCCGGGCTTCCACCGAACCGCCCATGGCGACGGCGGCGTCCCGCACCAGCGCCAGCCCCAGGCCGACTCCGCCCCCGCTCCCCGCCCGCGACCGGTCCACCCGGAAAAACGCCCTGAAAATGTCCCGCAGATGGCGCTCGGGGACGCCGGGGCCGTGATCGCGCACGGACAGGAGAATCCGATCCCCGTCCCGGCGGAGGGCCAGGCGCACCACGCCGTCCCCCGGGGAGTGGAACAGGGCGTTCGCGAGGATGTTGTCCAATATCAGCCGGATCCGGGCCGGGCGTCCCCGAACCGCGAGGCCCGGCTCGATGTCCAGGGCGAGCGATTTTCCCCCGGACTCGGCGACCGGGACCTGGGCCGCCGCCGCCGCCCGGACCAATTCCGACAGGGCCACCCAGGAGGGGGCCTCCCCCTCCAACCGCCCGCCCCCCTGTTTCAGGAGGGCGGCCACCAGTTCGGTCATGCCGGTTATTTCGTCGTCAAGCGCCTGGATCAGGGGCTTGAGTTCGCCGGAATCGCATTTCCGGGACAGGAGGGCGGCGGCGACGCCCATCCGGGTAAGGGGGGACCTCAGCTCATGCGAAATGTCGGCCAATAACCGCCGCTCGTGGGCCAATAACCGCTCCAGGGAGTCGGCCATGCCGTTGAACGCCCGGCCCAGCCGATTGAAGGCGTCGCGCCCGTTTCCGGTTTGGTCTATTCTCGCCGCCAGATCACCGCGGGACAGGCGATCGGCCATTTTCGCCATGGCGGCCGTCTTCCGCTCGACCAGGCGCGTCAGGATGGAGCCCAGGGCGACGGCCGGAAACAAAACCCCCGCCCCCCAGAGAACGGCCTCGCAGGCCGCCCCGTCCAGCCGGAGGCGTTCGCCGGCGATTTCCCGGACGAGGGGCTCGACGGCCACCTCGACCAGGGCGACAATCCCGGCGAAGGAAGCCGCCACGACCAGGCCCGCCTGCCGGGAAAATCCCCGCGACCGCCACCAGCGGGAAAACACCTATGCCTCTTTCGCTTGCAAAAAAACATAGCCTTGACCCCTGGCGGAGCGTATGCGCTCCCTCCCGTCGCGGCCCGGCCCCAGCTTTTTCCGCAGCCGGCTGATCATCATGTCCAGGCTCCGGTCCTGCCCGAAGGGCGGATGCCCGAGGATTTTCCGGTACAAGGTTCCCCTTTCGATCACCCGCCCCGGGGCGCCGGCGAACAATTCCAGGAGGCGCAATTCGGATGCCGTGATTTCCACCCGGGTTTCGCCGCGCCAAACCAGCAGCGCCTTCCGGTCGATCGCCAAGTCGTCCAAGCGCGGCGGATCACCGCCCTCCGCCGCCGGCAACCGGTTCGTTCGGCGCAGAAGCGCGTGCAAACGAGCCACCAATTCCTTGACTCCAAAGGGCTTGGCGAGATAATCGTCCGCCCCCGCCTCCAACCCCGTCACTTTGTCGTCTTCTCCCCCCCTGGCCGTGAGCATAAGCACGGGCAAGTCGCTGGCCGCGATTCCGGAGCGGATGCGCCTCAACACCTCGTGCCCGCTTTTTCCCGGCAGCATCACGTCGACAATGGCCAAATCCCATGATTCCCCGGCCAGCGCCGCCAAACCGGCTTCCCCGTCGGGGGCGTGGAAGCAAAGAAATCCCGAATTGCCGAGATATTCGTCCAACAATCGGAAAAGTTTGCAATCGTCGTCGATAATCAGCAGTTTGTTCATTGTGGACTTTTAAAGTAAGGGCTCGTCCATAAATACCTTATACATGTTTATACCGCGTCACCAACGTCGCTTTCGTAAATTTTTGCCCAACCACGGGCAAAAATTTACCGCCGCGACTCGGTTCCTTGTCTAAACATGTATAAGTTATTTATGGACAGACCCCGAACTCATTCGGGCGCCTCCCGGTGGAATCGGGCGGAGGACATCAATGCGTGTCATTCATTTTCCCCGATCCTGTGGCAAAACCCGTAAAGTTACAATATGTTACACATAAACGGACTTTTGGTGCGACTAGGCTATGCCGGGTCACGGGAATGAAAGGAGGTGTTCTTTATCCGCCATCCCGGGAAAAGGGCTAGGGGCGGCGGAATCCGGCGGCGTATTTGACTTTGGCGCGCGATAAGAGGACGGGCCGGTAACCTGGGAGGCCCACGCCTCTCCATGAAGCAATCGAGGCGGCCAGGGAGACGCCGGACAAAACTCCTCCTCCGAGCCTGGAGGGCATTCCGCCGGGACGCGTTTCCGAAATTAGGGCTCGCCCATTTCCCGCGGGCTTGAAAGCCGGCCTCACACCAGTTCCGGAAGTATGGCGTCGAGGACCGGCTGGAGGCGGGGGGGAACCCGGATGTTTTTTCCGGCCGGGTCCAGGACGAGGCAGCCCCGCTCCAGCAAATCCGGCAGTTCCCCGGCGTACAGGGACAGAAAATCGAACCCGGTTCTCGCCCGGAATTCCTCCAGATCGACGCCGGCGGACAGCCGCAGCCAAAACACCGCGCATTCCCGCGCCTTTTCCCGCGGGGCCAGGGTTTCGGAAAACGCCTCCGGGAGTCTCCCCCCGGCCAGGACCGCCAAATAGGTCCGGACCTCGCCGGAATTGGCGAAGCGCCGGCCGGCCAGATGCGAATGCGCCGCGGCGCCAATGCCAAGGTATTCGCCGCCCTTCCATATTTCCAGGTTGTGCCGGCAGGCAAACCCGGGCCGGGCGAAGTTGCTGGTTTCATAATGCTCGAACCCCCGCTCCGCCAGGAAATCCTCCCCCAGCCGCCAGAAGGCCAATTCCTCCTCCTCGCCCGGCTTTTCCCAACCCGCCTCCTCCAGCCTGGCGGCCAGGACCGTTCCCGGTTCGAGGGAAAGCCCGTAGCAGGAAAGATGGTTCACCCCCAGGCCGGCGGCCAGGGAAAGATCCCGGGCGTAGGCGGCGGGGGTCTGGCCCGGCCAGGCGTGGATCAAGTCGAGGCTCAGGGATTCGAATCCCAGCCCGGCGGCGGTTTCCAGGGCCCGGCGGGCGAGGGAGGCGCCGTGCCGCCGCCCCAGGAGGCTTAGGCCGGCCGGATCGAAGGTCTGGACCCCGAAGGAACAGCGATTGACCCCGTTGTCCCGGAGTATCGCCAGCTTTTCCCGATCCGCGCTGTCGGGATTCAGTTCGCAGGTGAACTCGCCCCCCGGAGCCGGCCCCGGAACCACCTCCAGAAGCCTTTTCCATTGCCGGGCCGACAGGGCCGAGGGGGTCCCGCCCCCGATATAGACGCTTTCCGGCTCCTTGCCGCCGGAAAATACCCGGCGGCGCCCCAATTCGGTCCCCAGCGCCTCCAAATAGGCGTCGGCCAGATTCTCCTCGTAGTCGCCGCTGACGAAGGAACAGTAGGGACAGCGGGAACGGCAGAAGGGGATGTGGACGTAGAGGCCTGGGCGGGACGGGCGGGGCATTTCAGTAGGTTATCCTGGACAGCAGCTTTCGCCCCTCGATCGCCTCGGGGGACTCCGCGGGCATATTGGCCAGGAGTTCCCGCACCGCCTCGGCCGCCCCGGTCAAATGCCGCCCGAGGCGATCCTGGTTGTCCCGGTTGGCGGGATCGGTCGCGATCTCGCGCCGGAAGGAATCCGCCAGGTCGAGATGGAATTCGGCGAGGTTGAGCAGGGCGGCGGCGTAATCGGCCCCGACCGGGCGCCCGGCCAGCCGGGCCGCCTCGGCGGCCCGGTCCTTCGCCTGGGCGAAGGCCTCGCCCGCCTCCTCGAACCGCCCGAGGCGGATAAGCACCAGGCCCAGGTCATTCCAGGCCGCCACATAGCGGCTGTCGAGGCTCAGGGCCTTGCGCAGATCCCCCTCCGCCCGCCCGAAAACGCCGTTGGCCCGTTCCACCAGGCTCCGGAGATACCAGAGGGACTTGTTGGCGGGGTCCGAGTCCAGGCCGTCCTTGACGAGGGCGTAAAGCTTTTCGGAATCGGCCGCCCCGGGAACGAAACGGGAGCCGTCCCGGCCGGCCGAATTCCCGTGCAGGGCTTCCAGCCGGTTCCACAGGGCGGTGGCGAGAAGCCGACAGGCCTCCCCCCGCTGCTCCATGAAGCGGTAATCCTTGCGGAAGGCGCCCGTTTCCCGCCGCGACTGTTCCCGGGCAAGCAGGGAAATCTCGATCACCGGCTCGGCCAGCGAACGGATCCGTTCGTAATCGGCCACCGGCTCGGCGGTCTCGCCCTCCAGGATGTTTTCGGCCAGGCGGAGCAGCCGGTCCAGGGGCGCGAGAATGGCGTCGTAGGTGGCGGTGACCCGAAGGCTGGGGGAAGGGGTGAGATCCCGGTTTTTGACCGCCTCCAGGGCGTCCCGGGCCTGTTTGGCCAGTTCTTCGGCGCCGTCGCCCCCGCCGCCGGCCGGGACCAGCAGCCGGTAGCCAATCCCCGCCGCCGCCGCGCAGAGGAAAAGGGCGACGAGGAACCCCCTGCCCAATTTTGCCGTCATGGGGCGTCCTTTCCCGGCTCCCGCCCGGCCTCCCCGGCCACCCGGCAGAAAAGGGTGAGGGAGGTGGAGGAGAGCACCTCCACCTCCAGCAGCCGCCCGGCCGGGTCGCCGCCGGTTTCGGGCGGGGGGAAGACGCAGATGAGGTTTTCCCCGGTGCGCCCGATCCAGCGGCCGGGATCGCGCGGAGACGGGCCCTCGGCCAGGACGCGCAGCCGGCTTCCCCGCAATCCGTCCCCGCGCCGCCGGTTGACCCGATCCTGGGCCGCCAGGATCTCCCGGTGGCGCCGCCGCTTTTCCCCTTCCGGCACGTCGTCGGGAAAATCGCGGGCGGCCGGAGTGCCGGGGCGGGGGGAGTACTTGAAAACGTAGCAATTCTGGAATCCGGCCCTCTCCACCAAGTCGAGGGTGGCCAGGAAATCCCCCTCCGTCTCCCCGGGAAAGCCGACGATGAAATCGGAGGCGACCAGCGCCCCCGGGACCTCCTCCCGGAGCATCGCCAGCTTGTCCTCGTAGGCGGCGCGATCATACCCGCGCCGCATCCTGGCCAGCACCGCGTCGGAGCCCGATTGGGCCGGCATGTGGAAATGTCGAGCCGCCCGGGGCAGTTCGCGCACCGTCGCCGCCAGCTCCCGGCCGATGTCCCGGGGGTGGCTGGTGACGAATCGCAGGCGGACTAGGCCGGTTTCTTCGGGAACCTCGCGGTCGATCCGCCGGAGCAGCCCGGCCAGGCCGCCGCCGCCCCTGTCGTAGGCGTCGATGTTCTGCCCCAGGAGGATTGCCTCCCTGGTTCCGTTCAGGACCAGGGAACGGATTTCCCCGATCACCTCCGCCGGGGATCGGCTGGTTTCGCCGCCCCTGACCCGGGGGACCACGCAATAGGAACAGCGGTTGCCGCAGCCGCGCATCACCGAAACAAAGGCTTGCGGGCCCCGGTGGCGCCCGCGGGGGCTGGCCCGGCCGACCCCCGGCGCCTCCCCCTCCCGGCCGCCGAAAAAACCGGCCCGCCTCCCCCCGGGATAAAGCCCGGCGATTATTTCCGGCAGGCGGGCGAATTGGCGCGTTCCCAGGGCGAAGTCCAGGTAGGGCAGCCGGGCCAGCAGCCCCTCGCCGTCGCGCTCGGCGAAGCAGCCCATCAGCCCCAGGCGGAATTCCGGCTCGGCCTCCCGCCGAGATCTAAGCCCGGCCAGGCGGGAAAGCACCCGGCGTTCGGCGTGATCCCGGACCGAGCAGGTGTTGAAAACCACCACCTCGGCCTCGGCCTCGCGGTCGGTCAGGGCATACCCGGCCGCGGCCAGCGCCTCGGCGGCCAGTTCCGAATCCAGCTTGTTCATTTGGCAGCCGAAGGTGATCAGGTGGACTTTGCGCATTTCTTTCCGGGGAACAGGGCCCTGACCGCCGTTTCGAACTCCGGGTGCCGGGACAAGAGCAGCGGCGGCCGGTAATCCGGCGTTTCCCGGACGTAGGGGCAGTCGCCGGGAAGGGTTCCGGCCCGGAGGCTGGCCTCGGCGGTCGAACAGCGGGGCTGCCGGGACAGGCGGTCGGGATAAACCCGGCAGCGGCGGCCGGCCGGATCGAGAAAACGGCAGGGAATGTCGGTTATCAGGATCGTCTCGCCGAAGCGCACCTTTTCGTGGCAGCAGACCCCGCAACGCCGGCACAGCTTTTCCCGGGCGGTCGCCGTCCCCCCCTTTTTCCTTCCCGCCCCCGCCATGCCTTCACGCCCCCCGGTCGCGCTCCGGCCAGATCAGCCGGTGGAGCTGCGGGTTGAACCTGGCGGCCAGCTTGTCGTCCAGCATCCAGCCGGCCAATTCGGCCGGGGGCAGGCGGCCCCCCGCCGGGGACAGGAGGGTCGTCACCAGGGCGGCCGGATAGAAGCTGCTTCGCACCAGGGCGCCGGCCCATTCATAGTCCCCGCGGTCGGCGATGACGAATTTCACCTCGTCCCCCCGCCGGAGATAGGCCAGGTTTTCCAGCCGGTTGCGGGCGCTCATGCCCGAGGAGGGGGTCTTGAGATCCATGATCCGGGCCGCCGGATAGGGGATGAGGGAAATATCCAGGCTCCCGTTCGTTTCCACCAGCACTTCGTATCCCTCCCGGGCCAGCCTGGCCGCCAGTTCCGGAGTCGCGGCCTGGAGAAGGGGTTCGCCGCCGGTTATTTCCGCCAACCCGGCCCGGTAGGGCCTGAGCGCCTCGATAATCAAGCCCAGGGAAAGCTCCCGCCCGGCCCCGGGATCAAGGGCGTAACCGGTGTCGCACCAGGCGCAGGACAGGTTGCAGCCGGCCAGGCGGACAAAGGCGCAGGGGCGCCCGGCCCGGCTGGATTCGCCCTGAAGCGAATGAAATATTTCGACCACCCTCAGGGTCTTGTCCATGGGCCGGGATCAGCGCCGCCTTTTTTTTCTTTTGCCGGCCCCGGGCGGGGCCGCCCCGGCTCCGGCCTTGGCCTGGGCGGCCGAGTTCGCGATCGCGGCCGGGCTGTCCCCCAACCCTAGGCGGGGAAGGAGGATTTTGCGCATCCACCAGTTTTCGGCCACCCCGCAAAGGGCGGAAACGGTGAAATACAGCACCAGGCCGGCGGGCATGGAGTAGAAGATGAAAACGAACACCACCGGCATGTATTTCATGATTTTCTGCTGCTGGGCCTGCTGGGGATCGGAAGGGGTGGGCTGCAGGCTCGTCTGGATCAACTGGAGGGCCAGGTAGAGGATCGGCAGCAGGCTGATGTAGGACGACTGGAGGATGGGGATCGTCCAGCCCAGATCGTAGACGCTGTCCGGCTTGGAGAGATCCTCGATCCAGCCGGGGATGAAGACGGCGTGGCGCATGGAGAAACCCTGGGCGAAAGCGCCGTAGAGGGCGAAAAAAATCGGCAGCTGCAGGAATATGGGCAGGCACCCGCCGGCCATGTTGACCCCGTTGTCCTTGTAGAATTTGCCCATCTCCTGCTGCATGCGCGCCCGGTCGCCGGCGTACTTGCGTTGGATTTCCTTCATCATCGGGGCCAGCTTCGACATCTTGTTCATGGAAACGAACATTTTCCGGTTCAGGGGATGCAGGAGCAGCTTGATTATCAGGGTGATTACGATGATGGCGAGGCCGTAATTGCCCAGCAGGTTGTCCAGGAAGGTCAGGAGGGAGGCCAGCCAGCGGCTGATGAAATCGAGGTAGCTGATGGTGTAGGACACCACCCCCTGGAACCGGGGATCGGCGGCTTCCAGCAGGGAATCCTCCGCCGGCCCGGCATAGAAAAGATAGGAGGCCGAATACGACTTCCCGGCCTCGACCATTCCCGGATCCACCAGGAGGAGGGTATCCTCGAACAAGGGCACCGTTCCCGAACCGCTTTCGCCGCTAGGTTGGGATTTGAAGGCCGCCAGGATGTCGGGCTGGCGGGGATAATTGGCGGGGTTGCCGGGAAAGGCGTTGCGTTCGGCGCCGTCCGAATCCATGATCCGGGAGGGATCCCCGACCGCCAGGAGGGCGGTGAAAAAGCGGTTCTTGGCCCCCAGCCAAGCCAGCCCGGCCCGGTTGTCCAGGCTCTGCATCTCCCCCTTTTTTTCCGAGATTTCCCTTAACGGGATGCGTTCGATTTCCACCCCCGGGGAGGCGGAGGACGGCTGCCGGGCGGTAAGGACGTTGACCGCCCCGAAATTGGGCGAATCGTCGTCCGTCACCAGTCCGGCCGGTCCCGCCAAGCGGTAGGAAAGGGTCTGGCCGGCGGGGGAAAGATTGCGCCATTCCAAATCGAAAGCCAGGGTGTAGGCGGTCAAGCCGGGTTTCCCGGCCACCCCGCCTCCGGGAAAGCGGAAGGTTTTCAGGATTTCCCAGTCGCCCGCCACCGCCCGGAACGTCAAGTTTTCCCCCAGCCGGACCTCGGGCCCGGGGGGCGGATCGATCCCGGCGGCGGCCGGCGCCTCGACCAATTCGAAGCGGGCGTCCCTGAGAACCCGGCCCGCCATGGCCTGGCGCGAGGCCCCGGAAAAAAAGGCGTCGACCCGCAGGCTGTCGCGCCCGGGCGCCATGCGATCGACCAGGATTACCCGATTTTCGGGCGAAACGTTTCCCGGCTGGCGGCTGTGGCCAAGCAGGCGGTATTGAAGGAGGCCGGCTCCGACCGAGGAGAAAACCGCCTCGTAGCCGCTTCCCCCCTTTTCCTCCCCCCCCACCCTGACCGTGACGGTGTAATCCCGGTCCGGGTGGAAGTCCCTCCCCTCCCCGGGACTTTCCCCGGGATCGCCGGGGGAGGCCGCCGCCTGGACGATGGGGGGAGGGTCGAACCTGGGGGCGGGCGCCCGCGCTTCCCTGGAAGGGGAGGGGAAAATATATTGCATCACCACCAGGAAAGTGAGACCAAGTCCCAGCATCAGGATAAAGCGCTGCTTGAAATCGTCGTTATTCACTTAGACCCGTCCGTCCTCTCTCGTCATCCCTAAAAACCCGTCCGTCGGCCCCGGGCCGGCGGAAACTATCTTCGTATCCCGGAGGGGGATCGTATCCCCCCCGGGCCAGGGGATGGCACCTCAACAGGCGCCAAATTCCCAAAAGCAGGCCCGGAAGCAAACCGCGGGCGGCGATGGCGTGAATCATGTAATGGCTGCAACTGGGTACGTATTTGCAGACATTGGGCCACAATCCGCTCAAGGATCCCTGGTAGCAACGGACCAGCAGCACGGCCAGCCAGGACAGGGGCCGGCGGCGGGGGTTTATCGGGGCCGGACGGGGCGGTTTTTTCCAGTCGCCCCCCGGATGGCCCGTTCCGCCGCCAGGATGACATCCCTCTTCACATCCGGCCATTCGGCCTCCAGGAATCCGGGCTTGGCCAGGATGGCCAAATCCCAGCCCCGGGGCAACCGGTTTTTTTGCTGCCGGTAGGCGGCCCGGAGCCGGCGGCGCGCCCGGTTGCGCTTTACCGCCCCCCCCAAGCCCTTGCCGGCGATCACGGCGACCAGGTTCACGCCGGCGGGGTTGGCCAGGGCCCGGGCGGCGGCGGTCGCCGCCGCCCCCCGCCAGCCTTCCCGGAACAAATCGCCGATTCGATTCCGGCTCCGCAAACGCTCCCGCCGGGAAAAGCCTTCCATGCCGCGATCCCCCGATCCCGCCGGCCGGCTTTCGCCCTTCCCGGCGGTGAAAAGCAAATTGTGCCCCGGATGGCGGCAAAGTCAAGGATCAAGCCGAGGAATTATGGATTTGACAAAAACCCAATCCGGGTTATGATATCCGGCGGCCTAAAAAGATCAATCTTGCGAATGCTGAAGCCCGTTTGCTCCGGAAGCGGCCTCCGATGCCGAAGAACATGAAAAACAACGATGCGCGGCTCATCGGCTGTGAACTTTATTTCCTTCCCGTCGCCACTCGGATTCCCCTTAAATTCGGACCCGAAACCACCACCCGGGTCACCTGCGCCAGAACCAGGGTGGTAATGGAAGGGGCGGACGGCCGCCAAGCCGCCGGCTGGGGCGAGACTCCCCTGAGTTGCGCCTGGGTATGGCCTTCGGAATTGACTTACGCCGAACGGGATCGGATGCTGCGGGAATTCACCCGCCGGCTGGCGGGGAGGCTATCCGGCTTCGATTGTTCCGGGCATCCCCTGGAAATCGGCAACCTGTTTATGGAAAAGGAATTGCCGGATCTGAGGGCGGAATTCAACCGAGAGGAAAGGGCGAATCGGGAAACCATGCCCTGGCTCGCCGCCCTGGCCTGCTATTCGCTTTTCGATCTGGCCATCCACGACGCCTACGCCGTCCTCAACGGCAGGTTCGTCTACGACATCTATACCGGCGAGTTCATGAACCATGACCTGGTCTGGTATTACGGGGAGGAATACCGCGACCGGTTCGCCGGGAAATACCCGGCCGATTTCCTCTCCCCCAGCCCCCCGGCCGAACTCACGGCTTGGCACCTGGTGGGGGGCAAGGACCTCCTCGATCCCGGGGAACTGACCGGCGGCGAGCCGGACGACGGCTACCCGGTGCTGCTTTCCGACTGGATCCGGCGGGACGGCCTGAAATGCCTGAAGGTGAAATTGACCGGCGACAACCCGGATTGGGATTACGCCCGGCTGGTCGCGGTGGGCAAGCTCGGGATCGCCGGCGGGGTGGACTGGCTCAGCGCCGATTTCAACTGCACCGTCCAGGATCCGGCCTACGTCAATTCCATCCTGGATAGGCTGCTGCTGGATCATCCCCGGCTCTACGGGATGATCCTCTATGTCGAGCAGCCCTTCCCCCACGATCTTTCCAGCCACCGGATAGACGTCCGCTCGGTAAGTGCCCGCAAACCCCTGTTCATGGACGAGAGCGCCCATGACTGGCGGTATGTCGCCCTGGGCCGGACCCTGGGGTGGACCGGGGTGGCCCTGAAGACCTGCAAGACCCAGACCGGAGCCCTGCTCTCCGCCTGCTGGGCCAAGGCGCACGACGTTCTCCTGATGGTCCAGGACCTCACCAACCCCATGCTGGCCCAGATACCCCACCTCCTGCTGGCCGCCCGGGTCGGCACCATCATGGGGGTGGAGACCAACGGCATGCAGTTCTATCCCGAAGCCTCGGCGCCGGAAGCCAGGATTCATCCCGGAATGTACCGCCGCCGAAACGGGCGGGTTTCCCTGGCCAGCCTGGGAAAACTCGGCTTCGGCTACCGGGTGGAGGAAATCGCCCGGGAGTTGCCGCCTCCGGAAAATTAGCGGCGGCGGCGGGGAATTTGAGTTTGACAAAATCCCTGGTTAAACCTACGATATGTATGTGCGCGGGATTTTAAGGAAAATCGGGCCGACCGCCGCCTGATTTTCTTTAACGTCAACGATTTTTCATCCTTGTATCTATCGGGGCAAGACGCCATGGGGAAAAAAAACGACGGGCGAATCGTTGACTGCGAACTTTATTTCCTTCCGGTCGCCACCCGGATTCCCTTGAAGTTCGGGTCCGAGACCACCACCCAGGTCACCTGCGCCAGGACCCGGGTGTGGTTGGAGGGAAGCGGCGGTCGCCGGGCCGCCGGCTGGGGCGAGACGCCCCTGAATTGCGCCTGGGTATGGCCTTCGGAACTGACTTACGCCGAGCGGGAACGGACGCTCCGAAATTTCACCCGCCGGCTGGCGGGGAGGCTATCCGGCTCCAACTTTTCCGGGCACCCCCTGGAAATCGGCCAGTTTTTCATGGAAAATGAACTGCCGGACCTGATGGCGGAATTCAATCGGGAGGAAAGGGCGAATCGGGAAACCATGCCCTGGCTCGCCGCCCTGGCCTGCTATTCGCTTTTCGATTTGGCCATCCACGACGCCTACGCCGTCCTCAACGGCAGGTTCGTCTACGACATCTATACCGGCGAATTCATGAACCATGATCTGGCCTGGTATTACGGGGAGGAATATCGCGACCGGTTCACCGGGAAATATCCGGCCGATTTTCTCTCCGCCCGCCCCCCGGCCGAACTCACGGCCTGGCACCTGGTGGGGGGCAGGGACATCCTCGATCCCGGGGAACTGACCGGCGGCGAGCCGGACGACGGCTACCCGGTGGTGCTTTCCGAATGGATCCGGCGGGACGGCCTGAAATGCCTGAAGGTGAAATTGACCGGCAACGACCCGGACTGGGATTACGCCCGGCTGGTCCGGGTGGGCGATCTCGGGATCGCCGGCGGGGTGGACTGGCTCGGCGCCGATTTCAACTGCACCGTCCAGGATCCGGCCTACGTCAATTCCATCCTGGATCGGCTGCTGCTGGATCATCCCCGGGTCTACGGGATGATCCTCTATGTCGAGCAGCCCTTCCCCCACGATCTCCCCAGCCACCGGATAGACGTCCACTCGGTAAGTGCCCGCAAACCCCTGTTCATGGACGAAAGTTCCCATGATTGGTGGCATGTGGCGTTCGGCCGGACCCTGGGTTGGACCGGGGCGGCCCTGAAGACCTGCAAGACCCAGACCGGGGCCCTGCTTTCCGCCTGCTGGGCCAA
>JAISYL010000135.1 GCA_031269935.1 Planctomycetota bacterium
GCGACCGGGTTGCCAGTTCTGGATGTCAGCCGTGCGGCGCTCGATCTTTACGACCGCTTGCTGGCAAGCAGGATTTTACCGACAAAAGCCGCTCTGGACGGCTTTCACATTGCCATCGCGGCCGTACATGGAATCCCGTATTTGGCGACATGGAATTGTACCCATATCAATAATGCGGCGCTTAAAAAGAAAATCAGCGGGGAAATTTCAAAGGCCGGGTACGCTGAAGTAACCATTGCGACACCTGAAGAACTGTGGAGGCTATAACATGAAGGAAATCGATCCGGTTGAGGAACTTCACAAAATACGCGGGGCCATATGCAAGGAAGCCGGCGGAACCCCTGCCGCCTATGCGCAGTATTACTATGAAATGAGCCAAAAGCGTCTCGCCGCCGACAAAGCCGCCCAAAAGGTGAAAGAAGGCCCGGCGAAATCCAAGACCAAAGCAGTCGCCAACAAAACCGGGAAGCGCCAGCGGAAGGTCGTGGTATCAGGGTAACGGCGCTTCGGGATTCGAACTCCGGGAAGATGGGATTCGAACCGATGGTGATGGGGCAGCGTTTTTCCACGATGGCAAATCAGAAATGGAAAAACGAAAATCCCCCATGTACACGCCGGAAAATCCGGAAATGCGCGTTTCGCACGCCTGCAATCCCGGTTACGGCCATTGCACCCATTACGGCGACATCGGACTGACCGGCATCGTTCCGCATTCGGAGGGCGGCGAAGGGATTCGCCGGCGGTCGAAGCGCATGCGCCCCGGGCGATTCAACCTGCCGGGCGGGGAACCGCTCCGCCGATCTCGATCCCAATTTGGACGGTTCAGGTTATGCCCATCAGCCATTCCGGGAGAAGGGTGGTCAGGGGCGGCCGGAAGGTGACGAGAAGCAGCACGATCAGCAGGGGGATGATGAAGGGAATCGTGGCCCGGGTGACCCGTTCGAACAATGCGTTTCATGGCATTTCTTTCCAAAAAAACTTATAATTCTTGTTGGGGAATTTGGGCCGGCGTTCGCTGAATGGGTTGCCATGGACGATCTTCCGCTTTTTTCCGAGGATTACCTGTTTTCCCGCTGGGAAGACGACTTCGCCGCCTACCGCGATTCCGGGGCCGACGCCGAGTTGCGGCGCCTTCTCGAACGTTGGGCCGACCGGGAGCCCGGGCTGACCGAGACCCAATTGGAGGCGCAGTTCGTCGAATTGTTTTTCAAGCGGATTTGGGGGTATTGGGGTACGGGGGAACGGGAGCGGGGCGAAGGCTTTTGCCTGAATGCGCGATACGGGATTGACGGCGCCGGGCAGGCCGGCGGCCGGGGCGAGGCCGACCTGGCGCTCGGCTGGTGGGGTTTGCCCGGCTTCCCTCCGGTTCCCCAGGTCTTGGCCGAGTTCAAGGATGTCCGTTCCGGCCTGGACGCTCCCCAGCGGCGCAAGGGCAACCACCGTTCGCCGGTGAAGCAGTGCCTCGATTATCTGAAGTACGCCTTCGACGCGGCCGGCCTTCATTCACCCGTGTTTCCCGCCTGGGGCATTGTCACCAACATGAATGAATTCCGCCTGTACTGCCGCGGGACGGGCGACGAATTCCGCCAGCGGTTCGTCGTACGGTCTTCCGATTCCCGCGAACCCGCCTTGTTGGGCGACGGCGAGGAAGCCTTGCGCCGGAGATTTTTGTTCCGGAAACTTTTCCGTCCCGAGCAACTTTTGGCGCGGCACGGAAAAAGCGAACTGGCCTTGCTGCTGGATGGGCAGATTGTCCGGGAGTCCGAGCTGGAAAAAGGGTTTTATCGGGAATATCAGGAGTACCGGAAGTTCGTTTTCGAGGCGCTAACGGAGGCGAATCCGCAATTTTCCGGCACTCGGGGCAGGTTGGTCAAACTGGCCCAACGCTTCCTGGACCGCTGCCTTTTCATCCTTTTCTGCGAGGACATGGGGCGGGCCCTAGCCTTCCCGCCCGGCCTGCTGCGCGACATTTTGCGGGACGAAAGCTGCCGGGCGGCCTATTCCGGGAATTTTTGCACCATCTGGGAACTGGTGAAGCAGCTTTTCCGCGCCATGCGCGACGGGGGGCGGTTTCCCCCCAACCATCGCCTCAACCGGTTCAACGGCGGCCTGTTCGAGGAATTGCCGGAGTTGGAAAACCTGAACATCCCGAACAAGATCTTTTGCGCCGCGAACCAGGGGGCCAGCCCCGAAACAATCGACATGTACAAGCGGACCCTTCTGTACCTGTCGGCCCGGTATAATTACGGTGCCCATGGGATGGCCCGGGAGCGGACCATCACCCTGTACGCCCTCGGCCGCATCTTCGAACAGTCCATCACCGATCTCGAGTATATGGAGGCCGAAGCCGAGGGGAGGCAATCCCTCGCCGCCTTGACCAAACGCAAGCGCGACGGAGTGTATTACACCCCGGAGTGGATCACCGGCTATATAGTCCGGGAAACCCTGGGGGCCAAGCTGGCGGAAATACGTTCGGGATTGGGATTGGAACTGGGCGAGGAGTTGCCGGCCGGGGATGTCGACGCTTTCAGGAAGTTTTTGCTGTCTCCCTCCCGGAGGAAGCGGACGGAGGCGGTTGAGAGGATGCGGGAGCGGCTGAATCGCCTGGACGCGTATGAACGCGCCATGGAGGACCTGAGGATCCTGGATCCCGCCTGCGGGTCG
>JAISYL010000179.1 GCA_031269935.1 Planctomycetota bacterium
GCGACCGGCCAGGTTTTCGAGCCGGAGGCGGTCGAGCGGGCCTGGTATTGGACGGAGGGCCAGCCCTGGCTGGCGAACGCCCTGGCGAGGCAGGTGGTGGAGGACGATCTCAAGCGCGATTACTCCATACCGGTGACCGCCCGGCATACCCCGCCGGCGTCCTAAGTCCGGCCAACCCGATCTACCGGGAGGTCATGGTGCGGGTTGCTCATCTATCACGCCAAGTGTCGTTGCCGGAAAGCCTAATCAATCGCTGGATGGACGGCAAAAAACTTGACCTAATGGCGTTCCTGTGGGAGTTCCGGCAATTCTGGCGGAAGAACGCCGACGTCTGGACGGAGCGTTACGAGTACAAGGGGGCGGCCCCGCATCTTATTCTGTAGGCATTTCTTCAGCGGGTGGTGAACGGGGGGGCAACGATTCTTCGGGAGACGGCGACCGGCGAGGGGGGGCCTCGGTATCCTCTATACCGGCCGGAAATACCTAATGGAACTGAAGCTGGCCGGCCGCAAGCCGCTGGAGAAAAGCCGGGAGCAGACGGCCGGCTATATGGATTCCCAGGGGCAAGAGAAGCTTGGCTGGTCGTCTTCGACCGAGACCCGGAGAAATCCTGGGGAAAGAAGCTGTTCTGGGAAGACCGAACGCTCTCGGACGGCAAGCTCATCCATATCGTCGGCTGCTGAGGGTGAAATGATGACTTGGTAGAACATTCCTGCTAAGTTTTCTGTACGGATGTCCGTACAGAACAGAACAATGCGATGGCCAATAAATTGCAAAGTGGGGCAAACCATGACTTCTCCGCACCTTTCCCGCACCAATAGGCTTTTTTTCGCGCCGAATGTCGCCGAATGTCGCCGGATTAATACTCCACGCAACTATATATTTATTATCTAATTGCATATTATCTAATTGAAAATAATGATGTTGCGTTTATCTCTCCAGGGGATTTTGGTTCTCTTATTTCTGGTTCGAGTCCAGACGGGGTAACCATATCGCAACTCCCGCAATCTTAATTGGTTGCGGGATTTTTATTGACTTTCAAATTTATTGACTTAGGGCTCGTAAAGAAATGAAGTTTACCCGTTTATCCAAGGAAAAAGGCACCGGCGGGATGATTTTTTCCGGCGGTCATGGGCAAAATCATCCGAGAAGCGACTTTTGACGCGGCATAACCCGACGAGACGGTTAGAGTCTGTCCATAAATAACTTATACAAGTTTATACCGCGTCATCAACGTTGCTCTCGTAAATTTTTGCCCAACTACGGGCGAAAATTTACCGTTGCGACTCGGTTCCTGGTCTAAACATGTATAAGTTATTTATGGACAGACCCTAATTTGTCAACTAGCTCTCAGTCGACTTTTAAAGGAAATCGGGCCAACCGTCGCCCGATTTCCTTTAAAGATTCAACCGCTTTCGTTTCACCGAATTATTTTTTCGTCAACTCGACCCGAGCCGGCGACATGGCCAAAAAAACGGCCCTGAAACGAACGCCCTGAAACTTTTGAAGGAAATCAATCGGCGGTTCGATTGATTTCCTTCAAAAGTCCACTCTCAGAAGTGAAACGAACCGCTGAACCATATCCGCGGCTTAAGATCCCTGCCCCCTTCGGCCGCCCGGGTGAGCCGCCAGGCGGCGGTCGCCTCCACCCCGACCCGGCCCGGCCGATTCCAATTCAAGCCCAGAACCGCCGCCGACAAGGTGCGATAATTCGGCCCCATCCCCGGCGGAAGCCAGTTATGGGCGGCCAGCTTGACAAACCCCACATCCACTCCGGCCAGGGCCTGGAGGCCGCGGGGAAGCGCCTGGCGGTATTCGGCGGTAAAGGCGGCCCCGGAATCGCCGGACACCTCTCCGTTCGGGTAGCCGCGAACCGCCCAGGGCCCGCCCAGGGAAATCTTTTCCGAGGAATCAAGGCCGCCCGGGGACCAGAGGCCGGCGGCGGCCAAGCGCAGGCTCCCGCCCCGGGCTTGGGGACCACCGCCCCCCCAGAGGCGCTGATCCCGGGAGATCGAACCGCCGAAATGGAAAAACGCCCCCCGGGTTTTGGGCCCGGCGTCGTCAAGAAGCCGCCGATCCCCGGGCGGCAGGTACAGGCTGCCTCCGGTCGCGGCCAGATTCCAACCGGTGGTCCCCCCTTTGGCGGACGCCCAGCCGAAATTGTCCTCCTTCCAGCCGGACAGGGCGATCCCGAAGAGGTTGGCGTGCTTGTAATCGGTCAAATCTATGGCCCGATAGCGATCCTCCATCCGCCTGTAGTCATAATGAAAGCGCAAGGCCAGCCGCCGGCCGTCTTCAATTATCAGGGGCTGCGACAGCCACAAGCCGACGGTTTCCGACAAGCCGCTGGCGCCGAGCGCCCGATAAACCGGGCCGGAAAGCGAGTAGTCCATTCGCGAGGCTCCGATCCCGGCCCGGGCCCCCTCGGAGCCGATTCCGACCTCCCAACTGGCCCTGGCCCAGGTGAATCCCCGATCCGAAGCCAGAAAATGCAGAAAAAACTGGTCCCCCAGGCGGGTGGAATTGTTGAGCCAAAATTTGCCGCCCGATCGGTGGCGTCCGGTCTCCTCGTTGCCGTGGTTGTTGGTTTCCGCCGACGCCAGGAACCGTCGGCCGTTCTCCAGGCCGACCAGCAAATCCGTACGATCCGGAGGAAGGCCTTCGTCCTTCGGCGCCTGAAAAGCGCTCTTGACCTTTATCCCGGGTATTTCGGAAAGCAGCCGCAACCTTTTTTTCAAGGCGGCCAATTCCACCCGCCGATTTTTCCGCAGACCGTCAACCCCGCCGTCCGGCCGATCCCGGCCGTCAAGGACGGCCGCCGCCCGCATCTGCCTCAGGCGGGAAGAGTTCTCGATGAATATGTTTTCATACCTGGTTTCCAGGATGCGAATGGTCACCACCCCGTCCATAACCTTTTGCGGCTCGACCACCGCCCGGACGAGGGGATAGCCGGCCTCCCGATAGCGCGCCGCCAATCCGGCCGCGATCCCGTTGATCCCCTCCAGATCGATCTCGGCGCCCAGGCGGGAGGCGAACACCTCCCGCAACTCGTCGACGCCGAGGGCTTCGTTGCCGGTCAAGCGGATATCCATGAGCCGGAAAACGTTCTTGGGGGCTTCGGAGGAGGGCGTTTCGGGACTTGCCGGCTCCAAGGACGGCAGAGGGGAAACCGGCGGTTCCAGGCGGGGCGGCGGCAAGTCCGGGATTATTCCGAATTCCCTAAGCAGCCGGCCGGCATCCATCCTTTCCCCGGCCGATCCGCCGGACGCCGCCGGCAGGACAAGGCATAGACCGGCCAGCAACAGCCGGGCCATTCGGTCCCGGGGCGCCTCCCTCGTCCTCATCCCGTTTTTCCCCATGGCCGGGTCTTCCTGACCGACGTCGGAACTGGCGGACAAATCGCCGGATCGCCATCGCCGCGCCGGATTGGGAGAAATCGCCGCCCGGACGCTTTTCCGGCGGTCAAGGGGAAAGTCATCCGGGAAACGGTTTTTGCGGCGGAGCGCAAGGACCACGCCGTAAGGGGGAGACGCGAAATAAGTTTCACATGTTTCCCGGTTACGAGCTTGGCTGGCGTTGTCCCGCCGCTCCCCGAGTGTGAACGTTGCTTGGCGTCGGGTCCTAACTTTCTTGCGCCGCCGCCGGGGTTTCTTTCAAGAAACTCCGGCAAGCGCCCTTTTGTCCGCATCCCCCAAAGAAGACGTTCGCGGGGAACCTCCGCGAACGTCTCAAGCGGTTGACTTGGGGTAATCGGACAAGCCGGCGGGATTCAGCGTCCGCCGTCCTTCAGGAAATCGTCGGCCAGGGCGTCCCAGTCCATTTTCCTGATGTCATCCTCGTTGATGGGGGCAAGATCCCGGAAACGCTCGAATTCCTCGGCGGAGGAGAATTCGAGAAATTCGCGGTAGGAGAAGGGAAGGGAGGCGTTCTTCACGCCCATGTGGCCGCGCAAGGTTCCAGAAGCCTGATCTAGGAGGGTTTTATTGGCTTTGCTGGTCGCCGCCGCCTCGCTGATGCGTTTGGCGACCTGCCGCATGATTTCGGAGGAGTGATTGAATCTTTCCGCCAACTCGACTAGAATTTTTTCCCGGCGTTTCTCCCGCTCATCCATTTCGCAACCTTTCGTTCTGAACCGCCATCCAGCCGCGAATCCGTTCGCCGGCCGGCGCGGTAATTCTTCTATCGGAGGAAAACCACCCCGCCTTCATGGATTTGGGCCGGCTTTAAGATGTTTTTCGGCCGGCCGGCGGAAAAATTCACCGGAAAATTCCCGGGACGGGTAGAATGGACTCCATGGGCGGAATCGTTTTCACCGGCATACGCGCCTGGCGGGCGTCCTTCCGCCTGCGCCTGCCTTTTTCCCACCATCTGGCGACCCGGGATCGGGTGGCGACGCTTATCCTGGAACTGAAAACCTCCGGCGGCGGGGTGGGCTACGGCCAGGCGCTGCCGCGTTCCTATTTGACCGGGGAAGACCTCGAATCCGTACTGGGGTCAATCCGGGAGGCTTATTGGCCGGCGCTCAAAAAAACGGCGTTCCCTAAAAATGCCGGCTGGGAGGATTGCCTGTCCCTCCTGGCTCCGCTTTATCGGGAAGCCGCGGCCGGGAAGCGGACAGCCGCCTACGCCGCCGTCGACCTGGCCGCCCTGGCCGCCCTGGCTTCCGAACAGGGGAAACCGCTGTCCCCGCCCGCCCTCGCCGGCGGGGCCGGGGAGAGGCTGCCCCTGGTCGCCGTACTGCCAGCGATCGGGCCGGGGAAAATATCCTGGCTGGTCCGGATAATGCTCCGACTGGGCTACCGGCGCTTCAAAATCAAGGTCGGCCGGGACGAAAAGGCGGACAACGAGCGGCTGGCGGCGTTCCGGCGGGCGGCCGGTCCGGGAGTCCGGCTCTCGGTGGACGCCAACGGCGCCTGGACCCGGGAAGGGGCGCTAAGACGCCGGGAAGCGTTTTTACGCCACGGAGTGGGCCTGGTCGAGGAGCCGCTCGGGCGGGAGGAGGCCGCCGGCGCCGACTTCGCCCGGCTGGAGCGGGAGCTTGGGCTTCCAATCATGGCGGACGAATCCCTTTGCTCCCGCCCGGACGCGGAAAGGCTTCTGGCGAGGGGAAGCCCCTCCTGGTGGAACCTGCGTTTCGCCAAAATAGGGGGATTTTCCGGCTGGAGCGAATTGTCGCGGCTGGCCGGGGAGAACGGGATAAAAATATATGGCGGAATTCTGGTGGGCGAAACGTCCCTGTTGGCGGCCGCCGCCCGGGCGATCTGGCCCGGAAGCGGGGCGGTTTGCGGCGAGTACGGTTTCCCCCGGATTTTCCTGGCCGGGGATCCCTTCCGCGGCGGTCCGGGCGGCTTTCGCGGAAGCTGGGGCCGGGCGCCCGGCCGAAAGCCGGGGCTTGGGGTGTCGGTGAATCCCGACCGGCTGGCCCGGGCGGGGGAATTGGCCTGGCGCGACGGCGAATGAGGAAATTTCCCTGCGTGGACCCCGATGAACGGCCAACGATCCGGCATTTTTGGCTTGACAAAAAACCGGAGGAAAGGGAGAATAATGGTTTCGCTCTTTATCCATCCGCCGAGATCGGGACGGGAGGGGTTGGGAAGGCCGCCCCGTCAAGAACTTCAAGGAGGCCGGGCCGGTGACGATTTACGATTCGCTGCATGAAATACATCTCGACAAACTGGCGGAAGTGGCGGGCGGAAAGGCCAGGCTGACCTATCTGGTGGCCCAACGGTTGCGGGACATCAACAACGGCGCCCAACTGCTTATCGAGCGCCTGCCGGGGGAGGCCCTGCTGGCGACGGTTTGCCGGGAAGTGCTGGAAAGGAAAATCTGGCTCGAAATCCCCGAAACCGACGAGTTGCCGAGCGAGGAGGAGGAATTCGATCTTCTCGCCCTGTCGACCGAGGAGAACGGGGGGATGGAATTATGACCTCGGGACCGGCCGCGCGCCGGCCGCCATTTTGAGGAATTTCCATGCCTCCCTCCCGCTTGAGGATATTGATAACCGGCGGGCCCACCTTCGAGGATCTGGATCCGGTGCGTTTCCTCGGCAACCGATCCTCCGGCCGCATGGGCCTGGCCCTGGCCGCCGCCGCCCTCCGGGCCGGCCATGAAACCCGCCTGATCCTCGGCCCCACCAGCCTCGAGCCGCCGGCCGGCGCCCTGATCGTGAACATCCGCTCCGCCGCCGACATGACGCGGGCGGTGCTCGCCAACCTGGCCTGGGCCGACGCCCTCGTCATGGCGGCGGCGGTGGCCGACTACACCCCGGCCAGCTACAGCCGGGAAAAACTGAAGAAAAACGCGGGCGAACTGGTCCTCCGCCTGAAAAGAACCGAAGACATCCTCCTCCGCCTAGGGGGCCTCCCAGAACGCCGGGGCAAATTCCTGGCCGGCTTTTCCCTGGACGCCGGCCTCAACCTGGAGGAGGGGAGGCGCAAGCTCGAGGAAAAGAATCTCGACCTGGTGGCGGTTAATTCCGCCGAAGCCCTGGGGGCCGGCCGGAGCCGGGCCTGGCTGTTGTCGCGGGGGGGCGAAACCGACTGCGGTGTCCTGGAGAAGGCGGAATTGGCCAGGCTAATCATTGAGCAAGCCGGCGTTTTCTTTGCTTCCGGCCGGCGAGGAACGGCGATTTGTCCAACCTGAGGGAAAACCGGGCCGCCGCCGGGGAGATCGGCGCCACTTGGCGGGTCAGCCTGCTGATCCTGACCAGCCGGCTGCTTGGCTTCGCCAGGCTGGTGCTTTTCATCCACCTGTTCGCGGGATACCGCTGGGTTTCGGACGCCTTCATCTTCGCCTTTCGCATCCCCAACCTGTTCCGCAACCTCCTTGGCGAAGGGGCGCTTTCGGCCTCCTTCATCCCGGTGTTCATGCGGACCCGGCTCAAATCGGGCGACGAGTCGGCGGCCGGGCTGGGGAGCGCCGTCCTGTCCGCGCTGGGGTTGGTCGGGGGAGCCCTGGCGGCGCTGGGGGCGGGATTGGCCCTGGCGCTGGAAAGCCTGGCCGGGGACGACGCCAAAACCGCCTTGGCCCTGCGCCTGATCGCCCTGCTCTTCCCCTTCATGCCCCTGGTCTGCCTGGCGGCGATCCTGGGGGGAATGCTGCAAAGCTTGCGCCGTTTCGCCCTTCCGGCCGCCGCCTCCATCATCATCAATCTCGGCTTCCTGGCCGGCTTCGCCCAGGTGTATTGGGGGCAATGCGGAGGCAACCTGGAAAACCTGGACCCCGGCCGGGCGACCGGCTCCATCGCCCTGTTCGTCCTGGGCGCCGGCCTGGTCGAGGCGCTGGTTCAATGGCTGGCGCTGGCCAGGGCCGGGATACGCCTGGCGCCATCCCTTTCCTTCGCCCATCCGGGACTCCGGGAGACGGCGACCGCCTTTTTCCCCGCCGCCCTGGGATTGGGGCTGGTGCAGGTGAACGCCTTTTTCGACAGCCTGATCGCCGGCTGGCTTTCCCTTTCCGATCCCGGCGCCGTCACCTACCTGGAAATCGGCGTCCGTTTCATGCAACTTCCGCTGGGCGTGTTCGGAGCCGCCATAGCCGCGGTCTACTTCCCCGCCCTGACCGCCTCGGCCGCCCTGGGGGAAAAGGAACTGTTTTTCGAGCGCCTGATCCGGGCGGCCCGGATGTCGATGTTCCTCATCCTTCCTTCCAGCGCCCTGCTTGTCGCCATGGCCGATCCCGTCATTCGGCTGGCCTACCAGCGCCCCGATCTGGCTTTCGATCACGCCGCCGTCTACCGGGCGTCCCTGGCGCTCATCCTCTATTCCGGGGGGCTGATCTTCTATTCCTTCCGGCAAATACTGGTTCGCGCCTTCTACGCCCTTGGCGATTATTCCTTTCCGGTCAAAACCTCGGCGGCCATGGTCATCCTCAACCTGGCGCTGAATCTAATCCTCATCCACTGTCCCGATCCGCACCGGCTTTGGAATCCCTCGTATTTCCTGGGCTGGAACCTGGCCCCCGGCTCCTTTCCCGGCGGGAACCGGCTGGGCGAGGCCGGATTGGCCCTTTCCACCCTGCTGACCGCGGCGGTCGACTGCGCCGTCCTGGGCCTCGGCCTCCGGAAACGCCTTTTCCCCGGCCTGTCGGCCAAATTCCGGTCCGGAGAACTTGCCCGCCTTCTCCACACCGCCCTCCGCCTGGCCGCGACTTCGCTGGCCCTGGGAATAATGACCTGGCTTTATCGCAACAGCATACCCTACGACCCCGGATTCATCCTCCTGCTCGAACGGGTCGCGGTTCCCGGTCTGCTGGCGCTGGGAACCTTTTACCTGATAGGGATAATCCTCCCCCTCCCGGAAATGGAAGAGTTCATTCCCTGGCTCCGGAAACGTAACGGCAGGCACTGAGAGCGGGTTGTTAAATGCCGAATCGTTTCCCGCTGGGCGGCCGGCCTGACTGTTGCATTGCTCCCGGCCGGCATTATAATCAATTGGCCGATATTCCGCGAATCGGGTTTTAAACCGCGACCGCCCTGTCCGCAAAAACGAAACCGGTTGCGGAACTGGCAATCTTGATTTTTACAAAATGGCGAGGGGCGGCGGCGGCCCTTTCCCCATTTCTCCAAAGTTCAGTCGGCTTATGAAGCTACGGCGGAAAATCCTTCTTTCCTTCCTCCTTATGGCCATCGTCCACGGCCTGGTCACCTTGTTGCTCCTGGAAAGCTACTACCTGTTCAGCGGCTCCTTCAACCCCCGGGAGGGCGGAAGCCTGATCGCCCCCGGACTTTTCCAGGTCGCGATCAGCCTGGCCGCCGGCCTGATCCTGAACATCAACCTCCTTTTCCTTTCCATCCGCCGCCTAATCCTGGATCCGCTGGACGAATTGCGCCGGGCCTCCAGCCTGGTGGCGGCGGGGGAGGCCGCCTTCATCAACACCAGCGGAAGGAAGGACGAAATCGGCCAGTTGAGCGCCGCCTTCAATCACATGGCCGAAAGCGTCATCGATTCCCGGGTCCACCTGCAGGAGAAAGTCCAGGCGGCGGCCGACAAAATCGAACAGACCCAGCGCGAACTGGCTTTCACCGAGCGCCTGGCCGCCACCGGCCGGCTGGCGGCCGGAGTCGCCCATGAAATCAACAATCCCCTGGCCGGGGTCATGAACGCCGTATCCCGCATCCGCAAGGAGGCCCCCCCCACTGAAAGGACGGCCAAATACCTGGACATCTGCGACAACGGGCTTAAACGCATCCAGGACACGGTGCGCCGGATTCTCGATTTTTCCCGCAAGCGCCCGGAGGTCGGCCCGGTCGTCATTTCCAATCCCCTGCTGCAGGCGGTGGATCTGGTCCGCCACCTCCTTGACGCCGGCGGGATAACCTTGAAGATCAACATAGAAAGCAACAACGGCTCCCCGAATCATCTCAGGGTCGAAGCCGATCCCGGCGATCTCCAGCACGTCTTCCTGAACCTGCTGATGAATGCCATCGACGCCATGCCCAAGGGCGGCGCCCTGACGCTGAACGTTTTCCAGGTCATGCGCTGGATCGTGGTCGAGGTCATCGACACCGGGGTGGGGCTCACCCTGGAGGAGCTGTCGGCCAGCTTTGACTTCTTCCACACCACCAAGCCGGTCGGCAAGGGTACCGGCCTGGGACTTTCCATCGCCCACCACATCGTGGCCGGCTACCGGGGATCGCTGAGCCTCAACAGCGAAAAGGGCAAGGGCACCAAGGCCACGGTGGAACTGCCGATAATCGGTTCCCCCGGGGTCAAGACCGGCCGGATGGACACCAGGCTCCTCGGCGAAATGGCAAAGGCCAGGTGATTCCATGCGGGTACTGCTTTGCGACGACGAACCGCTGCTGCGCGACACCCTCTCCGACGACATCGAGGACGCCGGCCATTCGGTGAAGCTGGCCGCGGACGGGGTCCAGGCGCTGGAACGGATTTCCCTAGGCGATCTGGACTGCGTGGTCACCGATCTCGCCATGCCGGGCGCCGGGGGGATGGAGGTTCTCGCCGCCGCCCGCCAGGCCGGCCTGGACGTGGTGATGATAACCGGGCACGGTTCGATCGGCACGGCGGTCGAAGCCATGCGGGCGGGCGCCTACGATTTTCTGGAAAAGCCGTTTCCCGGCGACGCCCTGATCCGCGTCCTCGCCCATATCGGCGAGAAGCGCCTTCCCCCCCCGCCCGGAACGGCCGGGGCGATTCGCGGCTTCGCCAGGGTGATCGGCGGGGTCGGCGAAAAGTCCCGCCTCATGCTGGAGGCGGCGCGGCGCGCGGCCGCCTCCGACGCCTCGCTCCTGATTGTCGGCGAGAGCGGTTCCGGAAAGGAGGTGCTGGCCAAGGCCATCCACGAGGAAAGCGCCCGGCGCAAGCGTCCATTCGTTCCCGTCTCCTGCGGCGCCATCTCGCCCCAACTGCTGGACGACGAACTTTTCGGCCACGAAAAGGGGGCCTTCACCGACGCCAAAACCTCCCGGATCGGCTGCTTCGAGGAGGCCGAGGGGGGAACCCTGCTTCTGGACGACATCGACGACATGCGCCCCGACACCCAGGTCAAACTGCTCCGGGTCCTGCAGGAAAGGGAAATACGCCGGCTGGGAAGCGAAAAATCCATCCGGGTCGACATCCGGGTGGTGGCCGCCTCTAAGGTTGATTTGGAACGGCATGTCGCCAACGGACGCTTTAGAACCGATTTGCTGTACCGGCTCCAGGTGCTGAGGCTGGAAATTCCGCCGCTGCGCGAACGGATGGAGGACATTCCGGATCTGCTGCGGCATTTCCTGGCCAAGCACGCCTCCGGCCGGGCGCCGTCCCTGGACCCCGAAACCGCGGCGGCGTTGGCGGCCCAGCCCTGGCCCGGCAATATCCGGCAGTTGGAAAACGCGGTTTGCCGGGCCCTGGCCATGAACGCGGGGAAGGCCTCCCTCTCGACGGCCGATTTTCTCCCGGGCGGTACCGATTCCGCCCGGGAATCGACTCCCCTGACCCTGGCCTCCGCGGTCAGGAAGGCGGAAAAGAACCATATTGAAAAAATCCTCGCCCTCTGCGGCGGCAACCGTTCCAAAACCGCGCGGATGCTGGGGATCAGCCGCAAGAATCTTTGGGAGAAAATGCGCCTCCTCGCCATTGAAGAGGGCGAATGAGCGGAAAGGCCGACTTCGAGGAAATCAAACGGCGGTTTGTTCGATTTCCCTCAAAAGCCCACGAAAGGATTCCTTCGAATGCTCAAATATCTGGAAGAGTTGGCGCGCGACAAAACCAAAATCGCGGTTTTTTTCTCCGCCTCCGCCGGCAACAAGCTGATCTCGGCCAACGGGGTCATAACCGAAGTCGGAGCCGATTTCATGGTCATGACCGACATCTACGGCAACATCATGCTGATTCCCCTGGCCGGCATCGCCTATATCGAAATCAAAAAATAGGGAAAGCCTCGTGCCGGCGGCCAGGCGCCTGCTTATAGTAAACGCCGACGATTTCGGCCTCTCGGCCGGGGTGAACGCCGGCATCGTCGAGGCCCACCGCCGGGGCCTGGTCACCTCGGCCAGCCTGCTGGCGAACGCCCCCCGCTTCCCGGAGGCGGCTGCGGCGGCGGCGGACAACCCGCGCCTGGGGGTGGGGGCGCATCTCAACCTGGTTCGGGGAAAGCCCTTGTCGCCGGCCGGGGAAATACCGGAACTGGTGGATGCCGCCGGCCTTTTGCGGCCGTTCCGCCTGCGGCGCCCGAGCCGGCCGTTCCTGGCCCAGGCCGAAGCGGAATACCGCCGGCAACTGGAGGCGATTCTGGCCGCCGGCCTCCGCCCCACCCACATCGATTTTGAAAAACATCACGCCTGGCAGGGCCCCCTCCACCGCCTGGCCTGCCGCCTGGCCGCCGAACACGGCATCCCGGCGGTGCGCAACCTCCGGGAGGAGCCGGTTTGGGCCTGGCGCCGGCTGGGCTGGCCGGGCTGGGGAAATTGCCTCATGGCCCTCGGCCTCAGGATCGGAACGGCGCTGTCCGGCCCCCCTCCGGCCCTGGCCAGGCCGGATCGCCTGATTGGCCAATGCCATATCGGCCGCCTGGACGAAAAAACCTGGCTGCGGTTGGCGGCCAATGTTCCGCCCGGGATTTCGGAAGTGATGACCCATCCCGGTTTGGCCGGGGATGAACGCCAACCCGGAGAGGGCGGGATGGGCGGAAGCTGGCTGGGCCGAAGCCGGCAAATTGAACTGGCGGCCCTGCTTTCCCCCCTGGTGCGGCGGGCCCTGGCGGCGGCCGGGGTCGAGCTAATCAATTTCGGCCACCTGGCCGGCGCCGCTGGAGGAGGAAATAGACCATGACCATCCCCAGCGCCCCGGCGGTCGCCAGGAGACTGGCGCTTCGCATGTATTCGCCCAGCAATTCCCGGTTGCGGCCGATTAGCCAGCCGACCAGGGCGAGGATCGCCACCCACAGTCCGGAGCCGACCGCGGTGAACAGGCAGAACCGGCCCAGGGGCATCCTGGCCGCTCCGGCCGGAAGGCTAATCAATTGCCGAATGACCGGAATCAGCCGGCCCGCCAGGGTGGCAATCCCCCCATGCCGCGCGAAGAACCTTTCCGCCTTCTCCAGGCTCTCGGGGCGCAGGAATATGAATTTGCCGTATTTTATTATGAACGCCCTTCCCAGGCGAAGCGCCAGCCAGTAGTTGAACAGGGCGCCCAAAAGGCTGCCGGCGGCGCCGGAGAGGATAACCCCGATCCAGCTCATCCGGCCCTCGTAAACAAGAAAGCCGGCCGGGGGCACCACCACTTCGCTGGGAAAGGGAATGAGCGAACTTTCCACCGCCATGAGGAAAATCAGGCCCGGATACCCCAGAACCAGGATGGAATCGGCGAGCCAAAGGGCCAGGGCGCCGAGTTCGCCGGCCAAATACGTCTGGATTTCATCCATGGGGAATCCTTAGGGTTTGTCCATAAATAACTCATACCTGTTTAGACAAGGAACCGAGTCGCGGCGGTAAATTTTCGCCCGTGGTTGGGCAAAAATTTACGAGAGCGACGTTGGTGACGCGGTATAAACAGGTATAAGTTATTTATGGACGATCCCTTAGAGTGGACTTTTAAACTTTAAGCGGCCCAAGCAAGTGCCTTTATCGGTAGTTTTTGAATTATGGAGTAGTCGGAGTTGCGGGACGGCATGTCAATAATTCGTTCATTCCATAGTTGCCGGCGTAAGTCCGCCAATGCGTCGAGGAAGGACGCGCGATCCTTTTCCTCGTACCATTCGCGTTCGAGGGAAGCGAGCGTTTCCCCTTTCGAGTATCTATACCACAGCCAACAGCGGGCTGTCAAGGGTTTGGGCGGATATTTGTATCTCGCCGGCGCGCTCGTCGATGATGCGTTCTCCGGCGCGGTAGGCCGCCGCCGCTGTCGCGCTTCGTTCCGCCGCGCGGCTGATCGCTTTGGCCTGGCAATGAAAAATCGACATGTCTTTCCTTCCTTTCACCGCCCCGTCACCACGGCAAACCCCGCACGGGTTGCCAGGGAGGGGCGCGGACGCAAAGCGTCCGGGGGGGCGAGGGGAACTCCCCTCGCGCACTGCATCGGCTTGCCGATGTTAATGTGCGCCCTTGCCGGTTCCCGCGCGCGCGTCCACCCGCAAGTCCGGGAGGCAATCCCCAAGCGCACCGCCTGGGGAAAAGCCTCGCGGACGGGATTACGCCACACCCTGGGCGGAATCCCATGTGGATGCATGAAGCGCACGCGGGAACCGGCACACAAACGCATCGCCACACACCCACACCACAACCGCACAAAAACGCCGCAAAAATCCGCCGTGTCCGCCGCCTCGTCCTCGATGCGGGCAAAGCCGTTTTCCGCCCGCTGGAAGTGCCGCTTGTCGGTGAGTTTCCGCTTTGCCCACCCGCGCGGCCGGGCGCGTTCCAGGGCGTCTCCGTCGCGGTATACGGCCTCGACCATCGCGCCCCACACAAAGAGTTGTCCGTTCCTCTCCTTGCGCGTGGCGGTGGTGTCGCGGGCTTTCTCCCGCTGCAAGCGCGCCTCCATCCTTTTGATTTTCTCCCACCGTTGCTTGGCGGGATCGGTGAAGTCGGCTTGGACGGACGGTGGCGCAGTTCCCGTTTTTTTCTTGGTGTCGACATGGGCGAAATTACCGCGTTCGATGCTGGCGACTGCGCCGGTGCTTCCGAGTACCGCATTTTTCAATTCACTATCCATAGAGTCCTCCGTTCTTATCAAATAGGCCGCTGTCGGACCGGGTGAAATCAAGGATATCGTTTCGCACGGCATAGATAATGCCGCCATGAATGGTGTTGGTGCTTACTGACGGCGCGGTACAGACGTACAGTGCGAAACCGGGAAGAACGCTTCTCAAAACGCGGGCGTCATAATAATACGCGCGGAGCGCAACCTGTCGGCGGTGAGTGTCGAAAGCGGCTCGCCGCGTCGACACAAAAGCCAGCCCGCGTTCCCGGGATTGACGGCGACTGCGAGAAAATCCCGCAGCAAATGCAAAACCGCCGCCGTATCTTTTCCCGCTCTATTGGCGCGGTTGAAAACCTTCCGCTCAGCCGGGACGCCG
>JAISYL010000200.1 GCA_031269935.1 Planctomycetota bacterium
GTGGCCGTCAATCCAGGCGATTACATCCTTGGCGACGATGACGGCGTTGTCGCCATTCCCCGGGCTTTGGGCGTTGAAGTTCTGGAAAAGGCGGAAACCAAGGCCGAGACGGAGAGGGAGATGCGAAAGGCTTTGGCGGAGGGCATGAAAATCGCCGAAGTGTTCGCGAAATTTGGGCGTTTTTGAAAAAACCGTCTTCCCCGCCAAGTCCGAATCTTTGATTTGGACTTGGCGGATCCCTACAGTTCCCCAATGTCCGCCAGGGCGCCGGTTTCCAGCGATTGGTGGATGACCACCCCGATCCGGGTCGAGACGACGCCCTCCCGGGCGGAGGCGTGGCGGCCGGCCGGATCGGCCGGGGAGGCGCTCCTTTTCAACTCGGCTGGATTTTCCGCGAAGTCGACCGTCGCCCGATTCCCTTTAAAAGTCCCCTTGATATCAAACCGGCGCGATTTTCCGTTTGCGTCTGATGTCGCGGAGCGTTATGGCTATATCAAGCGCTTCCTCGGCCTCCAATATCATTTCCGGCGGAAGCTTGACCCCGAACCGGAATTCCATGGCCGCGAATTGTTGATGATACATCATCCCGGTTCCATCAACAACGCGCAATCCCCTTTTCGCGGCCCGGGTCAGGAAGGTGGTCGCCGGATAGAGAACGTCCGCCGCCACGCAATGCTCCGGCAGCTTGTCCACAAAATCCAACGATTCGAAATCGGCTCCGCGCAGCATCGGACCCAATGTCGTGCATTGCGCCAAAAGATCGACATTCGGGGCCACCTCCGCCAGCGTTTCGTTCGAAAATCGCTTGGCCGAGGACGAAACGGAATAGAGGGATCGCATGGTCCGGGCGATATATTCCGCCTTTTCCAGCGTCCTGTTGACGATGACGACCTCGCTCGCCCCCCGCGAACAAAGATCGGCCGCTATGGCTCCGGCAACCGATCCGGCGCCGATGATTCCGAGACGCTTGCCCTTGACCGAGCCCGTCGCGCTTTCAATCGCCAATCCCATGCCCACGCCATCCAAGCCGCAGCCGATCAACCTCCCCCCCGCCAATTTCACATGATTGACGCACCGGAAAATCCGGCTTGGCTCGTCGCACTCGTCCAACAGCGGAATAATGTCGGACTTATGCGGCGTGGTGAGGTCGAAGCCGTTGATGTTCATCAGGCGCACCGCCTGTACGAATTCCGGCAATTTCCCCTTTTCCACCTTAAGCGGCAACGACACGGCGTTTAAATTCGCGAAATCATAAATGGCGTTGTGAAGAAAGGCGGCGCAACTGAATTCAATCGGGTCGCCGATCTGGAACACAATCTGCGTATCGGCGTTGAATTTGACCCTCATATTCCAACCTCTCTCAATGTGGACTTTAAAGTCCACTCAATTATTTTCCCTGTCCAATATTTCCTGAAACGCCTTGTTCGCCTTTTCGGCCTCGAACTTGAAATCGCGCCCTTCTATCGCCGCCATGACCACCGTACCGATAAAATCCCGCGCCTCGGAAACGGCGGTGACCAGCGGGCGGTCATATCCCACGCCGTACGGGGCGGTGTCTCTTACCGCCTTAACCCAATCCGGCGGAAAATTCCTGCTTCCTTCGGGGTTGGCGTATGCCGATTTGCGGGCGCCGGGATTGGCGTGCGTTCCTTGGGAAATCAAGGTCCGCGCCTTGTCCGTCATGTAACGGATGAATTTCCAGGCCACTTCCTTATTCCGGCTTCCGCTATACATGGCTATGGCCCAACCGGTTGAATCATAAATCCTTCGCCCGTTCGGACTCGACGGGAAAAGAGCGACGCCGGTCCTATCCCCCACCTGCGAATTCTTCGGGTCCATCAACATTCGATACAATGTATTGGAATCAAAATACATGGCGCACTTGCCCTGCTGGAAAATGGCGACGCATTGAGGCCAGGACATGTTAAGTATGCCTTCCGGACCGTAAAGGCGCAGCATGCGACCGTAAAATTCATAGGCGGCAAGGGCTTCCGGAGTGTTAAGTGTCGCGGTTTTCGTATCCTGGTTAAACCAATCCGCGCCAAAGGAATAAAAAAAGCTGGAAAATTGAGTCACAAGCGGGCTTCTCTGGCCCCTGGCCATGAAACCATAAATCTCCTTGTCGCGATCCGTGAACTTGGCGGCGATTTTTTCAACCTCGGCAAAAGTCTCCGGCGGTTCAAGGCCGGCCTCCTCAAATAAATCCTTACGATAAAACAAAACCTCGCACTCGTTGATAACAGGGATGGAAGTCTGAACCCCGTTGATCCGGGTGGATTGTATGGACCCGGGAGTATAGTCGTCCATATCATATTCCGGATCGTCCCGAATAAAACTCATAAGGTCTTCATACCAACCGTTCTTTTGCATCATCCGCCCTTCTTGCGGCGGACGTGTCATAAATACGTCGATATCGGAGGTTCCGGATGAAAATTCAACCATGAGTCTTTGCTGAAGCTGTTCTTCTCCAAACACTTCAAGATTGACCCGGATTCCGGAATCCTTTTCAAAATCAGGGACGAAATCCTTTAGAGTCACCCCCCAAGTCGTATTCGACGCGACCACACGCAAAGCGTCCCCCGAGTAAATCGTTTCCAAAGGAACGACTATTAACAGCCATCCCAAACAGGCAAAATATTTTTTCAAGGCGTCTCCCCTCATAAAAGTCCCCTTAAAGCTTCCGAATGTCCACCAGGGCGCCGGTTTCCAGCGATTGGTGGATGGCCACCCCGATCCGGGTCGAGACGACGCCCTCCCGGGCGGAGGCGTAGCGGCCGGCCAGATCGGCCGGGGCGGCGCCCCTTTTCAACTCGGCCAGGTTTTCCGCGAAGTCGACCAGCGAGTCGTTGATGTAGCCGGCCTTGATCGCCTCGCCGTTCTTGGCGAATTTGCGGCCGAAGCCGCCGCAGTTGGGAGTCCGCATGCCTTCGCCGGTGGTGCAGCCCCGGGAGCCCCGGTACTGGCTGTCCACCACCAGGAAGCCCTCCGTCCCCACCATCTTGACCCCCTGGCGCAGCACCGCCTCGTGGGAATCGGGAAGGATGACGGCGGTGTCGTAGGTGACGGCGACCCCGTTGGCGTAGCTGACGGTGGCCTTGATCGAATCGTAAATGTCCCGCCCCAGCGACTTGAGCTTGCCCCGGCCGCCGGTGGCGTAGGCCCGGACCGGCTCGGGAAAATCCATGAGCCAGCAGCTCAGGTCGATCATGTGGGTGCCGAGGAACCAGGCCGGCGACCCCCGGCCGCCCCAGTGCGGCTGGCCAATCATGTCGGTGCCCACCCGCAGGACGTCCTCCATCCAGCAGTAGCCGTATTGGAGATTCCCCAGTTCGCCCCCCCGGATGCGCAGCTTCAGGTCGACGTGGTAGGGATCGAAGCGCTTGTGGAAATCCACCTGCAGCAGGAGATTCCTTCTTTCCGCCTCCCCGGCCATTTCCTCGGCCTCGGCCAGGTCGGTGGACAGGGGCTTCTCCACGAAGACGTGCTTGCCGGCCGCGAGGCAGGCCATGACCAGCCGGTGGTGGAGGTGGTCGGGGGTGACCACGGTGACCCCGTCCAGATCCTCGTGTTCCAGCATCTCCTCCAGGCTGGGGTAACCCTTGATTCCGAAATCCCTTTCCCCCGCCCGGCGGGCGGTTTCGCTCAGGTCGGCGAAGGCCGCCGCCCGGGCGTCCCCCCGCTCCCGCTCCCGCTGCTTGAAGGCGTCCAGATGCACCCGGCCGTAGAGGCCGGCGCCCACCACCCCGATGTTGATCATTTCCGTCCCCCGATCCCCACGATTCACGAAACGAATCCCAGCAGCCGGGGCAGGAACATGACCAGCTCCGGAACATAGGTTATGAGCAGAAGCACGGCCACCAGCGGCAGGCTCCAGGGAATGCAGGTACGGATGACCTGGTTGACCGGGACGTTGGCGACCGAGGCCAGGATGTACAGGACGAACCCTACCGGCGGGGTCAGCAGTCCGATCATGAGGTTGAGCACCATCACCACCCCGAAATGGATGGGGTGGATCCCCAACTGGTCGATGATGGGGGTCGCCAGGGGGAGCATTATCATGATGGCGGAGACCACTTCCAGGAACATCCCCATGATCAGGAGGACAAGGTTGATGAGGAGCAGGATGACGTACTTGTTGGTGGTGTAGCTGAACAGGACGTTCATCAGGTAGACGTCGACCTTCTCGTAATTCATTATCCAGCCGAAGACGTTGGCCGAGGCGACGATTATGATGGCGGGTCCCACCGCCCGCAGGGTGCCGAGGGCTAGGGCGGGCAGGGAAGCCACCCTCTGCTCCCGGTAGACGAGGATGGTCACCCCCAGGGCGTAGACGACACTGACGAAGGCGGCCTCGGTCGGGGTGAAGAACCCACCCCAGATGCCGCCGATTATGATGACCGGGGTCAGGATGGAGAGGAAGGCCCGCTTGAAGGCGCGCCAGCGCTGGGCCGGGGACAGCTTGGGGAGGGTCCGGCAATCGCGCTTCTTCGCCGTCAGGTAAACCATGGCGCAGAGGGCGGCGGCCATGAGCAGGCCCGGCACGACGCCCCCGATGAACAGGCCCCCGATGGACACCCCCGCCACCGCCCCGTAGACCACGAAGGGGATGCTGGGGGGGATGATCGGCCCGATGATGGAGGAGGCGGCGGTCACCCCGATGGTGAAGTCGTCGTCGTAGCCGGCGTCGCGCATGGCCTTGATTTCAATTAGGCCCAGGCCGCCGGCGTCGGCGATGGCCGAACCGGACATCCCGGCGAAGAGGACGCTGGCGAAGACGTTGACGTAGCCCAACCCTCCCTTGTAATGGCCGATCAGGGCGTTGGCGAAGCCGAAGATGCGGTCGGTGACCCCGCCGTAGTTCATCACCTGCCCGGCGAAGATGAAGAAGGGGACCGCCAGCAGGGTGAAGGAGTTGGGGGCGTTAAGCATCTTCTGGACCGCGATTAGCATGGAAAGGTCGGGATGGAGCGCCACGTAGGAGAGCGAAGCCCCGGCCAGGGCGAGGTAAATGGGGAAGCCGGCCAGCATCATGACGGCCAGGACGGCCAGGAATACGGTCAGAAGCATGTTTGCCGCCCTTTTCCGGTTGGATTTTTCGGACCGATGGGGACTCCGCGAAAAGTCGACTAGGACTCGGCGAAAAATTTTCGCCGGATCCCTAGCGTGGCGATTCGGCGCCTTGCCCCCCGGCCCGGAGCCGGCCGGGGAGTCCCCCCAGGATGTTCGCGATGGCCAGCGCGCACCCCGCCGGGAACGAGGCGTAAACGTAGTAGAGGGGAATATCCATCGAGGCGGCCACGTTCCATTGGTTGAAATCCATGTATTTCACCCCCCACCACCCCAGGTAGGCCAGAATGGCGCAACTGGCGAGGTCCAGGATCGCTTCGGCCGCCCGCCTCCCCCCGGGCGGCAACAGGTTCAGGAAGAGGTCCACGCGGATGTGATCGCGCCGGTGGTGGGCGACGGCCATCCCCAGGAAGGCGACCCAGACGTAGCTGAGCCGGGAAAATTCCTCGGTGAACAGGAGGGGGCTCCTTAAAACATACCGGGACAGGAGCTGGAGCACCATGAGGACGCACATGAAAGTGAAGAAGGCCAGGCTCAGGCATTCCTGGGCCATGATGAAAAAATTGCGTTTTCCTTGCCCGCCGCTCATGAACCGTCCTCGCTTCGGCTGGTGGTCCGGAATGTTATTTATTTCCGCGCCCTTAAGGAACACTAGCCGCCGGCGGGCGGGGTGGGGAAAGGGACGGAAAAGCCTCCCCTTTTCCCCAGCCCGCCCTTCCCCCCGGCGGATCCTATTCCAGGGCCTTGAAGGCGCTGATGAGATCGCCCCATTTTTCCCCGTAGCGTTCCATCATGTAGGCGAGCGAATATTTCTTGAAGGCCTCGTAGTCGGGCTCAATCACGGTCACCCCGCCCTTCTTCATGACTTCGAGCTTCTCCACCGCGTCCTTCTCGATGGCTTCGTCGATCCGGGGGCGGTATTCGTTGAACACCGCGAGAATCAGATCCTGGTCCGCCTTGGACAGCCGTTGCCAAACCATTTCGGAAATATGGACCGTCCCCATGTGGACGGTGTGGTTGGTGAGGATGATGTAGGGTTGGACCTCGTAGAACTTCTGGGCATAGATGGTGGGGATGGGATTTTCCTGCCCGTCCACCACCTTGGTCTGCAGCGCCAAGTACAGTTCGGAAAAGGTGATCGGGGTCGGGTTGGCCCCCAGGCTGGAGATGGCGTCCTTGAAGATGGGCATCTCCATGCACCTGACCTTGGCCCCGGCCAGATCCTCCGGCTTGGTCACCGGCCGATTGAGGGTTAGGGTCCGGGTGCCGAAGTACCAGAACTGGAGGGTGCGGATGCCGCTCCGCTTGAGAATGACGTCGTTGAACATCTTCTGGCCGACCTCGGCCTCGTAGATGCGGTAGGCCTGTTCCTTGGACTTGATCAGGTAGGGGATGTTGAATATCTGGACCCGCTCGTCGAAGGCGTTGAGGGCGGCCGGACCGGAGGTGTGGAAGGCCACCGAGCCGGTGCGCAGCATTTCCACCAGTTCCAGGTGGCTGCCCAACTGGCCGGCCGGATATTGGGTTATCTTGATTCGGCCGCCGCTTCTCCGGTCTATTTCCTTGCAGATTTCCTCCCCGATGTTGGTCCAGGGGTGGCCGGCCGGTTCGGGCTGGGCCCATTTCAATTCAAGCGCCTTTTCCCCGGCGGGAGCCGAAAGCGCGGGGAACAGGAGCGACAACGCCGCCGCGAACAGGATTTCTTTCATCGTCTTTCCTCCAAAAATGGGCCTCGGGAAACGGGCCGGCGCCCGAAAAGGCTTGACCGGCCATCCGCGTTTCCGCCGTTTGCGGGTTATTGGCTTTTAGTGGGCCCCAAAGGAAATCAAATCACCCGCCGCGCGATTCCCTTTAAGGTTTTAAGCGCTTTTGCTTCAATGAGTTGATTTTCGCCAAACCGGGTTGAAACCACTCGTTTCCAGGACGTGGGGGACGGCGATCAAGTTCGGACCGCCAAGAGGAAATTAGGAACAAACATCCCGCTCCGGGGGGCGGGAAGCGGCCCGGCGGCGGCGACCTTGCCGGGCGGGACGGGGTTGTTCCCCGGCAAAACAGCCAACCCCCGGCCGTTGCGGCGCCGGCGGGCAAAAAACCCTTTCGCCGTCATCCCTATATACCGGCGGGAGCGGCGCCTGTCAAACAAAAAAAAGCGATTCGATCCCGGCGGGACGGGGCTATGCCCAAGCGTGTATGGTTTTCGGCTGTTTCCGTTCCCCAACCCTAGCCCGCGCCCGGGATTTGGGATCGACGCCGGCCCGAAAATCAAAACGCTCCCGGCATAAGGGCTCGCGCAAAAATAAGCGCTCCATCAAAATCCACCACCCGGAAGAACCAAAAAAAAACTGGCGATCGACGGCCGCCGCGGTATAATATTTCCTCGGCCCCGATATTCCCGACTGTGTCGGCAACCATATCCGCCTCGCGCCCGATTTCCCGCCGCCGACCGTCCAACGCCGCCAAGAGCTTGGCGGACGCGGGCTCCCCCTAATTCCTTGCGGGACGTGGTTGGGCAATTTTCACGCTTTGTCCGGAAATGGAGCGGTTGTTCGAGCGTTCATACCTTTAAAGGAGGGACGGTTAATGATCAGGAAATTGGCACTGGCGGCGGCGCTCTGCGCGGTCGCCTTCACCGCCGCCGGCGGCGAGTCGATCCGAGTGCTTCTCGGCAACACCTCGTGGACCGAGGCCGCCGTCAAGCATGTGGCCGACTTCGAGAAGGAGTCGGGCATCAAGGTCAACGTGGAGATCTACGGCGAGGACCAGTTGTCCCAGAAGATAACGGTGGAATTCGCCGCCGGGGGCTCCAACGTCGACGTCGTCAACTTCCGCTGCATGCAGGAAGGGCGGCTGATGGTCAAGAACAACTGGATCCAGGACCTGACCCCCTTCGTGGCCAACGACGCCGAATACGATTGGCTGGACTACACCGAGGCCGCCCGCGAGGCCGCCACCGTCGACGGGGTCATCACCTGCGTCCCCACCATTTCCGAGACCCCGGTCATCTACTACCGCAAGGACGTTTTCGAGAAGGCCGGCCTCAAGCCGCCGAAGACCCTGGCCGAGTTGGAGGAGGTGGCCAAGAAGCTGACCGACCGCGACAAGGAGTTCTACGGCTTCGTCGCCCGCGGCCAGCGCAGCCCCCTGGTGACCCAGTTCTCCAGCTACCTCTTCAGTTACGGTTCCGACTTCTTCGATCGCGGGACCGGCAAGTCGCTAATCGACACCCCCGAGTTCCTCGAGACCGCCGACTACTACGGCCGCATGCTTCGCAACTACGGCCCTCCCGGCGTGCTGAACATGTCCTGGCCCCAGGGGGTCGCCGTCTTCGCGCAGGGCAAGGGCGCCATCTACCTCGACTGCAGCTCGCAGTACATCCAGCTCCTCGATCCGCGCAACTCCACCGTCGCCGGGGTCACCGGCGTGGCCATGTTCCCGGCCGGTCCCCGGGCCCACAGGTTCTTCTTCGTGACCGCCTGGGGCATCGGCATCGGCCAGAACAGCGGCAATAAGGACGCGGCCTGGAAATTCATCCGCTGGCTCACCTCCAAGGAAAAGACCATGCACCTCCAGGGCGTGCAGTCGGTCCAGTGCTCCCGCTCCTCGGCCTACAACGATCCGCGCGGCATGGCCAACTACCCCGCCGACTGGGCCAAGGCCGTCTCCGACTCCCTTCCCTACGGGGTCTCCTACGACCGCCCCGCCGTCACCGCCGTGGGCGAGGCCCGGGACATCATCGGCGAGGTGGTGGTCCAGTCCATCCTCGGCCAGGATTACCGGAAGGCGGCCAAGGAAGCCAACGCCAAGTTCCAGGCGCTCCTGGACCGCGAGGAGATCGGCAGGAAATAGTTCCGCCGCGCTTTATTCTCGCGGGAACCGCTTCGCGAACATGGCGTTGTGGAAGTGGATTGTCCACCCCCGCCCGCGCGACCGCCGGCAAAAGGAAAAGCGTCCCGCCGATCTCCGGCGGGACGCTTTTTCGCCTCTTGCGGGCTTTTAGAGCGTGTTGTTAAATGCCGTCTCGTCGGGTTATACTGCGTCAAAAGCCGCTTCTCGGATGATTTTTACCCCTGACCGCCGGCCAAAAATCATCCTGCCAGCGACTTTTTCCT
>JAISYL010000206.1 GCA_031269935.1 Planctomycetota bacterium
ATGCATGTTTCGCACGCCTGCAACCTAAGTTGTGGCTATTGTACCCATTACTGCGACATTGGACTTACCGGCATTGTTCCATATTCGGAGGGCGGTGAATGGATTCGCCAGTGGTCAAACGATTTGTAGTCACCAACGGTATCCTTTTACGGAACGTTGAAGGCATTATCCCATTGCTCATAAAAACAGGGACGGAATTGGCGATAAGCCCGCATCCGGTTCCGCGCAGCCAAGCCAACGTCCTTGTCGATGCTCTGCATCGTGCCGACTGGTGGACGCGAAGAGGCTTGATCCTCTCGGTCCGGCAGGGAAACGCCGGGAAAAAACCATATATTCCGAAAATGACGCGACCGCAAACAAGAAATGACATAAGAGCTCGTCCATAAATGACTTAGACATGTTTAGACCGCGTCACCAACATCGCTCTCGTAAATTTTTGCCCAACCACGGGCGAAAATTTACCGCCGCGACTCGGTTCCTTGTCTAAACATGTATAAGTCATTTATGGATAGACCCTAAGATCCGCCGCTAATTCGGTCCGGGTCAGGAAATGCCGGGCCAGCCGGTCGTACGGATGCGCCAGACGAGGACTGTCCATGATGCGATACCCCCGTTCACGGATTGGTTGCCTTAAGTTATTTTTGGGCAAGCCCTAACAACATCCGCTTGGAGGTCCGCCGGGAGGGAGCCATTCGAGTCCGAACTCCCGATCCGTTCCGGGCGTTCCCCGGGGATAATATTTCCACCGCGATTTGTCCATGCCCGGCTTGTTCGCCGGCTTGGCGTTTTTTACGGCGTTTTGCGCCTCGCGCATGGTTTTTCCGGCTTGGAGGCCCACGTTCCATATTTTCGGGTCGGGGGGGGAAATGTTCAGTTTCCCCGGGGCCGGCAGCAAGTGATCGGGCGGCGGCGGTCGGCTCAAGCCGTATTCGTCGTTGAGGAGTTCCCGGTTGTCGGCGCAGAGATACGCGAGAAGGGGCAATACGCTCATCACGAACAACAGGGAACTCTCGTACGCGCTTTTCAGGAGGTCGCCGGGATATTCCGTCCTGGCTTTGCCGACCGCCTCGCTCGTGCATTGCGCGTTCAAGGAGATGTAGAGGTTTTTGGATTCCTTGATCGACCAGTTTCCGAGGGGAAACAGCGCCACCGCGAAGGATTTTTTCTGATCGTCGAGCGTGAACAAAAGTTCCGACTCGTAGAGGTTCCTGAGTTCGACGTTGTGATGCGCGTATACCCAAAATCCGTAGATGGGCAGGGAGAGGAATTGTATTCCCCAGGGCGTATTGACATAGATGCAGGTTTCGGGCAGATTCATGAGTATCGACGCCGGGATGTTTTCGTCGATGGGCGCGGAGATCAGTTCGTTGTAAACGTCCTCGTCGAAATCGTAATAGCCCTGGAAATATCTCCAGGTTCCCAGCCCCGAATATTGAAGGGTATCCCTGAACGACAGTTGGGAAAGCATCTTTTCCTTTTCGGCGTATTTGAGAATGCCCTCCCAATGGGAAAAGGGCAAAAAACACCAGGACGGCCAGCGGACCCGGGGATTTTTCTGTTCAAGCCTGGCGAGAACGGCGCCGTCGATCAGGGCCCAAACGTCTTCGGATTTTTTCTCCAGTTTGCGCAGCATCTTAAACGGCCGCAGATGGGAAAAATTGTCGCTCATGGTGAATGTCCCTCGTTTTCCGCGTGCGCCGGTGGATTCCGGCATGCCGGCAGGATAGCGGGCGGAGGCGGAGTTGTCAAGGCGCAAGGGGAAAACGTCGTTTCCTTGCGCGATCAAAAGCGGACTTTTAACAACACGCTCTAGGAATTCCGCCCCGCCCTTTCCGCCGCCGCCCGGACGAAGCGTTCGGCCAGGGCGGGATCGCTCCAGAAATAAAGGTGGGGAAAGCCGGCGTACAGGCCGGGGCCGGCGGTTCCGGCCGTCCGGGCGGGCCCGCCCCCGGGTTTCCGGACCCGGAAGGCGCCGCCCGGCCGGTCGCTGTCCCAATGATGGAATTCGTGGACCCGGATCCTGCCGCCGGCTGGGCAAAGCAGGCCGTCCGTCCGGGCCTCGAGGACGGCGTAGCCGAAGTGCTTGAGCCCCGGTTCCCCTCGGCCGCCCCGGCCGGGCAGGGCTCCCGCCATCGGATGGACCCGGCCCCCTCCGTCCTCGAGTTCCTCCAGGAGGTAGAGAAAGCCGCCGCACTCGGCCAGGGTGGGCAGCCCCCCCCGCACCGCCCGGCCGACCTCCTCCCGCAGCCGGCGGTTTTCCCCGAGTTCCCGGGCGTGCATTTCGGGATAGCCCCCGCCCAGATACAGACCTCCCAGGCTTTCCGGGAGGGCGGGATCGGCCAGGGGGCTGAAGAAGGCCAGTTCCGCCCCCAACTCCTCCAGCAATTCCAGGTTTTCCGGGTAATAAAAACAGAAGGCGGCGTCCCGGGCCACCCCGATTCGGGGCCGGCGGCCGGCGACCGACCGGACCCGGGGGAGGCGGCCCGGCAGGGGCGGGGCCGAACGGGCCAGTTCCAGCAGGCCGGCCAGATCCAGGCTCTTTTCCGCCTGTTCGGCCAACCGCCGGATCTTTTCCTCCGTCCCCCCCGCCTCCGCCGGAGGGACGAGCCCCAGGTGCCGGCCGGGCAGGGCGGCGGCGGGCATTTCCGGCAGGTGGCCGTAGACCTTGAGGCCGGTTTCCCGCTCCAGGAGGGGGGCCAGGCGATCCGCCCGGGCGGCGGAGGTCCGGTTGAGGATCAGGCCCCGGATCCGGGAGGGCGTCCGGAAGGCCAGGAAACCCCGGACCAGGGCGGCCAGGGACAGGCAGGCGCCGCCCGGAACCAGGGCCAGCACGGCCGGGCTGGCGGTGGCCGCCGCCACCCGCCAGGCGCTGGCCGCGTCGGTTCCCCCCGCCCCGTCGTAATAGCCCATGGCGCCTTCCAGGAGCGCCGCCCCGGCTCCGGCGGCGCCCCGCCGGAAAAGCCCGCGCAGGCGGCCCGGGCGGACGAAGAAGAGATCGAGGTTGCGGGCCGGGATCCCCAGGGCTTCCCGGTGGAACAGGGGATCCAGGTAGTCCGGGCCGCACTTGAAGGCGGCCGGGGCCAGCCCCCGGTCCCGGAAGGCCCGGAGAAGCGCCAGGGCCAGGGTGGTCTTGCCCATCCCGCTGGCGGGGGCGGAGAGGAGGAGGCGGGGCGGGCTAGC
>JAISYL010000225.1 GCA_031269935.1 Planctomycetota bacterium
CACCCTGGTCCCGGAGAAGGAGATGCTGCTCATCGTGGCCGAGCGACCCTCGGCCCCAGGCATCGTGGAGGCGATCCAGACCCTGCCGGCCTTGGCCGAGCCGGGCGGCGGCATAATATTTACCCTGGATGTCGAGGAATTCGCCGTCTTGGGCCGGAAATAGCCGGCCCGGGAGGCCGCTCCGATTGGCGTTTCCGCCCGCCTTGCCGCAACCGGTTTTGCGGCTAGCGTCCCATGCCGCCAACGCGGCGCCCGTCCCGCGCGGCGCGTTTTTCCATTCCCGCTTGTCTAAAGCGATTGGCGTCGGAAAAGCGTATGTTTCCCGGCGATCTGACGGGATTGTTTTCAGAAGCGTACGGTTTTGCGCGTCCCTCCCGCCACGCCTTTTTGCATCGCTTGTCCGCGCTTCCCGAAAACGCGCAACAAATGCGAAACCGGAGTTCCCCGGTCGCTTGCCGATTTATGCCGCAGGGGCGCCGCGACGCGGTAAACAACAAATTATTGTCCGCCGGGATTTTTCATTGACCTGGCGCTTGCTTTCGCTATGATGTATATACATCTATTCAGGAGAACGAAACTGATGGGAGGCAAAAAAGTTCCTATCCCCCGGGAGCCGTGCGCCTGCATTATCCTGAGGCGCATCGCCCAAAAGGCGACGGATTTCTACGACCAGGCGCTTGAGCCGGTTGCCCTAAGCGTCAACCAGTATTCCCTGCTGGTGAATGTCGCCAGGAAAGAGGGCTGCGGCACCGGAGAACTTGCCCGCCGGGTTGGGCTTGAAAAAAGTACCCTCGTTCGGACGCTGGAACCGTTGATCCGGGATGGCTTCGTCACGGACGAAGCGCCGGCGGCAAGCAGAAGCCGGTGCTTTTTCCTGACGCTCCTGGGTGTCAAGGCGCTGGAAAAGGCGCTGCCGCTCTGGCAAAGGGCGCAGGAGGGGATAACCGCCAGACTGGGAATGGGCACGGCCGACCTTTTGCGGCTGCGTGAACGGTTCGAAGCGCGAGGCGAAATCGGCATCGATGGCGCGGGCGCGCCGCCAGCCGGGAGAAAACGGCGGGGACAAGTGTTTGCGCGTCCCGCGCAACGGGATTCATGACGGGAGGGAGGCAAAAGCATGGAGATTGTGGAATATCAAGAGAAGTACAAACAGTATTTCATCGCATTGAATCGCGCCTGGGTGGAAAAATATTTCCGTATTGAGCCGGCTGACGTGTACACTATGAACAATGTGGAAAAGTATTTGGAAAAGGGAGGGATGATTTTCTTCGCGGTCGAGGGTGGGAAGGCGATTGCGACCTGCCTCATATTCCCCATTGGAAACGATGTGTGGGAGTTGTCCAAGCTGGCGGCGGATGAAAGTCGCCATGGATGTGGAGCGGGAAGCGCCGTCTTCAAGGCGTGCCTGGATTATGCGGTGGGGCATGCCGCCAAAAAAATCACCCTGGAAAGCAATCAGCTCCTGAAACCGGCCCTTCATGTCTATGAAAAATTCGGCTTCAGGCGCGTCCCCCTCGATCCCGACAGCAAATATGCCCGCGCCGACATCCGCTTCGAGTACGCCGTCCCGGGAATGAATGAAGGGCGGGTGGGCGCCACCGGATCTTCGCAATGCGCGCCGCCGGCCGAAAGCAACCGGCATGGATGAGACGAATGATCGCCGCGCCCGCCGACCGCCGCTAGCCGCTCCGGCGGTCGGAAGCGCCTGGAGACCGGTGTTGCTGGCGAGCGTCATCCTTATGGCGACAAGCGGCGTTCGCCAGACGGTTGGCCTGTTTGTACATCCCATTGTGGACGCTACGGCCATGGATATCGCGGACGTGAGCATGGCGCTCGCAATCGGGCAACTCGTCTGGGGCGTTTTCCAGCCTGTTTTCGGCGCCTGGGCGGACAAGAAAGGGGCGTTCCCGGTGCTGCTCGTCGGCGTGATAATGCTCGCCGGCGGGCAGTTGTACACCGCCCGGGCCGCGTCATTCCCCTCATTGATACTGGCGCAAGGCCTTTTAAGCCCCGCGGGCGCCGCCGCGGGAAGTTTCGCCATTCTCATCGGCGTCATCGCCGGGCGTCTTCCCCCGAACAAGACATCCGTCGCCAGCGGCTTGGTCAATGCCGGCGGGTCGCTTGGGCAATTCGTTTTTGCGCCGATCATCCAGGGCCTGATTGCCGCCAAAGGCTATGCCGGCGGCCTGGCGTTCCTGGCTCTTTCCTCCTTGGCGACCGCAGCGCCGTCATGGTTTCTTTGCCGCCGCAATGGACGGGAGAAGCGCCCGCCGGTCGGTCCGGCCGAAGCGGCTGAATCCAGCGGGGCGGTTGGGCTAAAAGGCCAGTTGCGCCTGGCGGTACGGCATCCGAGTTATCTCCTGTTGCACGTCGGCTTTTTTACCTGCGGCTTCCATGTGGCCTTCCTCACCACCCATCTGCCGGGGGAGATTGGGCTGTTGGGCCACGGCGGCGCGGTCTCGGCGATCAGCCTGTCGCTTATCGGCCTGTGCAATATCGGCGGAAGCATATTGGCGGGGGTGCTGGGAAAATATTTCCGCATGAAGCTGATTCTGGCGGCTCTTTATGGGTTTAGGGCGCTCACCATCATCATGTACCTGCTTTCGCCCAAAATCGAGATGGTCTTTTACCTTTTCGCCGCGGCCACGGGGCTCACTTGGTTGGCCACCGTCCCGCCAACCGCGGGCCTGGTCGGCAAACTGTTCGGCCCGCGTTACCTGGCGACCCTGTTTGGTCTGACCCTGTTCAGCCACCAGATCGGGGGATTCCTCGGCGCCTGGTTTGGCGGGTTGGCCATACAGGCATCCGGCAACCTTTTGCGGGTTTGGCATCTGGACATCGCCCTCGCAATGCTGGCGGCAATCGTCAATCTGCCCATACGCGAGGGAAAAATCGTTCGCGCCGCCTAGCCGGCGGACGGATGCCCCCGCGACGTCCCGTTTGTCGGCGGATCCAATTCCTGGCGCCGTGATGTTTTTAACCGGGGGAGGGCTAGCGGCTTTGCGCGTCGGACGCTTTCTTGGATAAAAGATGCGTCCATATGCTCATCGGCGAACTGTTACTTAAACCGCCGTCTTAAATTCCCGGCCATCATACTCATTCGTGCGCCGGTTCATCGTCGCCCCACAAGTTTCTTTCCCTGTTACATAACCAACCCCGGCAGCCATAACGTGAGGAAGGGAAGATACGACACCAGCATGAGTATGCCGACATTCAGCAACAGGTATGGCAAATTGGCCCTGGTGAATTCGCTCAATGAAATCCGGCCGATGCTGGCCGCGACAAACATGCACACGCCGACCGGCGGCGTGGTCAGGCCGATGACCAGGTTCAGCACCGCCATGACCCCGAAATGAATCGGGTCGATTCCCACCGACGTCGCCACCATCAGCAGCGTGGGGAACAGCGTCAACAGCGCGGCGATCGTTTCCATGAAGGTGCCGACGAACAGCAGGAGAATATTGATGAGAAGAATGATCAGGTACTTGTTTTCGGTCATGCTTAAAAAAAGATCGGTGATCATGCGCGGCACGCGCTCCGACATCATGATGTAGGCGAAGCAGTTGGCAAAGCCGACCAGCACCATGATGCCGGTGGTGGTGATGGCCGCATTGATGAAGATTCGCGGCAAATTGCCGGCATGCAGCCCTCTGTAGACAAAGATCCCGACGAGAAGGGCATACAGGCAGGCGACGATGGACGCTTCGGTCGGACTGAAAATGCCGCCGATAATGCCGTAGAGGATGATAAAGGTCATCAGGAGCGCCCAGAACGCGTAGCGGAATTCGTTCCAGCGTTCCCTCCAGGTATACTTGCCGCTCTTGGGATAATCGCGTTTCGTGGACAGGTAGTACGTCAGGATCATCTGGCCGACGCCCAGCAAAATACCGGGAAGAACGCCCGCCATGAACATTCTGCCCACGGACAGGCCGGTCAAGGTGCCGACAATGACCATCGGCGTCGACGGCGGGATGATGGGGCCGATGGTTGACGACGAAGCGGTGACGGCGCAGGAAAACGGCACGTCGTAGCCTTCCTTTTTCATCGCGGGAATGAGGATGGCGCCAAGGCTGGCGGTATCGGCGAGCGCCGTGCCGGAAATGCCCGCAAACACCATGGAAGCGATGATGTTCGCCTGGGCGAGGCCGCCGCGGATATGCCCGACGAAACTGTTGCAAAACCGGATTATGCGGTCGGACAATCCGCCGGAATTCATCAGTTCGCCAGCCAGAATGAAGCCAGGAATGCACAGCAGAGTGAAGGAATTCAAGCCGCCGTACATTTTCTGGGCGAGAAAAATCATGGGAATGTCAGCCAAAAAGGCATAGAGGACGCACGACAGGCCGAGGCAGAAGGCAATAGGCACGCCGAAGGCCAGCAATGCCAGGAAGGAAGAAAACATGATGACGACGTTCACGCATATTCTCCTTTCGGTTTATTGAAAAGGCCGCCGGCGAAGGATGCGAGCGCGAACAGGAAAACGCCTATTCCAAGCAGGCACAAGGCGAAGAACACGTATTGCATGGGAATATACAGGGCCGGACTGGTCTGGCGGAGGCCCATCCTGATCGTTTGCAGCCATGCCTGCCTGGTGAACAGAATCATGAAGGCGGCGATGAGCAGGTCGGAAACCTTCACGAAAGCCGTTTTCAGCCAGGACGGGAAAAGGTTGATCAGCAGGTCGACGTTGACGTACGCGCGTTCGCGGTAGGCAAGCCCGCCCCCGAAACCGACCATCCAAATCAGGAAAATTCTAGATGTTTCCTCCGTCCAACTGGGAAGGCTGGGGAGAAACAGCCTGGCGAAGACCTGCAACAGCACCGATCCGATCAGCCCTAGAAACGCAAGCGCCATTCCGGCGACGAGAAACCACCTGACCGCCTTGCTGATAATGGGCATACAGTCCCTCCGCTTGCCGGCTTCCCGTCCGCAAACGGGCGGGAAGCCGGGGATTTGGTATTTACATTTTGATTACCTGTTCATACATCTCGGCAAGCCTGGTACCCTTGCTTTTGTCAAGATCCTGCAAGAACTTTATAACTGCGGGATACATGGCGTCGGCGAAAGCCTTCTTGTCGGATTCATTGAAGATCATGCCTTTTCCCCGCAGGAAATCCAAATCCGACTGGACGGCGGCCAGGTGGAGTCCGCGTTCGTACTTTTCCGTTTCCTTGCCCGCCTTGAGAACGATCCCCTGGAGGTCTTCCGGCAGTTCCTGGAAGAAATCCTCGCCGATAAGCAAGTAAATCCAGGTGCGGACATGTTCGGTCAGGTTCATGTACTTCTGGACCTCGAAAAAGCTGGCGCTCCTGATGAGATCCGGGGGATTTTCCTGCCCGTTGATCACTCCCTGCTGCAGCGAGGTGAAGACCTCGGAAAAAGCCATGGGCGTCGGTTTCGCGCCGACGGCCTCCCAGGCGGCGACATGGAGCGGCACGGCGGGAAGGCGCACCTTCAAGCCGCTGGCATCGGCCGGAACGGTAACCGGCTTGTTGGAGGTCAGGTTGCGCGGGGCGCGGGCGAATGCGGCCAGCGGGCGCAGGCTGGCCTGGGCAATGATCTCCTTGCTGATGAATTCGCCGATTTCGCTGTTCAGCACCTTCTCCATGTGGGGGATGTCTCGAATCATGTACGGCACACTCAGGAGCGCGATGGAGGGCACCCAGTTGGCCAGGGAGTCGGCGGAAATGACCATGTGGGCGATGCCGCCGTGGATGCCGTCGACAACCTCCACTTCCGGGCCGAGTTCGCTGTTGGGGTAGACGCGTACCTCGATGCGCCCGTTGGATTCCTTTTCAACGATTTCCCTGAATTTTTCGCAGGCCTTATGCCACGTGTGATCCGTGTTGGTGAGGTGGCCGATCTTGACGACATATTCGGCGGACATAACCGCCGCCGATACGAACAACAGCGCCGCGGCCAACAGGGCCGCCCTTCTCCTCATATCCATAAGTTCCTCCTCCAAAACCTGGCCGATTCCGGCGCCGAGCCGGAATGATGTCCCTGTCATTTTGATGTTCCCCATGTTAGCTGTTTCATAACTTATGTAGCTCTTCCCCATCGCCGCATCCCCGGGGATCGGCTTCAACCCGCCGGCGTATAGCCGATTTCGGATTTTTGCTCGGTTCGCTCCAGCTTGAAAATCACCGGGCGCAGGCCGTCGTTGCAGCCGCATATGGCCACTCCGGGAACGCGTATCCAGTCGCCGTAATAGAAAAGCCCGCCAGCGTCGCCGACGCCATGCGCCAAGGCGAAGACATATTGGTATATGGCCTTCCAGGCTTCGTCGCAAAAACCGTCCGGGCGGGCGTAGTCGGCGTAAAAGACCTGGCCGTCCTTGAGCATGGGGCAGGCGGTGAGCCCTTCCACGCCATATTGATTCGCCAGTTCCCGATCAAAAGTCCTTTTGAGCACGGTGATTCTGCATTTGGTCATGGCATTCCGCTTCCTAATAGCGGGCCGTGCCGAAAATCCAGTCCGGCACGGTCAGGGAAATGGCGGGGAACAGCACCAGCAAGGAGATTACGACCACAATGGCGATGTAGAAGGAGAGCGACTCGCGGGCGGTTTCCTCGGGCGGACATTCCATGATGGTGGAAGTGGTGTAGAGGGCCACCCCCACCGGCGGGGTCATCACCCCGAAAGTGACCACCGTCATCATGAGGATGCCGAAATGCACCGGATCCACCCCGACCGATTTGGCCACCGGCAGCAGGATGGGGGTCATCAGTAGGGCGATGACCGTGGTTTCCATGAACATCCCCATGATCAGCAGGACGATGATGATGATCAACAGCATGAGGTTGGAGTTGGAGGTCACGCCGACCATGAGTTGGGCGATGCCTTGGGGCAGGCGGTCGTAAACCACGCCGTAGCCGAAGATCCCGGAGAAGGCGAGAATGATGGTGATGGCTGAAATGTCCTTGACGCTGTCCACCAGGGTTTTCTTGAAGGATTCCAGGGTGAGTTCGCGATAAATGAAGCCGCCGACGAAAAGGGCGTAAAATATGGCGAAGGCGCCGGATTCGGACGGGGTCATAATGCCGTAACGGATGAAAAAGATCAGCAGGATGGGGAAGAGGAGGGCCCAAATGCACTCGACGCAACAGCGGATGATTTCCCCCGGCCTGGCCATCTTGGCTTTTTCCGGGGCATAGCCCCGCCGGCGGGCGGAAATGGAGACCGCCGCCATCAGGCAAATCATCATTATGATGCCGGGCATAAAGCCGGCGGCGAAGAGACGGCCGATGGACACTTCCCCGACCGAGCCGTAAATAATCAGCCCCATGCTCGGGGGGATGGTGGCGACGATCAGGGCGGAAAGGCCGTTGATGCCGGCCGACCAGCCGCGGGAGTAGCCCAGGCGGAGCATTTCCGGGCCCAGGATGCGGCTTTCCATGGCGGCGTCCGCCACCGCCGAGCCGGAAACCCCGCCCATCAGGGTGGACATGACGCAGGATACCTGGGCAATGTTTCCGTACAGGTGGCCGGTGAGGACGTTGGACAGGCGCATGATGCGGCTGGTGATGCCGGTGTTGTTCATGAGGTTGCCGGCGAAAATGAACAGGGGGATGGCAAGCATGGTGAAGGACTGGGTGGTCGAGAGCGCTTTTTGGACAGTAATGGTCATGGGTATCTGATCCGAGAACCAGAAGAAGCAAAAGCCGGAAATGCCGATGGCGAAGGCCACCGGCATCCCGAGAACCAGCAACACCAGGAACGCGACAAAGGTCAGAGCCATGTCATTCTCCCTCCACGGCGGCGGCCGGAGTCCGGAATAACCGGTATAGCCTGATGCCGGAGGAGATGATCATGAGGATCGCCCCCGCCGGCACGGCCAGGGTGCACCAGGAATAGCTGAGTTCCATGGTCTGGAACATGCGTTTCCGGTTGTCCAGCAGCAGGGGGATGCCGTAAACGACCAGCACGGCGAGGAACCCCATCATCATCAGGAGGAACATGGTCTGCAACGCTTTCCTGGCCGCCGGCGGCAACAGCCGTTGCAGCATGTCCACGCTGATCAGGTTGGTCTCCCGAATGACGATGTCGCCGCCCAGGAAGACCAGCCAGGCAAAGAGCAGCATGGAAATGTCGACCGCCCAGTTCAGGGGATGGCGGAGGGTCCTGGCTATGGCCGAGATGAACACCAGCGAGGAGATGGCCATAAGCAGGGTCGCGGATACCCATAGTTCCAGCAGACAAAACTTCCTGTATGCGCTTTTTATCATTTCCGGCTCCAGACGGGGGGGCGGCGGGGAAATGTCGACCGCCCGGTTCGGGGGGTGGCGGAGGGTCCTGGCCATGCCTGGGACAAACGCCGGCGAGGCGATGGCCGCGGCAGCGGGGCCGCGGCCACCCCTAGCTCCAGCGGACAAAACTTCCTGTATGCGCTTTTTATCATTTCCGGCTCCGGCCGGGGGACGGCTATTTGCCGATTTCCTTGTAAATCCGCGCCCGCAAGGCGGTGAAATTCAGTTTCTCGTAGGCGCCGTCCGCCGCCTTCTTGAAGGCGGCCACGTCGGGCTGGGTGGTGATCATGCCGTATTCGGCGAGTTTTTTCTCGATTTCAACCAGTTCCCTCTCCACCAATCGGGCATTGCGCTGGCCCTCGGCCTTGGTCTCCTCCAGCAGGATTTTTTGCAGATCCGCCGGCAGGGTCTTGAACCAGCGCTCGCCGACAATCAAGCCGTTGATGAGCTGGAAATGGGAGGTTTTGTTGCGGTATTTAAGGACCTCGTAGGTCCTGGAACCCATGGTGGAGGTGTCCTGGACCTCGCAGCCGTCAATGGCCCGGGACTGGACCGCGCTGTAAACCTCGCCCCAGGGCATGGCGATGGGGGTGGCGCCCATGGCCCGTATGGACTCGGCCCAGGCCGGGGCGCCGGGCGTGCGGATGCGCTGGCCCGAAAGATCGGCCGGAACCTTGATGGGCTCGTGGGTGAGGAAATGCCGGGGGCCGTCATACCAGTTGAAGGAAAGCACCCGGATGCCCTCGCCTGACAGTTGCTCCTCCCAATTCTTATAAGTGGGGGATTCAATGACTTTTAGGACGTCGTCGTAATTGTCGGCGAAATAAGCCATGCCGATGATGCCGAAGTCGCGCACATAGTTGCCCATGCGGCCGCCATCGGTCAGAACGGCGACGTTGACGCCCTGCATGGCCTGTTCAATCACGTCCTCGTCCGAGCCGAGCTGGGCGGACGGGTAAACCTGGATTTGCAGGCGCCCGTTGGTCTTGGCCTTGACGTTATCGGCCAATTGGTTGAAGCCCCTGACCATAGGGGTGGTCTCATTGAGCTGGGTGGACAGCTTCATCACATAGCTGTCCCCGCCCAAAGCGGAAAAAGCGCAAAACAACGCCGCCGCCAGCGCCAAGCCAAACAATTTGTCCATATGCCGCATGATTTTCCTCCTAAAAAGATAAAATTGAAACCGCCGAATACACGCCAAAGCCTTTGCCTGGCGTTTCGCAAATTCCCAAGGCAACCGCTAAGCTTTTCCCAATCGCGCCAGCCGACGCCGTTCCATCGCCAATCGTCGCGATGCGAGGCTAATGAATCGCCGGCGGCGGCGATAACCCCGTCCAATGCCGGTGCGCCTTTTTTACGAACCCCGCCGCCGATTCGCCGTCACGTATTTGTGCAGGGTTTTCCGCACCGCCCCCGCGCCGGCCGTCAATTCGGCGAAATATCCCTCGATGCGTTCGCCCAAGCCAGCCTGGTAGAGATCGACGGCGAAAAGGCTGGCGTCGGAAAGCGCCGGCCGCAACTGCTCGTGGAAGGGGCCGGCGTCCCCTAGTTTGATGCCTTTGAGATGGCCTTCCACCTCCTCCCGCCTCGGATCCGGGCTGACCTCGAAAGGCTTCCCGTCGTCGTCGACGCCCAGGAGATAACGGAACCAGGCCGCCATGGACAGGGGTATCAGCACCAGGTCGTCCACCCGCAAATCCTCCCTGGCTTGGTAGGTTTTGATGGTTTCGCCAAAGCGGATGCCCAGCTTCTGGGAAAGGTCGCAGGCGATCCGTTGCGGCGTGTCGGGCATGAACGGATTGGGGAAACGGACGTTCAACACCTCGTCAAGGAAGGCTTTTGGGTTTATGATGCCGGGGTCCGTCACCACCGGCAGGCCTTCGTCATAGCCGACAATCTCCACCAGCCTTCTGAGATCGGGATCTTGCATGGCCTGGCTTATCTTCTTGAAGCCCAGGGGGCAGCCGAACATGGCCAGGGAAAGGTGCAGGGGGTTGAGGCAGGTGCAAACCTTCATCCTTTCCACCTTGTCGACCGTCGCCCGGTCGGTGAACGAGACGCCGACCCGGTCGAAGGCGGGCCGGCCGTTGGGGAAGCGATCCTCGATCACCAGGTACTCGGTCTCCTCGGCGTTGACGAAGGGCGCCACGTAGGTGAACTTGCCGGTGGTCACCGGTTCAATACCCTCCAGGCCGGCGGCGGCCAGCATTTTCTGCACTTCCGGATCCGGTCGGGGGGTGATTTTGTCAATCATGCTCCAGGGGAAAGAGACCAGTTCGGGGTTTCCGACATAGCCGGGGAAGCCGGCGTCGGTCAAGCCCTTTTCCGCCCACTTCCCGGCAAAGGCGCCGACAGCCTCGAAGAGCCGGTCCCCGTTGTGGGAGCAGTTGTCCAGGCTCACCATGGCTATGGGCGGCCCGCCGGCCAGGAAGCGTTCGTAAAGCAGGGCCGTGACCTTGCCGATGTAGCTTTGCGCCTTGGCCGGCCCCTGTTCAAAGTCGGCCAGCACCGGTCGGGCCAGGGCATCGCCCTGTTTCAGGCTATAACCCTTTTCGGTGATGGTGAAGGAGGCCATTCGCAGGGAAGGCGCGCGGAAAACTTCCCTCAGGCGCTCGAAATCGGGATGGCCCGGCTCCAGCTTCAGGGCTTCGACTATGGAGGCGACCAGGGTTTTCTTGATGTCCCCGCCGGCCTTCAGGGTGACGGAAACGCTCAGATTGTCGCAGGGCTTGAAAACGGCGTCGATTATCTCGTAGTCGAAGCCTTCGGCCACGATTATCCCCGTGTCCTCGTACCCGGCGTCGAGGAGTTGCTGCCAGCGACTGGCGGGGAAGGCGCGGAAGATGTTGCCGGCGCCGAAATGCACCCACGCCGGCCTGGTTTTGGCGTTGGCGGCGGCTTTTTCGCGGTCGAAGCCGGGGACGACGAAGCCGGCGCGGCGCCAGGCGTCCAGGTTTTCGGTTTCCCGGGAATTAAGTCTCATGCTCATGCCTTTCTCGATCCGGCGGAGGGTTCCTGTTTGCGGTATTTGTCGAGGGCTTCCCAGAGGCCCAAAAGGTATTGCGCCCCCAGCGCCCGATCATAAAGCCCGTAGCCGGGCCTGGCCTGTTCGCCCCAAATCATGCGTCCGTGATCCGGCCGGACATAGCCGGTGAAACCGGAATCGTGGAAGGCGCGAACAATTTCAAACATGTCCAGATCCCCGCAGCGCGACAGGTGCGCGCTTTCGTCGAAGTCCATGTCGCTTAAGTGGCGGATGTTGCGGATGTGGGCGAAATGTATCCGCCCCTGGCCGGCGAATTCGCGGATAATCGCCGGCAGGTTGTTTTGCCGGTTGGCGCCCAGGCTGCCGGTGCATAGGGTTAGGCCGTTGGCCGGATCGGGGTTCAGGCTCAGGAAGGTGCGGATGTTTTCGGCGTTGGAAATCACCTTGGGGAGGTTGAACAGCGGCCATGGCGGATCGTCGGGGTGGATGGCCAGCTTGACGCCGGCTTCATTGGCCGCCGGCACCGCGGCGTCGAGGAAATACTTCATGTTCTTCCAATAGTCCTCGCGGCTCATCGACTGGTAAAACTCGATGTCCGCGGCCATGGTCGGGAGCCGCTCCGGCTCCCAACCCGGCAGCGAGTAGCCCAGCGCCTTGCTGGCCATGGACTTGGCCATGGCGGCCGGGTTCAGCTTGACCACCTGGTCGTGGCGGTAGGAAAGGACGGTGCTGTTGTCCTCAAGCGCGTGGGCGAGATCGCTCCGGGCCCAGTCGATGACCGGCATGAAATTGTAGCACAGGCATTTGACGCCGGCCTCGCCCAGGTTTTTCAGAGTTTGCCGGTAGTTGTCGATGTAGCGGTCCCGGCTAGGCAGGCCCTTCTTGATGTCCTCGTGGATGTTCACCGACTCGATGACTTCCATCTCCAGCCCGGCGGCGGCAATCTCGCCCTTCAGCTTCGCCAGGGTGTCGGCCGGCCACACTTCGCCCACCGGGATCGCCGGCAGGCAGGTGGCCACGCCGGAGACGCCCGGGACTTGCCGGATTTGCCCCAGGGTGACGCTGTCGTCGCCAAAGGGGAACCAGCGCATAATCATCTTCATGACGCCATTCCTTTTCGTTCGCCGCGGACGGAGGAAACGTTTTTCCAGTCTATTTTTCAAACCGCCCCGGGGCGGTTCCGGGAAAACGCGGATCGATTTTCAGACGCGCCGCGAAGTTTCGTAAACGCCTTAAGATTGGGACGCAAGCGCTCGAACTCGGGACGCGGGTGATGGATGCGAAAGCAATGTGGTAATGTACTAATAAACAACTTATAAAAGTTTTTCCTTGGCTGTCAAGATGTTTTTTTGTTTTTTGCGATTTTTTCCCGGGCTATCGAGAAAATTCGCTTAGATGACCATGAGATGGCGGTGCCGCTGTTCGATAAAGGTCTTCTCGGTTTTATAGCGGGTCAGGTGCCGGATCATCACCGCCTGGGCCCGATCCTTGTCCCTGGCTTTCAGGGCCGCCAATATTTCCAGGTGATCCTCCACCACCCCGAGGTCTTTCAAAGTGGCGAGGCTGAGTTGTCGGACGCGATCGGCGTGTACCGACAGTTTCCGCATCATGTCGTATGTCAATATCTTGTCGCATATGACGAAGATGCTGCGATGGAATTGATCGTCCATTTCCAGGAGTTTCTGGGCATTGCCGTTGTCGGCATACATTTTCTGGACATGCAGGTTGACGGCAAATTCGTCCCAATCGCTTTGCGACGCCAGGTCGCAGGCTTCCCGCACCACCGCCGTTTCCAGGGCGAGGCGCACGAAGCGGGCCTCCTCTATTTGCCGGTAATCTATCTTGGCGATGAAATTGCCGTGTTGCGGCAGGGTGTTGATGATGCCGTAGTTGCCCAGTTCCGTGAGGGCCTCCCGGATCGGGGTGCGCGACAGGCCCATTTCAACGGCCAAATCGTTCTCGCTCACGCGGGCGCCGGGTTCAAGGGCGAGCGAGATGATGTTTTCGCGCAGGACCCGGATGGCGTAATCGCGGGCTTTTTCCTTGGGCAATCTGGGAAGAAGGTTAAGCATAGTCGCCAAGTATAATCCGGGGCGGGCCGAAAAGCAACGCTATTCGCCCCTGTTGGACTTTCCCGGGGAGGCGGGCCGCCGTCCGCCTCTCCGGGAAGGGATCTTTTTCATTCGCTTTCCAGGGTGTACCTGGCCTTGCGCCAGTCCAGGCGCTCCTGCCAGTCCGGATACTTGTAGCGGCCGATGTCCTGATCGTCGGGATAGATGAACATGGCCCCCGGCAGGAGGACGACGGTTTTCATGTTCGGATCGTTCTTCTTGACTATCCATTCCAATTGGTCCGGATCCTGGTAGGTGCAGGCCCAGTTGTCGTGGTGATCGGGGATCACCACCTTGGCGCCCAGCGCTTTGGCCACCCGGTACACGTCGAACGGGGTCAGCTTGTCGTAAGAGCCGGACGGGTTGTGGCCCATGTTGGCGATGCAGACGTCGATTTTGTGCCGCTGCCCCACGCCGTAAAAGCCGTTGTGGTAGGTGCCGTCGCCGATGAAGGCGATGTTGCCGGCCGGGGACTTGAAAATGTAGGTGACGGCCGCGTCGTCCATGACGGGGTTGAATTCGGCGCCCTCCGGGATGCCGACTCGGGTTTGCAGGGCGTTCAGGTCGAAATTCTTTTCCACCGCCACTTGTACGCCCTTGAACTTCACCACGTCGCCGGGCTTCACCTCGATGATGCGCCTGTCGGGGACGCCCCAACCCCTCAAGGCCATGGCCGACATTTTCGGGGCGATGAACTTGGCCTTGGTGGTTTCCAGGAGCGCCTTGACCGTATAGATGTCGCAGTGGTCCGAGTGGTGGTGGGTTATGAATAGGGCGTCGATCCGCTTGAATTTCCAGATGTCCACCATTTGCGGATTGAGGCGCATCCAATGCAGGTGATCCGCCCCGGTGTTCCGGCAATCGCCGCTGTTCTCGTAGCGGGTGACCAGCGACGGCCCGGCATAGTTGTCGAGCAGGAACGTTTCGTTCCGGATTTTCATCGACCAGGACGGCCCCCCCAGCCACCAGAGGTGGAACTTGCCCGCCTTCGGCCGCGTCCGCTCCATTTCCCGGTTGATGTACTCGCCCCATGGGGGAAAGCACTCCTCCAGCCAGGTCTGGCGGGTGATTTCGCGGTCGCTAAGCATATGGGACGCTTCCAGCACGCCCCATTCGTCGCGTTCCTTGGCTTTCACTTTCTTTCTCCTGCAAGTCGGTTTGGGAAATTCCGCCAATCGTCGGCCGACGGCTATTTCCGGACAATGCCCTTGGCCTTCATGATATTCAGGGTGGCCGAGTTCCTGGCCATGATGTCGTAGATGTCCGGTTCGGACAGGTTGTCACGGGTGATGATCCGCACCGGGGTCTCGAAGAACTTCTTTTCGAGCGGCTGCCGGTTGATGATCTTGTCGAGGGCGTAGACCCCCATGTAGCCCTGCATGAAGGGATCCTGCACCACCAGGGCGTCGAAGAAGCCGTCCATGAAGAGCTGGAACTCGTCGGGGGAGGCGTCGAAGGACACCAGCTTGATCCGGTCCTTGATGCCACGCTGCCTTAGGGCCTGGGCCGCGCCGGTGCCGCCGTTGTCCTGAGCGCAGAAAATGCCGACCACGTCCGGGTTGCCGGTGAGGAGATCGTTGGTTATGTTCATGCCTCGGCTGATGTCGCCGAGCGAGTGCTGGGTGGGGAGGATCGTGATGTTCGGGAATTCCTTGGCGATGGCGTCCCGGAAGCCGCTCTCGCGGGCGCGCCCGTTCTCCGACGAGGCGTCGATGCCGATGAAAATCACCTTGCCCTTGCCGCCGATCAACTTGCCGAAGGCGCGGGCGCCCAGGGCGGCGGCCTGGTAATTGTCGGTGGCGGCGTGGGCCAGCACCTTTTCGGTCTCGACGGCGGCGTTGACCGTGACCACCGGGACGCCCATTTCAATGGCCCGTTCGGCCGGGGCGCTTAGGGCCTTGGCATCGTTCACGGCGATGAGGATGCCGGCCGGGCGGCTGGTGGCGACATCGTTGAAGATGTTGACCTGGCCGGTGACGTCTCCGGCCGAGGACACGCCTTGGAACCCCACCTCCTTGTAGCCAAGCTCCTGGGCCGCCTTCTTGGTCCCCTCCCATATGGCGATCCAGAACTGGGAGTTGGTCGCCTTGGGTATGAACACCAAGGTGCGGTCGGCATTGGCCGGATTCTGGCCGGCCAGGCCGATCGGCGCCGCCAGGCCGATCAATAACAGGAAGGCCAAAAGCATTTTCCTCATGACATCTCCTTTGCCGTCTCATTTCCTCATATTGTTCCGTATCCTGTCGGCGTACACCGCCAGGACGACAATAAAGCCTACCGCCACCTGCTGCCAGTGGGCGTTTATGTTCATCACGTTCAGGCCGTTCCGGAGGGTGGTGATGAACAGGGCGCCCACCAGGCTGCCCCAGAGGCTGCCCATGCCGCCCGACATGCTGGTGCCGCCCACCACCACCGCGGCGATGGCGTCTAGCTCGTAGCCGCTGCCGGCGCCGGGCTGGCCGCTGCCGATGCGGGAGAGCTCGGTAATGCCGGCGATGCCGGCGGTGATGCCCGAAACCATGTAAATCCAGATCAATTGCCACGGGATGTTGATGCCCGACAGGAAGGTGGCATCCTGGTTGCTGCCAATGGCGTAGGTGTAGCGCCCACGCCGGGTGCGGATCAGGATCAGGTAGCAGACGACATAGAGGGCGATGACCAGCAGGGTGGAATTAGGTATCCCCATGGTTCGGGCCTGGCCGATGATGTCGTAGCCGGGCGATACGATGTACTGCGGCATGCCGTGGGTGACGATAAGGGCAAGGCCGCGGGCGATGCAGAGCATGCCGAAGGTGGCGACGAAGGGCGGGATGCCCAGCCCCCCCACCATGAAACCGTTGGCGGCGCCGCACAGGGCCCCGACCAGGATGCCCACGGGAAAGCTGACGGCGGTGGATCCCGACGCCTCCATGGCCATGGCGGTGGTCACCGAGGCCAGGGCGACCACCGAGCCCATGCCGAGATCGATGCCGGCCGAAAGGATGACGAAGGTCTGGCCGACCGCGAGCATGGCGATGACCCCGGCCTGGACGGTGATTTCGCGGAAGTTGTGGATGGACAGGAAGTGTTGGTTGAGGAAGGCGATGATGCCGCACATGATCACGAGCAGCAGCAGCATGAACAACGACTGGTTGAGGAGGAGCACCTGGAACAGCCGGGTCGGAAGCGATATGCCGTCCCTCGTCGCGTCGCCGCCTGAAGACATGCCCAACCTTTCCTGTCTGGCGTCCCGCCGCCTTCGCGCGGCGCGGGACGCGGATTAGCCGGCGAACCTTCCGGATGGCGGAGCCGGTCACGCGCCCAGCGCCGCCCCCATCAGGAGTTCCTGGCTGGCCTCCTCCGGCATCACCTCCCGGACGATGCTCCCGTCGCGGATGACCAAGATGCGATCCGACACCCCGATTATCTCCGGCAACTCGGAGGAGATGAAAAGGACCGAGCGATTCCGCCGATGGGCGAAATCGATCATGAAGCGGTGCACCTCCTCCTTGGCCCCGACATCGATCCCCTGGGTGGGGTCGTCCAGCAGGAGGATGCGCGAATCTGCCTGTATCCATTTGGCGAGCACCACCTTTTGCTGGTTGCCGCCGGAGAGGAAGCGGACCGGCTGGCTGAAGCCGGAGGTCTTGATCCCGAAGTCCCGGATTAGGCGATCGGCTTCCCGCCTTTCCCTGGCGGCGTCCAGCGCCAACCCGAAGCGCTGGAACGAAGCGAGGCTGGGCAGGGTGATGTTGTGGCCGACGCCCAGGGCCATGGCGAGGCCGGAATTCAGCCTGTCCTCGGTGAGGAAACCGAGGCCTTGGGCTATGGCCGCCTTGGGCCCGCCGATCCTCGCATCCCGGCCGAAGAGGAATATTTTCCCGTCGTCTATTGGGTCGACCCCGAAAATAGCCCTGGCCAGTTCGGTTCGGCCGGAACCCATCAGGCCGAACAGGCCGAGGATCTCGCCTTGGCGGAGGCTGAAGCCGATGTTCCGGAGCTTGCCTTTTTGACTCAGCCCCTCGACCCTTAACGCCTCCGGCCGGTTGTTTCGGTTGTCGGCCGAGGCCGGCCTGGCCTCCAATTTGACCTCCTTGCCGACCATCATCCGCACTAGTTCCGCCATCCCGGTTCCGGCTATGGGACGGGTACCAACCACCTGGCCGTCGCGCATGACCGTGACCCGCGTCCCCAGATCGCGCAACTCCTCGATCCGGTGGGAGATGTAGATGATTCCGATGCCCCGGGCCTTCAGCGCGGCGATGATCCCGAACAGCGTCCCGGTTTCCTTCTTGGTCAGGGCCGAGGTGGGTTCGTCCATGATCAACACATTGGAGTTGAGGCTGAGGGCCTTGGCGATTTCCACCATCTGGCGCTGGGAGACGCTGAGATTCATTACCGGCTCCCGCACATCGACGTCCAGGCCCACCTGCGAAACGGCTTC
>JAISYL010000255.1 GCA_031269935.1 Planctomycetota bacterium
GTCAATGCCGCCTAAACATTCAACCAAAGGCCGGGGAATAATCTCGTCCGCCATATTCGTCCTCCGAAAAAAAATTGACGAATATGGTTTTACGGATCCAAACAATTAAAACACCCCCCTAACCGCATTTTCATGCGTTGGCCCTGGCCCACTAATGAGAAAAAATGGAAAAACGCGTTCTTTTCTTGACAATTTTAGTTTTATCAATAAAACCTAATTCTGTTTTCCGTTCATACGCTTGAATGGCTTGGTCCCGCCGCTCCCCGAAGGTAAAGGCTATTCGGCGTCCAATCTTGGGGTTTCCGTTGCGGGCGGGGTTCCTCACCCCGCCCGGTAAACGGTGACAAGCCACCCGGAAGGGTTGTAAACCGGCACGCGGGAGGCGCCGATGAAAAACCGTATTGTCAGCGGAATCGGCGCGATTGTCGCCGGATTGCTTATCGCCCTGGGGCCGCAGTTTCTTTTCAAGCTTTGCGGACCGATGGCGGACGGCCAGTGGATGAAATGCCACTGGACGGGCCGGGCGGAAATCGGGGTGGGGTTTTTCATAGTCGTACTCGGGTTGGGGTTGCTGTTGTTCGCCCCCGAAAAGATTCGCCTGGGTTTGAGCCTGCCGCTTTTTTTTGCCGGATTCCTCGCCTTGTCCATTCCTCACGCCTTGATCGGCGGCTGCGAGATGGAGCGGATGCCCTGCCGGGCCGTGGCTTTTCCCTCGTTGACGGTAATCGGGGTTCTCACGATTGCCGGTTTTGCGATCAACTCGCTTTATCTATACCGTAAAGGGCTTGGGGAAGGGCGGCGGGCATGAAGGAAGGGCCGGCCTTCACTTTTTCGGATCTTGCCGTCTCCAACCTGAAACGCCGGCCGTTTCGCAATGCCTGCCTCGCGGCGCTGGTCGCGGCCCTGGCCTTTGTGCTGTTCGGCGGGTCGCTAATCGCCTACAGCTTCATCAACGGGACGGAAGGGCTGGCCAGGAGGCTGGGGGCGGATATCCTGATCGTTCCCAAGGGATATGACCAAACGGTCGAGGGAATTCTGTTGCGGGGGGAAGCCGGCTCATTTTACATGGGAGCGGAGTGGATCGGGAAAATAGCGGCCGTCGAGGGGGTCGAAGCCGTGTCGCCCCACCTGTTCGTCGCCTCTCTCGGCGCCCCCTGCTGCTCCGTTCCGGTTCAGTTGATCGGATTCGACCAGAAGACGGATTTCATCGTGGAACCCTGGCTTGGGACTTCCTTGCCGGGAAGGTTGGGCGACGAGGAAATTGTAATCGGAGGCTCCGTGTCCGGAAGGGTGGGAAGCACCCTCACCTTCTTCAACCGAACCTATCGCATAGCCGCGAAAATGGAAAACACGGGGACCGGCTTCGACGCCTCCATTTTCATGAACATGGACGCCGCCAGAAGGGCGGCGGGGGATCATGCGGCGAAGGAGGGAATCCCCCTCGCGCCGGAGGAATCCGTTTCCTCCCTTGCCGTGCTGGTCGAGGACGGTTTCACGGCCGCCGGCATGACGAGGAGGATAAACGGCGAATTCGGACATGGCCGGAGCGGAATCGTGGTGATCCCGGCCAAGTCGATCATAAGCAAGGTGTCGGTGGGGTTGCGGACCCTGACCGCTTTTATCGCCGCCCTTTCCGTCATTTCGTGGCTGCTGTCCGTTTTGGCGCTGACCGTCGTTTTTTCCGTCGTGCTCAATGAAAGAAGGCGGGAGTTCGGAATATTGCGCTCCCTCGGCATCACCCGCGGGAAACTCCTGGCGCTCGTCCTCCTGGAGTCGGGAATCATAAGCCTGCCGGGGGCCGTGGCGGGCGTTCTTCTTTCCGCCTTGCTGATACTGCCATTCAGGGTGTACATTCAGGAAACCTTCGGCATGCCGTACATGCTGCCGTCCTTCGGCGAATTTTTGGCCACTGCCGCCGCCAGCCTGCTTTTGTCCTTCGCCGCCGGCCCGCTGGCCTCCCTGTTTTCGTCCTCTAAAATGAGGAACCGCGACGTCTCCTCGGTCATCGGGGAGAATTGTCCGTGATTCTCGAGGCCCGGGGGATAAGCAAGGAATACGACCGGGGCGGGGTCCCCTTTTTCGCGGCCGAGGACGTCTCGCTGTCCATCGGGGAAGGGGAATTCGCCTGCGTCGTCGGGCGTTCCGGAAGCGGGAAAAGCACCCTGCTGAACATCCTGGCGGGGCTTTTGGCCCCGACTTCCGGCACGGTAAGCCTCGAAGGGCGGGAATACGACGATTTGAGCGACGACGAGCTTTCCGAACTGCGGAACACGAGGCTGGGCTACATCATGCAGGGGCACAGCGTCCTTCCCAATTTTACGGTGCTGCAGAACGTAATTCTTCCCCATGTTTTTTTCAAGCGCGGCGGCGATCCCGCCGACCGGGCGCTTTCCCTGCTGGAACGGACGGGGATCCGCCCGCTCGCGGACCGGTATCCGTCCAGCCTTTCCGGCGGCGAGTTGCGCCGGGTGTCGATAGCGAGGGCGCTAATCATGTCCCCCGGCTTGCTGATCGCGGACGAACCCACCGGGGATTTGGACGAGGAAACCGCCTCCGAAATCATGAAACTCTTTTCCGCCGTCGCGAGAAAGGGAACGGCGGTCCTGATGGTCACCCACGATCCGGACGCCGCAAGTTGCGCGGATCGGCTTTACACCATGAAAGCGGGCAAATTGTCGGCCTAAGGATCCAGCGAAAAACAAGTACCGCGTGTTTAGACAAGGCGCGAAGCCGCGGCGGTAAATTTTTGCCCGTGGTTGGGCTAAAATTCGCGCGAGCGGCCAAGTCGACTTTTAAGGAAAACCCTAAAAATCGGGAAGGGGGCGCATTCGATTATGAAACTCGACTGGATTACCCTTGGGGTAAGCGATTTGGAAAAGAGCCTGTCCTTTTACCGCGATCTGCTGAATCTTGAAATTTCGGCGAGGTTCGGCGATGAAAATCAGCGAATTGTCTTTCTTGGAGAGGCCGGCGGGACGAAGATTGAATTGATATTCAAGCCAAACGCCAAAGTGGAAAATCCTGGCAACGGCGTGTCCATCGGGCTGGAAGCCGACGATTTGGATGGGCTGGTCGGCCTATTGAACGACAAGGGATTTAAAACGACGGGCCCCATATCCCCGAACCCCCGCTTACGCTTCTTTTTTGTTCGGGACCCGGATGGCTATACAATTCAGTTGGTTGAACAAAAGTGACGCTTGCCGAACCGAACAACCGCCGGCCGAAGCCGGTGGCTGTTCGGTTCGCCGGAGGCGGAGCGCCGTCCCCCCCCGGAGGGGACGGCGCTTAATACCCGGCCCTTCAGGCCTGGAGATTCAACCCGGACCCGCCCGCCGACCCGTCCTGGACGGCTTGGCTTTTGTAGGGATCGCCGGAATAGCCGCGGACCGTTTTTTCGCTGTATTCCAGGCTGAAGGAAAGGCTCCATTGCTCCAGGGAGGCGTAAACCCCCTCCGACTCCTTTTGCCGGTTCAGCCCGTTCTTGACGAAATCGTCCATTCCCTGGAAAGTGAGTTCGTGGGTCCGGTCGATATTCGCCTGAACCTGGTCCGGGACCTTGCCCAGCACCCCCATCGCCTGATCGAACCCCTTCTGGATGGCGGCCCGCATCATTTCGGCGAATTCGTTCCTGGCCTCCTCGGTGTCGCCCTTGCTCTTGAAGGCCGCCGAATTGGGGAAAAAGGCGGTGCTGAAGTCGACGATGCGCCCGGCCGTCTTCTCGGGCGAGAAATAGTCATTGAGTTGGTCCAGGAAATCGTTGGGATCCTTCGCCGGGGCGGTTTGGCCCGCCTGTCCGGAAGCGGCCTTGCCCAAGGCCTCGATTAGCGAGGCGAAATCGCCGGCTCCGCCGATGAGCTCCGCCAGGGCCTGGCCGCCCTTCCCTCCCCCGGCGGAGGCCTTGAGATAATTCAGGTCCAGCTTGAGGCTGAGCGAGGTTTCCCGATAATCCAGGCCGGAAGCCCCCGAAATTTGCTGGATGGCCGAAAAATTGAGTTCATACTGGGCGCTGACGGCGCCGAGGCCGCCCTTGTCCATCAACTGGAAGGCGTTCATCAAGCCGGTCTTGAATTCGTCGAAAAGCGGCAGGTCGTTCAGGAAGCCGGAAAGGCCGGAAGAGGCGGACAGTTCCCGGGCCAAATCCGGCGAGAGGACCCCGGAGGATTGGGCGGTCGCCGATTCGGTCTCCGGCGCCTCCTCGGAATTGAGCCGATCCAGGATGGCCTTCAATTCGCCCTGCCGCTTCTCCTCCCAGGAAAGGGGTTTCCCGTTCCCGGGTTCGGCCTCGGTTTGGCTTTTGCGGTTGAATTTCAACTCCAACAAATCCCGGGGGGCGGTTTTTTCGGGGGCGGCGCTTTCCGCCTCCCCGGCCGCCGCCGCTTCGCCCTTCCCCTTGATGGCGTCGCTTTTGGCCTTGATTTTCTTGAACGCCTCCAGCGCCGAATTGCCGCCTTCCCCGGCGGCCGGCCGGTTGAAGTAATTTTTCAGGCTGTTCATTTCGCCGTTAACCATGGTCATAATCCTCCCTTGACCGGAATTTTCGGCAAGCGGAACGTGCCGGCTCGCCGCTTTCATATTAGCGGAACCCACCGGCGAAACTTGACGTTTATTTGGTTCAGGGCGCGGAAACATACCCAAGCGCGTATGGTTTTCGGTTGGTTCCGTTCCCTAACCCTTGCCCGCGCTTGGGGCTTGGGGTGGACAGGGGTCCGAAATCAAAACGTTTCCGCTCTAAACGTTATTTCTTTACGCGATCCGGGAAATTTTCCGCGCTGTAACTCCTTATAAGTTCGGTTGTAGAAAAAAATGTGGCAGCGCGGGGTTAATTTTCCCCGAAAAACTTGCTATAATATTTAGCAGAAAAATTGAAGCGGCAAGGGTTGGATGGGAGCGAGCCGAAAAATGAACGAGGCGAGATTGATTGTCGCCATCGGCGACCAGGATCAATTTTTCGACATCCCGGACGGCAGGCCAATCTTCGCCGGACGTACCGAGGAATGCGACATCCGGCTCGCCTCGCCGGCGGTCAGCCGCCTGCACGCCGTTTTCATCAACCGCAACGGCGAATTCGGCATGAAGGACATGAATTCGTCCAACGGCACCTACCTTAACGGCAAGCGCGTCACCAGCGCCACCCGCCTGTACGACGGGGACGTCATCCGGATAGCCGACTTCACCCTGACTTTCGCCCGGCGGGAAGCCGTCGCCCCGGTTCCGGATCGCGCCGGGGCCCGGAACCGCCACACCGCGGTTTTCCGCAACCTCGACCTCGACTCCGCCCCGGCCGAAAACCGGCCGCCGCCGGCGCCGGAAGCGCCTCCCCTCCCCGCCGAAACCCCGACCGACATCGTCGGGAAAAGCCGGCCGGCCCCCGCTTCCGAACCGGAAGGAAAGCCGCCGGGGATCGCCGGGGAAACTCCGCCGCCGGCCCCTCCCCTCCCGCTTGCCCCGCCGGACCCGATCCCCGGCCTTCCCCAAATCGCCGACTTCACCAATGATCGGGCGGACGGGGAAAACGACGCCTCCTTCCAAATCGAGGAGGCGGCGGCGGCCGATTCCGGCGACGCCGCCCTGGCCGCCATCACCAAGGCGGCGGCCGAAGCCGGCTTGACCGGGGAATTCGTTCCCGAAACCGAGGAGCCCCCGCCGGATCGGGAGGAAAAAACGGAAGGCGCCGCCCCCGCCCCCGCCCCGGCCGCCGCCGAGCCGCCGGCCGGGGATCGGGCCGGGACCCTGCCCCTCGATCCCGATATCCGGCGGGCCATCGAGGCGAGGCTTCAGCTTTACGCCTTCCTGGAAAATATGCGGCGGGAGCGAGCCGCCATTCTGGCCAGGAATCCCAACCTGCCGGATCCGGTCAAGTCCGAACTGGCCCGGCAGGATCGGGAGGTCGACAAGCCGCCCGCCCCGGACCAGGCCGACGGCATGGTGGAAAAACGCCTGGCCAAGCGCAAGGACCTGCTGAATCGCATCGCCGAAGCGAAAAAAAAGGGGGAGACCCCGCCCGCCAAGCCCTCCCGGAACATGCGCAACGCCGAGGAAATGGCCATCGCCCAATGGAGGTTCTGTTCCCAGTCCGGCCGCCGGGATTTGCCCGCGGCCCGCCAGGCCTGCCTCCGCTTGGCCCGGGACGAGCCGCTGGCCCGGTATTTCTCCGAGATAGGCCAGGATCCGGCCATCCTCCTGGGGGGGGGTATATACTACTTGGCCCTGGAGACCCTGCTGGAAGAGGCGAAGAACGAACGCCAGCGCCTTCGGGAAAAACTCGCCCGGCTGCCGGATCCCGCCAATCCCCGGAAAAAAAGGCCCCGGCCGGAGGAGGAGGAGGAGGAGGAGACGCCGACCGAAAGCCGGGAGGAACTGCTTCGGGAGGAGGAAGCCCAGGCCGCCCGGGCGGCCTGGATAGGCCAGGAGGCCGCTTTCATGGAAAAGGCCCTCATCCAGGAATTTTGGCGTCTCTACGGCGAGTTCGCCCTGGCCTTCATTCCCCGGGGGGAGGAAATGCCGCCCCCGGTCAGGGCGTTCCTCCGCCACGGCGCCGTCGGCTTCAAGCCCTGGTGGATGAAGGGGGAGGTCCGGGATCACCTGGTCCGGGATTGCGCCCAGGACGTCTCCCCCCGCCTGACGATCGGCCGCTCGATCACCAATGTCGTCTACGCCGATGAATATCTGGCGGCGGTGGCCAACCTGGAATGCACCCCGGCCCTGGACGAAAATCTGGAGATAAATGAGCGCAATTCCCCCAACTGGAAAGCCGACAAGGCGCTGAGGAAACTAATCAACGCCCGGAGCCAGAGCGCCCTGATGGCGGAACTGGTGGGTTCCCTGAACGAGCGGGCGGAAAAGCTTAATGCCGAGGGGGCCGAGATAGACGACAAAATAGCCAAGCTGCTGCCCGGAGCCAAGAACTACAAGAAGATCAAGAACGAGTTGGGCATGCAGCGGCAGTCCCTCAAGGTGGAAGCCACCAAGCTGTCCAATCTTTCCGCCAAGATAACCAATGAAACCCTGGCCGGCTTTGAGGAGGTCGGGAAGGAAACGGAGGAGCGTTTCGCTTCCGGGGAGATCCCCCGGCCGAGTCCGGAATTCCTGATCCGCCGCGAGTGCGAAGCCATCCATAAAATCGGCCGGCTGCTCGCCAATTTGAAGGAACGGTTCATGCCCCTGGTGCTCCGGGACAATTTCACCGTCGACACCGACGCGGTCAACGACCGGCCGGCGATCCTGGCGGAAATCGAGGAAATGGAGCGCCGGGATCCGGCCGTCTTCCTGGAAAATCTGGTGGCCTCGAAAAAGAAGGCGGCCCGGGTGGATTTGCGGGTAAGCCCGATCGTGGTCCTCATTCCCTCCGCCGGAATCCTGGCCTATTCCTGGAATCCCCGGGCCAAGCCGGAAAACGGCCGCCTGGCCCTGCCCACCTGCTTCATCCGCCGGCGCATCCGGGAGCGGCAGATCACCTACCTCCTGGCCGATTTCCGCTGGGACACCTCGAAGGCGGCGGCGGGCATGGACGTCATGACCTCCGAAACCATCGTCGCCGCCTTCATGACCGTGCGCTGGGACTGGCGCAAAAAGTCCAAGGAGGGCCGGGAAAAAGGCTTGATTTACAGCGAGCAGAACGATCGCACCAACTGGCGGCGGGTTTACGAGGCCTACCTCCAGACCGCCTACGACGCGGGGAAGAAGCTTTTCAACCGCAATTACGACTTCTACGAGCGGATCATCGGGAAATATTTCGACCTGCCGGAAGGGGTGACCCTGTTGAGGAAATAGCCCGGGCG
>JAISYL010000011.1 GCA_031269935.1 Planctomycetota bacterium
GGGTTATACCGCGTCAAAAGCCGCTTCTCGGATGATTTTTACCCCTGACCGCCGGCCAAAAATCATCCTGCCAGCGACTTTTTCCTTGTCTAACCCGGACGATCCGGTATTTAACAACACGCTCTAAAGGGAATCGGGCCAACCGTCGTCCGATTTCCTTTAAAGATTAAACCGTTTGCGTTTCAATGGGGTGTTTTTAGCCGACTCGACTCTAAGAGCGTGTTGACAACCGGCGGCAGGGCAAAAAAAGCGGCGCCGAAACGAATGCCCTGAAACTTGAAAAGTCAACTTTCAGTATCTTTCCACAGCCCCGTTCATGCCGGAGGTAAAGGTGATCTTTTTGATGGTCACCTTTTTGCTTTCCAGCTCGTCCTTGATCAGGGAATAAAAAACCTCGATCAGGTTTTCGCAGGTCGCGACCTTCTTGACCACCACCAGGCGGCATTCCGGATAGGCTTTGGCGAGGTCGTTTTCAAAGGCCGGCCCCCTGGTCTTGTTTGTGGCCGCGCCGCCCTTTATGCCCTGCTTTTCATACGTTTCCAAGAGGGGGGAAAGAAGCGGGTCCTCCCGCTGAAGGATGTTGGCGTGATCGAAATTTTGCAAATACTTCCAAACGATGGCCTTGATCGCGTTGCAGGGAAAGACGAAGCCGGTTTTGGCGTCAACCCCGCCTTCCACCTCGATGGTGAATTGGCCATGATGGCCGTGCAGGTATTGGGCTTCCCCCTCGTAGCCGAGAAAGCGGTGGCTATACTCGATTCCGACCGTTGTAAATGACCGCATGGCATTCTCCTCGCGTCGAGGCACGCTCGCATGCCCATCATGCGAAGCCGCGCCGTCGTTTCCGAAAAAATTCGCTTATGGCTCCCGTCCGCAAGCCCGCCGCCATCCGGCGGGCGATCCCCGCCGCTCCCGGCCGGCAAACGGCCCCCTCCGGCCATCGGCGGCGAGTCGATGGCCGGAGGGGGCGTGAAACGCTTCAAGTGGTGGAATTTTACGATTATTGTACCAATCCCCGCCGGATTTCAAGTAATTTTTCCTGGACGGATCAAAATTTTCTCCCAACGGGTATTCTTAATTCTTGTCCGCCCCGCCATCCGTCAGTTTCTCGCGCTTCGTCTTCAGGAGCTTGGCGCTCTCCTTCGCTGTCGGCAAATTTTCCGGCATGGTCCCGCCGATTTCCTTGATGGTCTGGCGTACCTTCGCCCCAACCTCCCGATGGGCCTGGTTGGCCCGGTCTTTGCCGGCAATGCTCTCCCGACGGATTTTGCTTTCGGCCTGGGTGGCGCGGAACAGGTTGGCGGCTAATTCTTCGCTACCCATATGGTCGAGGATTTGCCGCGATTTTTTTAGGCCCTTCCGGCGGCGGATGTCCCGCATCCTTAGGCCGCCGGCTGGACGACGCCGGCTTTTTTGGCGGTCGCGGCCAGTTGTTTGTTGTGCCGCCTCATCTCGTCCCGGAGTTGCGGGCGCAAGTCATCCTCGGACGGGAGGCCGTCGCCGGCGAGTTCTTGGCGACGGGTTTGAATGGCGAAATACGTTTGCCCGATGGCGACGATGGGCTTGGATGGATCGGCGTTTTGGACAATGAGGTAACAGGCGTAACGGGATAGATAGATGTCTGTCACTTTCCGGGTGCCGCCCTTCCCAATCTCGATCATTTTGCTGACGTCAGCAAAATGATCCCGAATGCGCTGGCCGCTGTTGAAACACGCTTCCCTCGCTTTGGCGACGACCGCCTCGAAATTGCGGTATTGCACATAGCCGAGGACGCCGGCCAAGTCGCGGGATGACCAATATTCGTTGCCGGCCGCATTGACCCGGCGGATTTTTTCAAAAGCGGAAACGCGATCGCGTTCGGCGGGAATATGTTCGGACATAGCGGTTTTCCGGAAAAAGGCGTTTGACCGGCCGGGCAGACCATCTCCGTCTCCCGACCGGCGTTTGCCGCGTGTTTGCCGCAATCCGCAACTGTCGATTCGTTACTGAATCTCAATTGGAATGCCCAATGAAATAGCGACAGGGGTATAAATATCGACATTCTCATCCGGCGTATAAAGAGATACGATCAGGGAATACCTGGCTTTCCGATCCCACCGTCCAAGCCATCCTCTCTCGCGCCACCAACCGATCACAGGGTATACCCCGACAAAATTACACGTGGCAATATCGGCCGCAGTTGCGTTTTTCCAGATATCGGAGTGGAGTGAACCCGTATCCCGACCGTTTGATCCAATTAGCCAACGCCCGCTTCCACTATCAACATCGGGCTTTTTCTCATCGGCCTGCGCATCCAACGCGGCCTTATTCAAACGCTTCAAAAAAATGTCTTCCGTCTCCCCGGGAGTATTGAGTCCGAAACGTAAGCCATGGGAAGCGTAACGATATCTGTCCTTCCATCCTACCTCCCCCGGGCTGGGTTCAATAAAATATGAGAGCGTAATGCGGAGGGTGACCGGCGCCTCCCCCAAAGCAAGCAGGACATCGCGAGGCCACGGAAGTCGATGCAGATGCATATCCCTTGTCGAATAGCTCGAACCTTTTTTGGTATAGGGTTGAAGTTCCGCTTCCGAAATGAGAGTCAAGGAATTGGATGCGCAAGACAACCCTTTTGAGATACTTGGAACGCCATATCCGAATATGCGCAATAGCTTCCCGTAATCGGTCTTCGAGTATTCCCCACGAGCATTCGGATCGCAAAACTGGCGTTTCATGGATTCCTGCCAATCGGCGGAGTGAACCACCAGGCCACGGATTGTCTCAGGCCAAGCTTCGGGGTACCGGGCTTGTATCATTGCCGCCATCCGGGCGGCTTGTGCGGCAGCGGCGCTGGTTGCATTAATTGTTGTAAATTGGCTTTGAGTTGTCCGATGGTTGGTTGTTAAAAGCGAAAGCTCATCGTGCCCGCTCGTAAAACCATCTTGCCCCCTTATGGCATTGCCCCCTTCCATTACAATGTCCGGTTTGGCCGGCCATTTTCTGTCCCACAAGCATGAGGTGGAGCTAAAGGGAGATAGTTCACCGGGTTGGGCAAGTGGAACGTAATCTTGAAGTTTTGGATCGGAAAGCGCGGATTTTGCGGTGAAAGCTCCGACAGTAATCGCGTTCCATGATTGACCGGGATCCTGAACAGAGGCGCTCGAGTTGCCACGTGGATAAGCAGCCCACTCATTTTGCGGCAGGTTACCCGCGGCTATGACAAGAAGTCGCCGATGGTCATCATCATATCCCGAGGTAAGCTTGTCAATTGCCGCAGACCATGAAGAAGGTCGCCCGCGATCACGGCCATCCCCGGATGTCACAGCCATACAGGCGACACGATTGCGCTCTGGGGCTTGAATTTCGGCCAGACTCACCCCTTGAATCGTAATGGCGCCATACAAGCCAGGATCGTTTTCGCCTCGCGCAGGAAGGATTTTAACGGATTCCAAACGATGATCCATCTGAATCGGTCCGGCTCGCTGCAATGCATCAACCAAATCACCATAAGCGGCGACGCCGCACACTTGAGTTCCATGTCCATCGTGATCCGTTGCTCCCCACTCCGGATCAACCGCCTGGCAATCAGAATCAGCGAGAATTGGCTGAAGCAATGCATGACCATTGTTTGCGCCCGTGTCAAGAACGCAAACCGCTGCATTGGCGTTGGGGTTTATTAGCAACCGTGATTGAAGTTCCTTCACCCACTCGGCTTGCTCTTGGTTCTCCGATTCAAGAAAATATCGAGCGGTTTCTTTCGCACGTCTAAACTCCGCGATGTCCGGACTGGTTTCGAGTAATTTGTTGAGTTGATTATAAGTGGCTTTTCCAAGAAGCACCGTTCTTTCGGGAAAACGAAGCGAGCGAGCGTGTAATTCAATACCAATGCCTTCCGCGGCATCACGAAAACTCGATTCGATGCCTTCATCGGTTCCCCGTAGCCACACTTCGCACCAGACAGCGGTTGTTCCCCGCGGCATGAGTCCTGCATCGTCCCGCCAAAAGGAAGCAAAAACGGCAATGCGGATTTCTTCAATACTCTGGATAAGCGGTGCGTTTTTAGGTTTGCCCCTGGCCGTATTTTCCTTGATGTAACCGGTGATTTTACCAAGAAAGTAATTCTGTTTTCCCGACGGTATAAAGACAGTCGCCCGAACAATCTCCTTTGCCGGCGCTTTCTCGGAATGAACGGTATAAACATTGAGAAGACGTATTCCCGCGCCCCTATCTTCGAGGCTCTTGGTCTTTAGATCATACCCCGGAGCGCCTTCGAATTCGATATAGACTCCATCCTTTGCCGGTTTCGAAACCGCTGTGCGGAATTCGCCCTCTTTTTTCGCCTTCGCCCATATCGCCGTCCACTCGCGCCGCAGCTTGCCGCCATGTACGCCACGATCGCGCGGCGGCAATTTCATGCGGGGTCCTCCCGGATGCGGTGTGAAATCCAATGAATTTCGCGTGTCGCGAAGAAAAATATGGGGATATCCGTTAGTCATGCGCTGGTCGTCTTTGACTGGTTGGCCGATGCCCCGTAAGCGGATTTCCGTTCATTTAGCATCTGCTTCAATAATGACGGGGTTATCGTTGTCCGATCGGAAAGAATCGCCTCCTTTATGGCATCGTCGCAAGCTTGTGCAATTTCAGCGTGGCTAAGCGATTCAGCGATATCAGCCCCGCTGTCAAGCTCCACCTTTTTCGGACGAAAGGTGCCGAGGCGATTTTCAACCAATTTCCTGATTTCGGATTTTTCCGGCAAATGATAATGCAATACATCGTCAAACCGGCGAAACAACGCCTGATCCAGGATCCGGGGGTTGTTGGTGACTGCAACTATCAAACTGTCGGAGTCGTCCCGCTCGATAAATTGAAGAAACGAATTCAACACCCGGCGCATTTCTCCGACGTCATTTTCACGGCTGCGCTCACCGCCGATGGCGTCAAATTCGTCAAAGAGGTAGACGCCGCGCCGTTCCTGGACAACGTCGAATATCTGCCGCAATTTGGCGCTTGTCTCACCCATGAATTTGGTGACGATTTTATCCATTAGAATCGTAAACAACGGCAATCCCAACTCCCCGGCGAAAACGGAAGCGGTTAGAGTTTTTCCAGTGCCGGGAGGTCCCGCGAGAAGTATTTTCCGCCGATGGGACAGGCCATGTTTTTCAAGTTTGGCTTTTTGATGGTACTCCCGGAGAACCCTGTCGATTCTTCCCCGCATCCCCTTGGATAAAACAAGGCTTCCCATGCGCTCATTCGGCTCCGAGGTTAATGCTAGGCGATCCAGGTCCGGTGTAAAAGGGATGATTCTGATCTGCCGAGCCTTTGCCTTATCGACAAGGGAACGTATATCGCTGGCCAGGTCCAAATGCCCCTGCTTCGCCTCATGGGCTGCGATTTGCAAGGCGACAGTTGCAAATTGCTCCGGTTGCTCGCCGAAATGCGAGCGGACGAGCGACTTGAGCTGTTCGGCGGTTGCCATATCACTCTCGTTCCGTGATGCTACGTCTTATCGGCGCGGAGGAAAACATCACCCTTGCCACCGTGACCCGGATTGCGAATGGATTCGACGTTCCCAATGCCCGCTTGTTCCGGACGCTCCCCAGGCGCAATGAACCCGCCGGGGCGGGTAAATAACCCTCCGGCCGATCCGCTTCGCTATCGGGCCTGGAAGCCCGGAAAAGCGTTCCGCCGGGGTTTGAGCGCCGGGGGGGACTTGACCAATTGGGCATTCGGCGGTTTGAATGCCCAATTCGCAAAAGTTCAGTTTAAAGAAAACCCGCTCCCTCGCCGCCCGATTTCCCGTAATCGATCTGGAGGGCCTGTCGCTCCTGCGCCGGTTCCTGGCCCGGGGAAGCGGCCGCCAATGACCACAGCCGACCTACAATATTTCCTTGCCAAAATTGAAGTACGGCCAACGCCGACGGCGGCGGGGCCCCGGTCATTGGCGGCCGCTTCCCCGGGCCAGGAACCGGCGCAGGAGCGACAGGCCCTCCAGATCGATTTCGACG
>JAISYL010000276.1 GCA_031269935.1 Planctomycetota bacterium
CGGGTTATACCGCGTCAAAAGTCGCTTCCCGGATGATTTTTGCCCTTGACCTCCGGCCAAAAATCATCCCGCCGGCGCCTTTTTCCTTGTCCAACCCGGACGATCCGGTATTTAACAACACGCTCTAAAAGCCGTCAATCCGGTTCCCCCCTCGACAAAGGAAAGGGAAAAGGGTATTATGCAATAGGGAATATCCGCCGCTTCCGGGAAAGGCGTTTCCGGGGGATTCCGGCCGGGACATCCCGAAAGACGAACGGAATTCGCATGGAAGACGGTGAGGGCGCCGCCGGCATACGCCGGCGGCTGGAGCGGTTTTTAATCGGCAAGTCCTACGGCTTCAACCCCGACGCCGAATTGGTCGACGACATCCTGGCGGCCATGGCGGCCAGACGGAAAAAATTCGGCGAGGAGTATTGTCCCTGCCGGAGGGTCACCGGCGACCGGGAGGCCGACAAGGCCATCATCTGTCCCTGCGTCCACCACCAACGCGAAATAGCCGAGCGGGGCCATTGCCATTGCCGGCTTTTCGTCGGAAAAAAGGCTAGCCGGATCCCGGCGGAGCCGGTTTCGGACGGCCCCGGGGAAATCGCCCCCCGGCCGCCGAATCCGGCTCCGGCCGGATTTTGCCCGGCCGAATCCGGGGAATCAGCATGAAAAAGGGATTGTCCCCTGGCGTCGCCGTCCTGGCGGCGATTGCGCTTTATTCGCCCGCCCCCTCCGGCGAGCCGCCCCTTCCCCTGGCCGAATTGCGGAAACCCGCCCCGGTCCGGGCCGAAAAAACCCCGGGGGGCGAGCCGGTTCTCCCTTCCCCGGTGCTTCCGGGGCGGCGGATCGGGGATCCCATCCGGCTATGCCCCCCGGAGGCGGTGTGGTACCTGGAGATTCCCGACGCCGCCCGGCTGTCGGGCAACTGGAACGCCGGCCTGACCGGAAAATTTTTCAACGAGCCGGCCATTATCCGGACTCTCCGCAACAACCGCTTTGGCCTGGAACAGCTTTTTTCCGATCTGCCGGAAGCCGTCGTGTCGCCGGCCCGGATCCGGGCCCTGGCCGGGGCGGTCGAATTGGGCCTAGCCCTGGGCGGGGCGGCCGAGCGGGCGTCCCTCGCCGCCTACCTGGGAAGCGGCGGCCGGCTGGCGTTCCTGCTTCTCCTGGATGTCGGGCTCGATCGGCTCCCCGCCTTCGGAACCATGGGGGAATGGGAAACCTCCTTTTACGTCGACAACCCCGAGGCCGAGATCGTCCGGGGCGATCACGGCGGTAATTTCCTCGACGTCTGGCGGCTCAACCCCGGCGGCGGCCCCCTGGCCGGGGAAATCGCCCTCGGCTTCGCGGAAAACCTGGCGGTGGTGTCCAACGACGCCGCCGTCGCCAACGCCTGCCTCGAATTGTTGGCGGGGGGGGAAAGTTTGGGCGATTCGGTTTGGGGCGGGCGCCTGGCCGCCTCCCGGCCGCGCTCGTCCTCGGCCGACGCGGTCAGCTTCCTTCGCCCGGGGGCCGTCCTCGACGGCCTGGGGGACACTCCGCTCGCCCGGCGGGCGGTGAAGCTCTGGGCCGACTGTCTCGGCCACGGCGACGCCGAGGGCGGGGCCGTCTACTACGGCCTGGAATTCACCCCCGAGGGAGTTCGCGAAAGCTACCAGCTCCCCCTGTCCGGGGAGGGGGGACCGGAGTCGCTGGCCGGAGCCCTGGCCTCGCGGCTGGAGCCTTCCGCATCCTGGACCGTTCCCCAGGCGCTGCCTTACCAGCCCAATCCCGTCATTTTCCTGGCCGCCCGGATGGATGGGGAGGAGCTGGGGCGGATTCTCGAACGGAGAGGGGGGATCGGGGAGGGGATCCTTGGCGAATTCCAGCTTCCCGAGGCGACGCGGGACCATATTTTCGGAGTGGGGGAGGTGCTGGATTCGCTGACCGGCGAGGTGGGAATAGCCTGGTTTCCCCGGGCGGACGGCGGCCTGGAGTGGCTGCTGGCGCTCGCCTGTTCCGGGAATCCCCAGCCGGCGCTGGAGAAGGGGCCGAGGAGGGTGGAGCGCAACCGTACCGCCATTTTTTCCCTTGCCCAGGAAGACTGGCTCGGCGCCTTTTGCTGGGCGGTCGCGACTCCCGGGAATTTGCGCCGGCTGTCCGGCGATTTCCTCCTGCTGGCCTCCAGCGGCGAACTCATGGTGTCCACCCTGGATCAACTGCTGAGCGGCGCCTCCTTCGTCCTCAACCGCGACTTCGCCCGGGAACTGGAGGCGGCCGAGGACGGCCACGGCTTGCTGTTCTATTTCAACCTTCCGGAAATCCTGGTGCGCCAATACCCCAACCTCTCCCAAATCGCGCGGGGCTTTTATCCCCGCTCCCCGGGCCTTAACAGCCGCCCCCCCCTGAACGTGCTGCGCCGCTACGCCCGGGGCGCCCTGGGCGCGGTCAACCCGGCCCCGGCCTCCGGCGGATTCGTCCGCGCCACCGTCCAGTCGCCCCTCCCCTCCTTTTTCGTTCTGGCCGCCGGCTCCGTCCTCCGCTTTCCCATGAACCTCAGGATCGACGGCCGGGCGGCCATGGAAAAATCCCGGGAGAACCTGAAGAACATCTGGCTGAAACTCCTGGAATATTCCGGCCGTTTCGGCCACTTCCCCGCCAGCCTGGACGACCTGCGCCGCAACCTGGCGGAGGAGGAGGAAATGGACCGGGCGGAGATCGAGGCGATTTTCACCGCCCCGGCGGCCCTGTCCCGGCTGACGGCGGCGGAGGCGATCGGGGGTTCCTACAACTATCTGTCCGGCGCCGTTCCCAACGACGAGCCGGATTTGCCGCTGGTCTACGAAGCCCGGCCCTGGAGCGAGGACTTCGCCGGCATGTATCCGGCCGATCCTTCCCGCCCCCCCGCCGAGACCGGCGAGTTCCTCCCCTACCGCCAGTATGTCCGGCTGGACGGGGAGGTGGCGTCCATGCCGGAAAACCGGTTCCGGGAAACCGTCATGCCCAGGCTGGCCGAGCGGGAATGAGCCTGTCCTTCCGGATTTCGGCCCGGGACGGCCCGGCCCGGGCCGGAATTCTCGACACCCCCCACGGCCGGGTCGAAACCCCCCTTTTCATGGTGGTCGGCACCGCCGCCTCGGTCAAGGGCCTGACCGGGGGGGAGCTTCGCCGGGCCGGGGCGGAAATGCTCCTGGCCAACGCCTACCATCTGGCGGTGAGGCCCGGCGCCCCGGCCCTGGCCGAACGGGGGGGGCTGGCCGCCTTCATGGGCTGGAACGGCCCCACCTTGACCGATTCCGGGGGCTACCAGGTCTTTTCCCTGGCCGGGAGGCGCCGGCTAACCCCGGACGGGGTTCTGTTCAACAACCATGTCGACGGGGGCGAACTCTTCCTCACTCCCGAAAAGGCGGTGGAAATCCAGACGCTCATCGGGGCCGACGTCATGATGTGCCTGGACGTCTGCCCCCCGGCCCGGGCCGGGCGGGGGGAGGCGGAGGCCGCCCTCCGGCTTACCCACGCCTGGGCCGGGCGGGCCCGCCGGTCCTGGCGGGAAGCCGGAGGCCAGGCGCTGTTCGGAATCGTCCAGGGCGGCCTCCACGAGGACCTGCGGCGGGAGAGCGCGGCCTTCCTGGCCGGCCTGGACTTTCCCGGCTACGCGGTGGGCGGGGTGGCGGTGGGCGAGGGGACCGGGGAGATCCGCCGGATAGTTTCCCTGACCGCCCCCCTGCTGCCGGAGGATCGCCCCCGCTACCTGATGGGGGTGGGCACCCCCGGGGACATCATTCACGGGGTGGCGGCCGGCGTCGACATGTTCGATTGCGTCATGCCCACCCGCCACGCCCGGCACTTCCAGGCCTTTACCCGGGAGGGGCGGCTGAACCTGAAAAACGCCGCCTTCGCCGCCGACGACCGCCCCCTGGAGGCCGGCTGCGACTGCGAAACCTGCCGGACGGCGAGCCGGGCCTACCTCCGGCACCTGGCGGCCCTGGGGGAACTCACGGCCATGATCCTGCTTTCCATCCACAACGTCAGGTTCTACCTGCGGCTGATGGAAAGGCTGCGCTCCGCCATCCCCCGGGGCCGGCTGGCCGAGGTCGCCCGGGAATACGCGGGAAGCGATCGGCTTGGCGGCCGTCTTCCCTGAAAACGCCGCCGGCCCGTTCCCTTCCCCGAATCCCCCGTTTCCGGATGAGCCGGATTTACGGACAATGGTCCGAGCGACATGGGAAAACAAAAAAAACAATACCCTGAAAGTATGGGAATTGCCTGAAAATGAGGGGGATGCGGCGTACAACAACGGGATGCGTCGGACCAGGGTCGTTTAATTCTCTTGAAGACACTATTGATGGCTGCGTCCCGGTGCTCTGCCGAAGTACTTGGTGGCGGCCACCAATGGTTGTATGCCGCTGACACGAGGCAGGCGCGCCACCGCATTTCTCAAGGCCGCCAATATCTGGGCGATGCCACAGTGCCTCACTTGGCACTCGTCCTCTCGTAAGGTCACGTCTCCGACCCGGTGCAGACTGTTTTCCACGCCCCAATGTCCACGGGACAATTTCAGAAGCCGGCCGGCATCCGCCTGTTTTGGGGAAAGGCTGGTGAACCCGCGCACAACTTCAATGCTTTCCTTTCCCCAGTACCGGCGGCGGCGTTTTATTCTAAACACCTGGCCTACGCCCGGCCATTCCAGATATATCATTAGCGATTTAATTTTCGGTAAGGGTTGACAAGGGTGGCCTGGATTTGTATCCTCCGATGGATATGGAAGCCTCGGAATTTCACCTTATCTCTTCCCAGAGGCCGGAGGTTATCTCCCTGCGCCGGCATGAACGCAGATAGGCCCGACAGGATGCTTCAGTAGAAAACTTGGCTTCCCGTTCGTTCATGCTACGCGGATAGTCGTCCCTGCCCCAATACTAAATATTGGAGGTGTGTTAGTAAAGTATATATTTGGACCGGAAAATAAACCTGCCAACGATTTTTTTTTCGTCTAACCAGATGTCGACTTTAAGAGCGTGTTGTTAAATGCCGGATCGTCCGGGTTAGACAAGGAAAAAGGCGCCGGCGGGAT
>JAISYL010000009.1 GCA_031269935.1 Planctomycetota bacterium
CCCCTCCGGATCCAGCACCAGATCCCCGGTGGGGCTGCGCAGCATCCCTTCCTGATCGGGAACGAAATGTCCGGCCCGGGAATAATATATCCCCTCCGGGCCGGCCTGATCGGGCCGCAACCGGAAGAAGGAGCGGCTTTCCGATCCGGGTTCGTCATGCAGGGCGATATCGAAGGGATTGCCGGTTTCCCGCAGAGGTCCGGGCGCCAGATTGGTCAGGGTGGCGTCGTTCCAGACCCCGCCGCCGGTGTTCATGAGTATTTTGTCCCAGAGGAAAATTCTCTCCCCGTGCCAATTGTTTTCCACCGGCACTTCCGTGAAGACCGACCAGTCCGGTTTGAAGCCGTGGGTGTTGGTATTGGCCAGATTGTTGGAAATAGTGGCGTGCCGATGGGTTTGAATCAAGGCGCCCATGGTTGACAAATACATCCCGTAGATCATGTTCAGGCTCCCCGTACGCCCGCGACCGCCCGGGAACTCCCCGGAACCCGCGCTTGCCCGCTCCGGCGATCAGAAATTTGCCTTCGCCTCAGAAAAGTAAATATGCAATCGTCATGCCAAATTCCCACTTCCTCCTCTCCGGCGATTCAACGTCTTGATTGTCAGAACGATAGACTGAAGCGGGAAAATGGTCCGGGAAACAAATTTCCTTCCCCCTTCCCGGCGAAAAGGCAAAACCCGGAATAAACTGCCGCCCCGGCTTTGAAAGAAATGACGGCGCTCCGGAAATTAAAGAGCGCCTCCAGGGAAGGGATTCGTCATGATAGTCAAGTGTCTGTACTGCCAGAGAATACGGGTGGGGGAAGCGTTCCGCCTGCCTTGGCCGGGGGAACTGAAGGGCGGGGACGAAGTGGCCGAGGTCTACTGCCCCCGCTGCGCCCGGGAAATGCTTGGGCGCATCCAGGCGGGCGAATTCGCGGTTGAAAACGTCTCCGCGCGAAAACTCGGCGCGGTCAATTCCTGAGTCCTTCCCTCAAAAAACTATCGTCCGGTTGCCGCTGATTATGACCCGGTGCTCCAGATGGAGCCGCACCGCCGCCGCCAGCACCCGCCGCTCGATGTCGCGCCCCTTGCGGATGAGATCCTCCACTTCGTCCCGATGGCTCACCGGAATCGCGTCCTGGGCGATAATCGGCCCCTGATCCAATTCGGCGGTGACGTAGTGGGCGGTGGCGCCGATAATCTTCACCCCCCTCTCCAGGGCTTGATGGTAGGGTTTGGCCCCGACAAAGGCGGGCAGGAAGGAATGGTGGATATTGATAATCCCGCCCCGCCAGCCGTCGGTGAAGCCCGGGCCCAGCACCTGCATGTAGCGGGCCAGCACCACCAAATCGATTCGGGCGTCCCTGAGCAGGCCAATCGCCTCGGCCTCGGCTTCCGCCCTGCCTTCCCGGGTCACCGGCACCCGCTGGAAGGGCACCCGGAAATGCCGGCAGAGATCCGAGAGATCCCCATGGTTGGCGATGACCAGGACGATTTCGCAGGGGAGCTCCCCCATCTGGTGGCGAAGCAAAAGATCGGCCAGGCAATGGGGGGCGGTGGAAGCCATGATGGCGACGCGCTGCCGGGGGGAGGCGAAGGACAGGCGCCATTTCATGTCCGTGAACTTCTTGGCCACCAAGGCCATGGCCCCGGGGATGTCCTCCCGCGACAGGGCCGAAGGGCCGAGATCCCAGGCCAGGCGCATGAAGAATTTCTTTTCCCGGCGGTCGGTGTGCTGATCCAGATCGATGATGTTGCCGCCGTATTCGGCCACGAAATGGGTAAGGGCGGCGACAATGCCCGAACGGTCTTCGCAGGAGCATAGCAGGGTGGCGGTGTCCATCGCGTTCTTTCCCGGAGGTTTTCCCGGCCGCTCAGCGGCGCATCTTTTCGCCGCTGAGGAAAATGATGCCGATAATCACCACCCCGGTGAAGATATAGCGCAGACCCGCCTCCATGCCCAGGATGTTAAGGAGATTGACGATAAGATAAAGGAGGACCGAGGAGCCGATGATCCCGATTACATTGGAATCCCCCCCGGCGATGCTGGAACCGCCCATCACCACCACGGCGATGGAGTTGAGCATGTATTCGTCCCCCATGCTCATGGTGGCGCCGCCGGTGAAGGCGGCGAGCAGAATGCCGGTGACGCCGGCGAAAACGCCGGACAGGGTGTAGGTTATCAATTTGTAGCGCTTGACGTCCACTCCGCAAAGCCAGGCGGCCTTGATGTTCTGCCCGATGGCGTGAATGTAGCGGCCGTACTGGGCCCGGGCCAGAATCAGTTGCATCATGGCGGCCAAAACCAGGACGAACAGGAAGATAATGGGGACGACGCCCGCCAGCCGGTAGTTGACGAACCAGGCCAGGCCGGCCGGAGGCTTTATTTGCATGCCGCGGAAATAAATGATGGACAGGCTGCGGACGATCAGGCTGGAGGCGAGGGTGGCGATCATCGGGGGCATGAGGATGAAGCGGATCAGCCCATAGTTGAAGGCGCCGATGGCGGCGGCGGCGGCCAGGCCTCCCAGCAGGCCGTAGGGGATGTTGGCGTTGTTCTCGTTCATCAGGGCGAAGGCCAGCGAACCCGAAAAGGCGATGGTGTTGGGAATGGAAAGGTCGATGTTTCCCGGGCCGGTGGTAATCACCAGCATTTGCCCGATGCCGACCAGGATGTAGAAGGTGGCGAAGGAAATCGAGGCGGACAGGGTGAAGAAGGAGTTCTGCGACACCGCCGCGATGATGCCGAACACCGCCGCCGCGCCCAGGTACGACCAGAGCCATTTTCGGGCCAGAAGCGATCCGATGCCTGACATGCCGTTTCCCGTCTAGTGATCCGCCAAGTCCGAACCGAAGGCCGGGACCCGGCGGGGAGTGGAACTAGATGTAGCGGATCTTGCCGGCGCGCTTGAAAAATCCGCCGATATACAGGGCCAAAAGGATGATGAACCCCTTCACCCCGGCCTGCCAGTCGGTGGAAATCTTAAGCACCACCAGGAGGTGGACCACTAGGTGCATGGCCAGGGCGCCGAACACCGCCCCCACCGCCGACACCTTGCCGCCGGCGAAGGTCCCGCCCCCCAGCACCACCGCCGCCACCGACAGCAGGGTGTAGTTCTTGGCCAACAGGGGATCGGCCGAAGTGGTGAGGCCCCCCAGGGCCACCCCGGACAGGATGCCGAAGAGTCCGACCAGCCCGAAGACCATGATCCTAACCCGGATGGCCGAGTGGCCGGCCTGTTGAATCGACTTGACGTTGTCCCCCACTCCCCGGGCCAGAATGCCGAAATTGGTCTTGAACATCAGGAAATGCCCGATCAGGGCCAGGAGGACGGCCAGGACGATGGGATAGGGAATCCAGGGCGGCCTCAGGCGCATGGCGGCGTTCACGGCCGCGGGCATCGACCCGCCGGGGGTGGGCTGAATGGTGATGGCGAGGCCGGTCCAGATGAACGACATGCCGATGGTGATGATGATGGACGGCAATTTTTTCAGGTGGATGAAGGCCCCTATCAGCATGTAGACGGCCAGGATGCCGATTAGGAACGCCGTTCCCAGCAAGGGGTCCTTGAACATCACCGCCCCCATGACGCAGGTCACCAGGCTGACCAGGTTTTCCATGGCGAAATCGATTTCGCCTATGGACATGGCGAGCATCTGCCCGAGCGAGGCCAGGACGATGGGGATGCCGAAGGCCAGGGTCATGGTGAGGGTGGCGTAATAGCGATCCGGGGAAATCAGGTTGGGCTGCTTGTAGACGATGGGAAGCAGCACCACCAGGAGGGAGATCGCCGGCACCAGGGTCTCGGTGTAGCGGGCCAGGCCTTCCTTGCGGCTGTCCAGGGGTCGAACCATATGGGAATGCGCCTCCGCTTTCAGTGGGTGGTTGTTAAGGGCTCGTCCATAAACGCCGTCTCAGAACGACGAACGCAACACCGCCTCTTCCGTGGCCTCGGTCCCGGGAATCTCCGCCACCATGCTTCCGTTGCGGAAGACGTAAACCCGGTCGCAATGCTTGAGTTCGTCCATTTCCGTGGTATACCAGACAAAGCTCCGGCCCCGGTCCCGCTCCTCGCGGATGAGCCGGTAGATTATCTCCTTGGTCCCGACATCCACCCCCCGGGTGGGATCGTCCATGAGGATCGCCTTGGCGGCGGATTCCAGGCAGCGGGCGAAAAGCACCTTTTGCTGGTTGCCGCCGGAAAGGCTGAGGATGTTGTCCCCCAGCGAGGCCGCGCGGATGCCGATGGAGTCGCGCCAGCGGCCGGATACGCTTCTCTCCAGGGAAAGATCGATTATCCGGTAGCGCCTGACCCGGGGATAGACCAGGATGGTCAGGTTTTTGATGATCGACCACAGGGGAAAGTTGCCGTCCCGCTGGCGATCCCCGGGAATGAAGGTAAGCGGCCCCTCGATGCGGTAATCGGGGTTTCGGCGCCAATCGAAAAGTTCGATGAGCAAATCCGTCTGCCCATGGCCGGCCAAGCCGGCCAGGCCCACCACCTCGCCCTCGCGCAGGGTAAGGCGGAGGCCGCCCTTTTCCTCCGGCCGCCGGGGGGAAATCAGGAGCGGCCGGCCGGAAAGATCCCGGGATTGGCGATCCCCGCCCCGGGCTTCCCCGGCGGAGGCGGATTTGCTGCCCATCAACTCGATCAACCGGTCCCGGGTGGCGTCCCGGCTGGCCACCTCCCCGGAGATTCTTCCGTCCTTCATGACCACGATGCGGTCGGTACAGGCCAGCACCTCGTCCAGGATGTGGGAAATGTAAATTATGCCGATCGAACCGCCCTTGATCCGGTTGAGGTGATCGATAAGCTGCCGGGCGGTGTGATAATCCAGGGCGCTGGTGGGTTCGTCGAGGATGAGAAGCCCGAGCCCGTCGCCGGCGGCGAAGGCCTTGGCTATTTCCACCACCTGCCGCCGCCCCAGGTTGAGGGTTTCCACCCGCTGGTTCGGCCTTATCCCGTGGCCGGGGAATATCTCGTCCAGGATGGCGGTTATGGCGTCGCCGGCCCGCTTGCGCCAGCCCCAGCCCCGGAATTCGGGATGGAAAACCCGGAGGTTTTCGGCCACCGTGAGGTTGAGGCAGAGGCTGAGTTCCTGGAACACCGCCCAGACGCCCCGGGAATTGGCGGCGCGAACGTTGTACCCCGCGTCCTGAAGCCGGCCGTTCAGGGAAAAGGCGCCCGAACTGGGGGGGAAAATACCGGTCAGGATATTCATCAGTGTCGATTTGCCGGCGCCGTTGTGCCCGACCAGCCCCAGGCATTCGCCCGGGGCCAGGGTCAGGCTGACATCCACCAGGGCCGGCGAAATGCCGAAGTTCTTGCCGATGCCCTTGGTTTCAACCAGGCGTTCCGCCATTTGCCGTCTCACTCCGGATCGGGGGGCGGGGGAAGGCCGGCCTTGACGTTGGCGATCATTTTTTGCACCCAGTCCTGGGTGTAAACGATGGAGGCCACTCCGCCCTTGGGGGTGTTTTTCAGATCGCGTTCCAGCTTCGCGTGGGTGTCGATGACATAGGGAAGCAGGCGGATTTCCTTCGGCACGTCCTTTCCGTTAAGCACTTCGATGGCCTCCCAGAAGGCGATGGTGGAGGCGCCGGGAGCGATGGAAAGGGATATGGTGTCGTACCCGGTCTTGTCCAGCATCTCCTTCCAGATTTCCATTTCGTCGTAGCGGTTGCCCATCAGGACCAGGGGAATCTTCCGGCCGGAGGCCTCGAAGGCCTTGACCGCGCCGTATCCGTCCCCGCCCTGGGTAAGCACGGCGGTTATTTCCGGCAGCGACGGCAGGATGCCGGCCACCGCCTTCTGGGCGACGGAAGAGGTCCAGTCGCCGTGCACCTCGCCCACCACCTTGAATTGGGGATATTTGGCCAGGGTTTCGACAATCCCCCGGTGGATGGCGTCATTGACGTAGGTCCCGGCCAGGCCCCGGATTTCCAGGATGTTGCCGCCCTGGGGAAAACGCTGGGCCACGTATTCGACCTGCCGCCTGCCCATGTATTCGAAATCGGTGATCAGCCTCCAGGCGGTGGGCAGGGTGATGGCGTTGTCGAAGGAAACCACGACAATGCCGGCGTCCAGGGCGTCCTGCACCACCGAATTAAGGGCTTCCGGGGAAGCGGCGTTAAGCACGATGGCGTCGTATCCCTCGAGGATCAGGCTTTGCAACTGGGCGGCCTGCTCGGCGGCCGAACTTTCATTGGTGGTGAAGATGGGGGCCTCTTCGATGATTCCCGCCTTGATGGCCATTTCCGCCGCCGTCTTCCAATCGGAGATCATGCTCTGGCGCCAGGAATTGCCGGCGTAATCGTTGGACAGAACGATGCGCCACTTCTTTTCCCCGGAGGAGGCGACGCCGACCGCCAACGCCGCCACCAGGATCGACAACAAAATCCTCTTCATGCCATCTCCTTTCCTTAAAGCGACATCCCGGAATCAATCACACGACTGGACCGGTAAAATGAAGAAACTTCGATTCGAGGTGAATAATCGCAAAATCGACGGCGCCGGCAAAGGGTCGGAACGGATCCCGGGGGAAAAAGCCGGAACGCGCCATATTATTGCCAAGTCCGCCGCCCTTGTCAAGTTTCCCCCGCCCGGACGACGAACCCGGGCGGGGCCCGCGCCCGAAGTTTCCCGACGAAACCGTCCCGTTCGGGAAAAAGGCCGGCGAAAAAAACCGCCCCTCCCCTTGCCGGACCGGTTTCCCGGCGGCCCGGGGAAGGGGGCCACGTCCCGAACGGATCAAAAACCGCGCTTGAAGGCGTAACGGCCGGCGCAGGCCACTCCGCTGGCGGCATCGGAGGCGGAAGGCAGTATCCGGGCTTCCAGGGCGGGGCTTTGCCGAACGATTTCCTCCCTCAGCCGGTCGCGGGGGAAGCCCGGCATGGCCGGAATCCCGCCGCCGATGACGATGAAGTCGGGGGCGAGGATATCGGCTTCGACGGCGACGGGATAAGCCATCATGGCCAGATATTCCCGCAAGATCGGATGATCGCCCAGCCTGACGAAAATTTCCCCGAGGGGGGTTTCGGGAAAAATCATGGTGTGAATCTGCCGCAGGCGGACGCCGGCCCCGTAGAGATCGACGCAGCCGCGCCGGCCGCAAAAGCAGGCGTCCTCGCGCCCGTGGAGGGTCAGGTGGGCGATATTGCCGGAGGCGCGGTTCCGGCCGGAAAGAGGTCCGTCCCGATACCAGATGGCGTTATCGAAATGCAGATCGATATAACAGCCGATCACCAGCGAATCGGGGGGAATCTCCAGCGTTTCCAGGTCGTAGAAAAGAAGGGCGTGGCTCCGGCGTATCAGCCTGACCGGCACGCCAAGGGCGGCGCGAAGCTCTTCCGCCAAGGGATAATCGTCCAGCCAGGCGGCGGCGGGATGGTTGACCGCCCGCGTCCCGTCCGGGCCGAGGCCGCAGGCCAGGGAGACGATTGCCGATTTCAGGGCGAGGGGCGCGGCTTTCGCCTTGTTGGCGAGGAGGGACACCAGTTTCCCGGCCGGCCGGGCCTCCCCGGCGGCGAGGGAAGCCAGGGGCAAATCGGCCTGGGCGTTTACCCAACCCTCCCCGCTGACGAAGGCGGCCTCGATCTTTTCATGGCTGAAATCAATGGCCAGGACGCATTCATCCATATTTTTTCTTGACCGCCCGTCGCCGCGCCAAGTCCAAATCCGCGCTTCGGACTTTAGGGGGGCGCTATGCCGTTGGAATTATGAACACCTGGACAAAATACGCGAATCCGGTGGCCGGATCCAGGATCGAAGCCATGCCGGTATGGCTGAAATCGGGACGGAACATGTTTTCATAATGCCGGGGAGAGGCAATCCAGCCGCGGATCGCTTCCTCCGGAGGCGAATCGAAGCCCTTGTTCCGGGCCAGGTTCTCGCCCGCCCAAATCCACTCCAGGCTGGCCAGGCGGTTTTCCAGGCGACCGCCGTCGGAACCGACGTGGCTAAGCCGCCCCATCCTCGCCTGATCCCTGGCGTGCCTGGCCGCCACCGCGTCCAAATCGGGCCGGCGCACCAGATCCGGCATGCCCCGGTAACGGCGTTCCCTATTCACCAGCCGGAACGCTTCGCGGGCCAATTTCTCCTCGTTGAACAGCCTGGCGGACGCCCCCCTCACCGAACTGGCCCGGCCGGCCGGCGAGGGTTGGCAACCGGGCGAAAGCGCGGCGGCGACCGCGAACACGGCAAGGGATGCCGCCGGCTTCAACCATCCCATTGTCGCGTCTCCCCGATTCCCGTATGGGTGCCGGGAAGCGGTTGCGTACCGCCCTTGGGCGGCCCCCTCCCGGCCCCGGCAAGTATAATGATTTCCGTTTGCTTGTCGAGCCATATTCGCCGCCGCCCGTACGCTTACCGGCCGCCTCCGGGCCGCCCGCCCGCGAACCCGGCTCAATTTCGGGAAAGCCCCCCGGATCTGGCCCGATCCGCCAGCCGGCCCAGAAGGGCGTGGGAATCCAGGGGGGACAACAGGTTGATGTCCACGTCGGCAAGTTCCCGCAACAGCCTCCGCCCGGCCTCCTCCATTTTCCTCGGGGAGGAAAACAACTTCAACTGCACTTCCCGCGCCGAGGCCCGGAGCAGATCGCGGCTGTCGCCCAGTATTTTGGATTCATGTTCCGCCGCCTGCTCCTCCAGCCCGGACAATATTTCCCGGGCCCGCTCGATCACCGGCGGCGGGATGCCGGCCATCCGCCCCACCTGGATGCCGTAGGAGCGGTCGCAGGCCCCGGGCTGGATTTTCCTGAGGAAGACAATGTCGTCGCCCCAGTCGCGCACCGCCACGTTGAAGTTCTTGGCCCTGGGCAGGATGTGCCCGAGTTCGGACAATTCATGGTAGTGGGTGGCGAACAGGGTCCTGGCCTTGATTCGGTGGTGCAGGTATTCGGTTATGGCCCAGGCCAGCGACACCCCGTCGAAGGTGCTGGTCCCCCGGCCCACCTCGTCCAGGACAATCAGCGATCGCTCGCTGGCGTTGTGGAGTATCCCGGCGGTCTCCAGCATCTCCACCATGAAGGTCGACTGGCCGCGGCCGAGATCGTCGGAGGCGCCGACCCGGGAGAATATCCTGTCGGCCAGGCCTATGCGGGCCGACTTGGCCGGAACCGGGGCGCCCATGTGCGCCATGACGACAATCAGGGCCGCTTGGCGGATATAGGTGCTTTTCCCGGCCATGTTGGGACCGGTGACGATGAGTATCCGCTGGGAGTCCCCGGCGAAGCGGACGTCGTTTTCGACAAAGGCGCCGGCCGGAAGAAGCGACTCCACCACCGGGTGCCGGCCGCCCTCGATAAAGGTGTCGAGCCCGTCATGGATTTCGGGCATCACGAAGCGGCCGCGCTCCCCGGCCTCGGCCAGGCTGAGAAGGGCGTCGAGCCGGGCGATCCCGGCGGCGGTGTCCTGGATTCGCCCGACGGCCTGGCCAATCCCCGCCAGGAGCTCCGAAAAAAGCCGGGTTTCCCTGGCCAGCAGGCGCTCCTCGGCCCCCAGCGCCTTTTCCTCGTGCTCCTTCAATTCCGGGGTGATGTAGCGCTCGGCGTTGACCAGGGTCTGTTTCCTGACGTAGTCGGGGGGAACCTTCAGCTTGTGGGCATGGGTTATTTCCAGGAAGTAGCCGAACACCTTGTTGAATCCCACCTTCAGGGAAGGGATGCCGGTTCTGGCCTGTTCCCTGACCTGGAACCTGTCCATCCATTCCCTCCCCCCGCCCAGGAGGCGCCGCAATTCGTCCACCTCCGGATCGCGGCCTTCCCGGATCAAGCCGCCATCCCGGGCCAGGGCCGGGGGCGAGGGGACAAGGGCGCCGTCAACCAGGTCGGCCAGATCGGCGAGCTGGTCGAGCCCGGCGCAATCCCGGACCGCTTCCGAGGAACAGGAAGCGGCCAGGGCGGCCAGGGCCGGCAGGCGCCGGCAGCCGGCGGCCAGGGCCGAAAGATCGCGGGGACCGGCCCGGTTGGCCGAAATCCTGGCCGCAATCCGCTCGAAATCGGCCATCCGGTTCAGAAGGGCGCGAAATTCGCCGCGCTTGGCCGAATCCGCCAGCAGTTCGCCCACCCCCCCCTGCCGGCGGCGGATTGTCTCCAGCTCGGCCGGGGGCGCCAGCAGCCATTGCCTCAACAACCGTGACCCGGGGCCGGTGAGGGCATGATCGAGGAGGGAAAGCAGGGTTGGCCGGCCGCCGTCCGGGCGGGAGGAGGCGAGTTCGAGATTGCGGATGCTGTTGCGATCGATTTTCAGGACGCCGCCCGGGTCCAGGAGGCGGGGCGGGCGCAAATGCCGGAGGCTGTCCGGCTGGTTTTCCAGGAAATAGGAAAGAACGGCGCCGGCCGCCCCCAACGCCGCCGGCCGCCCCTCCAGATCGAAAGGGGCGAGGCTTGCCACCCCGAAATGCCTCTTCAGTACGGTTTCGCCCTCGCCGGGATCGAAAAAATATGAATCCCGCCGGGTGACGCCCGAACCCGCTCCCGCAAGCCAGGCCAGGGGATGCCCGGGATTTCCGATCGCCTCGCCGGGCAACAGCGTCTCCGCCGGCGCCAGGCGTTCGAAAACATCCGGCAATTCGGACGGCCCGGCCAAGCTGACCAGGAACTCGCCGGTCGAAAGATCGGCGAAAGCGGCCGCCGCCTCGTCCCCGCGGACCACCGCCGCCGACAGGTAATTGTTGCCGGTGGAGGGCAGGATATCGTCGTCGACCACCGCCCCCGGGGTGACGACCCGGGTGATGCCGCGCTTGACCACCCCTTTGGCCTGGGCCGGATCCTCAAGCTGATCGCAAATCGCGAGGCTGCGCCCCTTCAGCATGAACTCCCGGATATAGCGATCCAATTGGTGGTGGGGCAAGCCGGCCAGGGGGGGGGAATCGGGGGTCCTGCCCCGGCGGGTGAGGGTCAGGCCGACGAGGCGCGCGGCCTCCACCGCGTCGTCGTTGAACATCTCGTAAAAGTCGCCCATCCGGAACAACAGCAGCTTGTCGGGATGCCTGGCCTTCATCTCCCGCCATTGGCGCATGGCCGGAGTCGCCGGCCCCTCGTCCGCTCCCCCCGCTTCGGCCGCCTTCCGGCCGCCGCCATCAAGGGGGCCGTCAGAAGAATCTGCCGCCATTCTCGCTTTGCCAGAGATCGGGATTCTTCCCCATTTTCGGTTTCAATTCGTCCGACAGGCGGACGGCCTCGGCCAGAACCTCCGGCGGAACCGGGGCGGCGAATATTTTCAGGTTCTCCTCGAGTTGCCGGCGGCTCCGGGCGCCCACCAGGACGCTGTCAACCTCCGGCCGGCCCTTGAGAAAAGCCAGCGCCAGGGCCGCCATCGGAAGCCCCGCCCCGTCGGCGACGGCCTGGAGCCTGGGCAGGAACCCGAAAATCTCCTTCTCGAAACCGCCGTCGGAGTGGAGCCCCTGCTTCCAGGCCCCGGAGTAAAAGCGGACGTTGCGGCGGGCCGGGGGGACGTCCTCGATCGTCTTGAATTTGCCGGTAAGCAGGCCCTGGGCCAGGGGGCAGTAGGGCCAGACGGAAACCCCCTGCGCCCGGGATTTGGGAATTATTTCGTCCTCCACCTGGCGCCAGACGAGGGAATAGGGAAGTTGATTGGTCGCCACCGCGTGCCCCTTGGCGCCCTCCAGGCACTCGACCCCGTAGTTGCAAACCCCGATCGCCCGTATTTTCCCGGCTTTCTTAAGCTTTTCGAAGGCTTCCATGGTTTCGGGAAAGGGAATGGTCCGGCTGGGCCAATGGACCTGGTAAAGATCGATGTAATCGGTCCCCAGGCGCTTGAGGCTCGCCTCGCAGGCCTTGGCCATGCCCTTCCGGTCAAGTTCGTCCGAATAGGCCTTGGTGGCGATTACGACCTTGTCCCTCCGCCCCTTGACCGCCTTTCCCAAAATGATCTCGGCCGCCCCGTCGTTGTATTTCGGAGCCGAATCCATGAAATTAATCCCGTTGTCCAGCGCCAGGTGGATGGTCCCGATGGATTCGCCCTCGTCATTCGGACCCCAGTTCCGGGAACCGGAAAAACCCCAGGTCCCCAGGGCGAATCGGGACACTTTCAGATCGACCGCTTTCAGAACCGCGTAATCCATCTCTTTTCCTTTCCGTAGGGGGCCGCCTCCCGCGGCGTCCGTCCAGTATAAACCCCCGGGCGAATTTGACAAGGGGGGAAAATTTCGCTTGACCCCGCCGGGGCTTGTCGATATTTATATTTCGTCCGGCCAACCGGAAAGCCTTGCCTGAATCCGGCTCTTGCCGGTTATTTTTCGGCCGACCCCGGGCGGAAGCCCTCCGGGGTCCATTTCAGCATCGCCCGGAAGGGGGTGACCCAATTGATTCGCCTGGAGCTTAAGCCCAATGAGAGCATGGACAAGGCGCTTCGCCGGTTCAAAAAGATATGCGACCGCGAAGGCTTGACCAGGGACATGCGCAAGCATTCCTATTATGAAAAGCCTTCGGAAAAAAACAAGCGCAAGGATCGGGAACGGGAGAAGGAGCGCGCCAAGGCCATCCGAATGGTGGAAAGGAAGAAAAACAAGGCGAGGAAGGCCCGCGCCAAAACTCTGAAGAAACTGGCGTCGACCGGGGAAAAGCGCTAATCAGCTGTCCGGAACCGCCGTCAGGGCGATTTTTCACAAGGTCTCCGGCTTGGCCGCGGACCTTGTCTTTGTTTGAAGCTTCGGGGCGTTTCGCCGATGTCAAGATTGCCCAGGTTTTTCGTCGACGAAAAGTTGGAGGCCGGCAAGGAATGCCGGCTGAGCCCGGGCGAATCGCATCACGCCGTCGAGGTCCTCCGTCTCGGCGAAAACGGCGGAATCGTGGTGTTCGACGGCAGGGGCGGCCGCTCGGAGGCGATGATTGTCAAGGCCGACAGGCGGGAAACCCGGATTAGGCTGGGCATCCCCGAAAGCGAGCCCGGCCCGGCGCCCCGGCTGGGCCTGGCCGTCGCCATTCCCAAGGGCCGCCGCTGGCAAAATCTGGTGGAGAAATGCACCGAACTCGGGGTCGACCGCATAATCCCCCTCCTGGCGGAAAGAAGCGTGAGCCGGGGCGAGGGGGACGCCTCCCGCTGGCGGCGCTGGAGCCTGGAGGCGGCCAAGCAATGCCTCCGCTGCGCCTTGCCCGAAATCTCCGGCCCGGTGGAGCTGCCGAAACTGCTGGAACGGGAAAAAAAGCGGGAAGAGGCCCTGTTCCTGGCGGATCGGGAGGGGAAGAACCCGTCGTTCTTCGGGGATCGCCTGGCGAACGCCGGGGAGATCCTGTTCCTAATCGGTCCCGAGGGCGGATTCACCCCGGCGGAAGCCGAAGCCTGCCGGAACGCCGGAGCCGTGGGCATGCGTTTGTCCCCCCATGTGCTGCGGATTGAAACCGCCGCCGCCGCCGCCGCGATCACGGGGCGCGCCTTTACGCCGGACGCCGGGGGATGATGAAGGATGCGGGGTGAATCTTGGCGTCCCAACCACAAGGAATGGCTGATCATCCTGGAATGGACGGCGGTCGTCCTGTTTCTCCTGGCCGCCCTCTATTTCCTCTGGTTCATTCTTTTTCCCCCCGAGCCGATCCTCCCCGCCCCCGCCCCGGACGAGTTCATCCGCCTGGAATTCAGGCAAAGGCTGCGCGCCGCTCCCCTCCCCGCCCCGGACCCCGCCTGGGCGGTCGAAGCCAGGCCGGATCGCTGGCGGGGAATCGTCCTCCACCATACCGCCACCGAAGGCGGGGATCCGGACGGCATCGATCGCTTCCACCGCACCGCGAATCGCTGGGAAAACGGGCTGGGATACCATTTTCTCATCGGCAACGGCAAGGGAATGAACGACGGCGAGGTGGTGGCGGGCCGCCGCTGGCGCGAGCAGGAAAAATTGCCGGGTGCGCACGTGATTATGGACGACGCCCTCAAGAAAAGCCTGTTCGGCGCCCCCGGCGATTCCCAAGCCAACGACTTCGCCATCGGGGTGGCCCTGGTGGGGAATTTCCAGAACGCCCTGCCCACCCCGGCCCAGTTGGCCGCCCTGCTGACCCTTTTGAACTTCCTGCGAAGCGAGTACAATCTTGGCTTGACCTCCATTTTCGGCCATGGCCAGGTTTCGGCCGGCAAAACCGATTGCCCCGGCAAGGGTCTGCTGCTTGACGAGATACTCCTGGCCCTGGCCAATCCCTGAGTAGGGGTTTTAAATGCCCTTGTATTTCTACGAGTGCGGCAATCCCGCCTGCCCCTCCGGCGGCTCCTTCAGCCTGCGGCAGTCAATCCACGAGGAAGCCCTCGCCGCCTGTCCCCATTGCGGGGGCGGGGTCGCCAGGATTATCCGCCCGGTCGGCCTGTCGGCCCCGGCCGGGGACGGCGAACTCAGGGACAAGGGATTCGCCAAATTGGTGCGGCGGGACAAGGGAGTTTACGAAAACGTCACCGCCCTGGATCATGAAAGCCGCTACTATCATGCGGATCGCCCGGAAACCATGCCCGACATCCGCCGCCGGGTCGGGGATTGAGGCGGCGGGCGGGGGACGGCGCCGGCCGGGGCGGCTTTTCGCCGGCATTCTGATCCTCCTGGGCCTGGCTTGGTCGCCCGGTTGTTCCGAGGCGGCCGGCGGCGGGCGCGGCCTGAACCAAAGCCTCCTGGAAATAGGCGAATTGTCCCTTGAACAAGCGGAAAAATTGGAAGCCCGGGGGAAAAGCGGCGAGGCCAACATCCTCTATCGCCGGGCGCTTTGGGCCTTCCGCTATCATGAAAGGCTGACGGGGGAGCAGCCGTTCCTGCTCGACGACGCCCGGGACGGCGCCCGGCGCACCAAGGGGCCGATCCCGAAATAAGGATCTGATCGAAAAACAAGTACCGCGTGGTTAGACAAGGCGCAAAGTCGCGGCGGTAAATTTTCGCCCGTGGTTGGGTAAAATTTACGAGAGCGACGTTGGTGACGCGGTATAAACATGTATAAATTATTTATGGACGGTCCCCAAGTCGACTTTTAAAGTTCCCGAAAGAACCGATCGCCATGCGTTACAACGTGGATTTGCACAGTCACAGCGGATACGCCGGGGGAGTCGGCAAAATCTCGCTTCCCGGAGTGGCCGCGACCATGGCGAAAAAAGGCATCGACGCCTTTGGGGTCGGCGACTGCCTGCAGCCGGCCTGGCGGGAAAAGTTCGCCGACCTGCTGGAGGAGCGCGAAGCCGGCCTTTACGCCTTGCGGGGGGCGGCCGGGGATGGGCGAAAAGCCCGCTTCGTCATGCAAACCGAGGTGATTTTCACTTCCGCCGTTCCCTCGGGCGGCCGGAAGGCGACGCACACGGTGCTGCTCTTCCCGAATTTGCGGGCGGTCGACGCCGCGATCGCCCTGCTCCTCCGCTGGAAGGTGAAACTTGACATGGGGCGTCCCTTCATCAAGTGCGCGGACGCGGGCGAGGTGGCGGAAAAATGTTCCGGATTCATGAAAATCGATCCCCGGACGATGGTCATCCCCGCCCATGTCATGACCCCGCGGGGGGTGTTTGGCTCGGATCACCCGGTGGATCGGCTCTCCGACGTCTATGGCGGTTTCGCCCGGGAGATCGCGGCGGTCGAAACCGGCCTGTCGGCCGATCCGGCCCTTCTGGCCCTGCTGCCGGAATTGGACGGAACCGCCCTAATCTCCAACAGCGACTGCCATTCCGAAGCGCTTGCCCGGGTGGGCAGGGAATTCACGGCCCTGGAAATTACCCGCCCAACCTACGAGGAGATTGTCCTCGCCATTCGGGAGCGCCGGATTCTCCTCACCGCCGAGTTCGATCCGGCGGAAGGCCGCTACTTCCTCTCCGGCCACCGGGCCGGCCTGTCCGGGCACGGCGGAATCGGCTGCTGGTTCTCCCCGGATCGCCTGCCGCCCGGCTGCCTCTGCCCCGTTTGCGGGAAAAAGCTGACTATCGGGGTGCTGGACAGGGTTCTGCACTTGTCCAGGGTACAGACCGGCGGCCGGCCGCGGATACTGGGGGAAACCCGGCCGAACCAAAAGGCGGTCACCCTCGTCCCCCTGGTTGAAGTCCTGGCGGCGGGACTGGGCGTCGCCTCGACGGCCGGACGGCGGGTCAACGATCTTTTCGAAACCATCATCGGGGAAACCGGGACCGAGGCGGAATTGTGGGATTTGTCCCCGGGGGAAATCGAGGCCAGATTTTCCCCGCTGCTGCCGGAAAGGGCGGTGGCCGCCCTGGCCGAGGTCCGCCGGGGGAATTTTTCCTTTCAACCCGGCTACGACGGCGAATACGGCGGGCTCCGTCTGGGCGAAAAAATCGCCTGGTTCGGCCAGGCCGGGATCGCGAATGGGGATTGACCGTCAAAGTGGACTTTTAGAGCGTGTTGTTAAATACCGGATCGCCCGGGTTAGACAAGGAAGAGGAATGCCATGAAAAAATGCCGGATTACGGTTTTGAAAAAAACTTTCGATTCTGAATTGGCGAAAGAATACGGCGCCGAAGGGCTGTCCGCCTGCCCCATGCTTGGGGAAGGGCAAACGTTTTACGCCGACTTCGCCCGCCCGGAAGGTTTTTGCGACGAAGCCTGGAAGGCGATATATCAATACGTCTTTGCCATTGCCCATGGAATCGGGGAGAATGGCGGGCTATTTTATTACGGCGACTGGATTCGGAAGCCGGGAGTGGCGATTTGCAGTTGCAACGACGGATTGCGGCCGGTGATTTTCAAGCTGGAACAAACCGATCGGGAAGCAGAAATGGAGTACGCCCCGGTTGGGTAGGCCGGGATCGGATTTTTGGGGACAACCATGTCGGTTCGGGATCGTCCGGCCGCCTTCCGTCTGGAAATCCAGGGGCTGCGGGGACTCGCCGTCCTGGCGGTATCGCTGTTCCACGCCGGCTTTGGCTGGGCGGGCGGCGGTTATGCCGGGGTGGACGTGTTTTTCGTCATTTCCGGTTTCCTCATCTTCGGCATCATCCGCCGGGATTTCCAGGCCGGACGCTTCCGGCTGGCCGATTTCTACGCCCGCCGGGTCCGCCGGCTCTACCCCGCCTTCGCGGCGATCATGCTGGCGGCGGTTCCCGCCGCCTACCTGATCCTCCCGCCCGCCCTCTACCTGGTGTTTTTCAAATCGTTTCAAAATTCCCTGTGGCAGGCGGCGAACATCTACTTTTACCGGCATTCCGGCTATTTCGACCCCGAAACCATCCACACCCCGCTGTTGCACCTCTGGTCGGTGGCGGTGGAATGGCAATTCTACCTGCTGTTCCCGCCGCTGTGCCTGGCTTTATTCCGCTACGGCCGGGAAAAGGCGGCGGGGATTCTGGCCGCCCTGACCGCCCTCGGCCTGCTCGCCTCCAGCCAGGTTTTCCGCGACCAGCCGGCGGCCTTCTACCTTTTCCCGTTCAGGGCCTGGGAACTCATGTTCGGCGCCTGCCTGGTTTACGCCGCCCCCTTCCGGATACCTACCCGAGTCGCGCCTTTCCTTTTCCTCCTCGGCCTAATCCTGGTCCTGGGCCCGGTGTTCGCGTACGGCCCGCTCGAAACGGTTTTTCCCGGCCCGCTGGCGGCGCCCCCCTGCCTGGGGGCGGGCTTGCTTCTGCTTAGCCACCCGGCCTGTTCGCCCCGGATCCAGGGACTCCTCCGGGCGAATTTCCTGGTCTTCACCGGGGAGATTTCCTACTCCCTCTATCTGCTCCACTGGCCGGTATTGGTATTCTACCGCATAGCCGTCATCCAGGAAGGGGAACCTTCGCCCGCCGCGAAGCTCGGACTATTGGCGGCCAGCTACGCGGCGGCGGCGGTCTTGACTTTGGCCTGGGAGAATCGGGTCCGGGCGATGCGGGCCAGGCCGGCGGCGGTTCTGGCCGCCGGAGTTTTGGCGACCGGGCTGCTTTGGGCGACGGCCCGGATCGGCTATTCCAGGACCAAGGACGCCATGGGCATGCGCCCCCTTACCGAAGCCCCGAAAGGACGCTCCCTGGGAATCGAGGTCACGGTGGACGGCGAAAAGCGTACCGCCTACCTGACGGTTTTCGGAGCCGACAAGGGGAAGGAAGGCGGTCCGGATTTCCTGCTGGTCGGCAACAGCCACGCCCCGCCCTTCGTCGCCGCCCTGGACCAGCCGGCGGCCGATCTGGGCCTGACCGGGATCCTGGTGACCGGGGGCGCCTTCATGCTGGGAACCGACTATCCGGACGACCGGTTGGAGCGGGTGAAACTGCTTCAGGAAGCGCAACGGGAAGCGATCCGGACGTTCCAAATTCGAGAGGTGATGGTCATCGCCCGCTGGCCGGAAGCCGTAACCGGCGACCAGCCGCGAACCCGGCAGGCCTCCCGGCCGTTTGCCTCCGAGCCCTTCATGGCCGGCTTGAAAAAAATGCGGGATGAATTCCTTGCCCTGGGGGTGGAAAAAATCTGGGTCAATCTTCCCTGGCCGGTCCAGAGGCTGGACCTGACCCTTTACAACCGTTCCGACGATCCCAACCGGTATGCCATCGACGCCGAGGATTATTTCCGGCGACACGGAGGGGCGGAAACGGCGCTGAAAACGGTTTTCCCTTCCCGGTTCCTGGATTTCCCCTCGGTTCTCTTGGCCAAATCGCCGCTGCCGGGCCGTTTTCCCCTTTGTCTGGGGGAGGAAGCGCTTTACGTCGACGAGGATCACCCCTCGCCCGCCGGAGCCCGCCTGATGACGGAACTTTTCCGGCCGCCGCTTCAGGATCT
>JAISYL010000031.1 GCA_031269935.1 Planctomycetota bacterium
TTCAACCGAGCCGCAAGGCGCCGCGATTATCATTTTCCATAATCGCGATGACCTCGTCGGCGCAGGCCGAATCCGTTATCAGGGTTTTGACATAACCTCCCCGCAAGGCGCCAAGCACGGCCTGGGCGTAGTCTTTGTCATAGGCGACGGCGATTACGTTTTTTTCGCGCAATTCCGCCGGCTCCATGCCGATGATGCGGCGATTGACGGGGTGATCCACCAATCGGCCGTCCCGGTCGAAGGCCCGGGCCAGGATATAACCCACCGCCCCGGCATTGAGCAATTCGCCTATTTCCCGATCCCCGATGAATCCCGTCCATATGTGCCTTTTCAGGCCTTTGTACAAAGGGCGGATGCTGGTGAGGATTATCTCGGCGCTCCTGGCCTTTTTCATTTGCCGGCTGAGAAAGGCTTCCTGAATCAAATTGTTTCGGGCGATGTCGTTTTCAACATAAAGCGGAGCGTCAAGATAACTGGCGGTTCCCCCGAACAGATCGACCATTTTGCGGATCAGATCGGGCACGGAACCGATATTGGCGCCCGCGGCGTCGGCTCCCATCAACTGGACCACTTTCAAATCCAGCCTTCGCGATCCCTTGAATTCCTGAATCATGCCGGCGATGATGCTGCCCCTGGTTATGCCGATAACCTGCCTGGGCTTGAGAATCGACTCCACATAACCGGCAGCCTGGCAACAGATGGCCTTGTGGACCTCCTCAAGCGAAATCCCGTCGCAATTGTAAACCCGGATGTTCGCCAAGCCGAAAGCTTCGCCAATGACGGTTTCCCCAAACGAGCTTCTTTCCCCGAAATAATTCAGCTTGATTTCCACAATGCCTTCTTCCCTGGCTTGTTTGAGGAGCCGGGAAATATGGGCTCGGGAAAACGAGGTGCGTCTGGCAATCTCCTTTTGGGGCAGGTCGAGACAATAATACATGCGGGCTATTTCATAGAGCAACCTGGGTCTCGCCGCCTGCTTGGTCTCATCCGCCATATGAACGCCAGCCAAACCGTCCGGCAATAAAATCGTTTCGTTGCGGAATGCCGCGCCAAATTGCCTGTGGGATACAAAAAAACTTACTGATTAGAAAAGGCTAAGGGTTCGTCCATAAACAACTTGCGAATTCCGAAGTCCGTTCGCTCTGGGATCAACTCCGGTTGCCGAAGGTGGATTCACTTCCCCGGAGGCGGAAAATTGATGACCCGAGGACATTCACCGCCAAGTCCCAAGCGAAGATTTTAGGCTTCGCGGGGTGCTAACAAAATGTTGGCGGATTGCGAAATATTCGCCAAGAGCATGAAAAGCCATTTTTTTTGGTGATGAAATTGATAGCACGAATGCGCTTATTTGTCAATTATATTCTTGAAAATACACAAATGTGTATGTGGGGTGAAATATGAATGGCGATTGCTAAGCCTTGCCTAATCGCCATCGGGCGACTAACAATGGCCGACTTGAAAAGAATTGAACAATCAATCGGGCGAACCCGAATCCGGTCTTGAAGAGGAGGATCTCCCGGGTCGAAAAATTGGCTTCGCCCGTCATTCGGCTTGACAATCGACCTTGGCGGCGTTATATGAATTCATTCCGTCCGTGACCGGCAAGGCGGGTTCCGTCCGCCGGCCGGTTGGCGGGGGGAGGGGGTCAAACCCGCCGAATCCCTAGGTTTGGGCCCGTCGAAACCGCTTCGAGGACTTTCAAAGCGGCCTGGATGTCCCGGCCTTGAATCCCGGCCTGGAGGCGGAGGTGAAATATTCGCGGGTAGGCTCCGGAATTTCTCTGGAGTCGGATTCCGGCTTCATCCAGCCGGATCGTAAGGTTTATGCGGGTTGAAATGGCGGTTTCGCCGTCTTGCCCCGGGAAAGCCAGAAAGGGAAATTATCATGGCGGAAAAAATCATGCTCCTTTATTCCGGCGGGCTGGACACCTCGGTAATCTGCCGTTGGCTGGCGGAAAAAGGGGACGAGATCATCTGCTTCGCGGCCGATGTAGGACAGCGCGAGGATTGGCGGGCGCTAAGGAAGAAGGCAATCCGAAGCGGCGCCAAAAAAGTGATCGTGGCCGACGTTCGGGAACGCTTTGTCCGCGAATTCGTGTTTCCGGCCATCCGGATGGAGGCGCTTTACGAAAGGCGTTATCACCTTGGCACCAGCCTGGCCCGCCCCTGCATCGCCCAGGCCATGATTCAGGCCGCCCGGGCGGAGAACTGCACGGTGTTCGCCCACGGCGCCACCGGCAAGGGAAACGATCAGGTGCGCTTCGAACTCGCGGCCGCCGCCCTGGCTCCGGAACTCAAGGTGATCGCCCCCTGGCGGGACAAGAGCTTCAACTCCCTGATCAAGGGCAGGGCGGAGGCCATACGTTACGCCGAAAAGCACGGAATCCCGGTCAAGGCCACGGTTAAAAAGCCCTGGAGTTCGGATGAAAACCTCCTTCACCTTTCTTTCGAAGCCGGCAAGCTGGAGGATCCCGGGCTTAGGCCGCCGGACGACATGTTCGAACTCACCGCCGATCCCCGCAAGGCCCCCGATCAGCCGGAAAAGGTGGTCGTCTCCTTCGGCCAGGGTTTTCCCGTCGCCATAAACGGGAGCAAGGCCGGTCCGGTCCGGCTGCTGGAAACCGCCAACCGCCTGGCCGGCCGCCACGGAATCGGCCGGGTGGACATGGTGGAAAGCCGCTATATCGGCATGAAAAACCGGGCGGTTTACGAAACTCCGGGGGGAACCCTTCTCATGGCGGCCCATCGCGATCTGGAGGGGCTGACCATGGATCGCGATGTCATGCAACTCCGGGATTCGCTGATTCCCCGCCTGGCCGCCCTGATCTACAACGGCTACTGGTTTTCGGAGGAGATGCGGGCCTTGCTCGCCCTGGTCGAGGAAAGCCAGCGTTACGTCAGCGGCCGGGTCACCCTGGAACTTTATAAAGGCAACGCTACGCCCGTCGGCCGGGAAAGCCCGGTTTCGCTTTACGATTCCAAAGTCGCCAGCATGGATGACGACGGCGGCGCCTATGAGCAGGGACTGGCCACCGGTTTCGTTCGCCTGCACGGCCTTCCCCTCCGCGCCCAGGCCCGCCGGGCCGCCCGCGCCGAGCCAAAACGCTGAAAATGCGTCCGGCCCCGCCGCCGGTTTCCCGTTTTGGCAACTTCCATTGTCCCCAAGGCCATTTGGATAAGGAGACCCGAAAATGGACATCGCCAGCAAAATCAAGTTGAACAATGGAGTGGAAATACCCCGGTTGGGTTTGGGGGTGTTCCGTACCCCGGAAGGGCCGGAAACCGTCGATTCGGTCCGCTGGGCCATTGAAGCCGGTTATATACATATAGACACGGCCAAAATCTACGGCAATGAAAAAAGCGTGGGCGAAGGGGTCAAAAACGGCGGAATCGCCAGGGAAAAGCTCTTTGTCACGACCAAGCTGTGGAATGCCGACATGCGGGCCGGCCGCCAACTCCAGGCATTTGACGAAAGCCTGAAACTGCTGGGGATGGATTATGTCGATCTCTACCTCATTCACTGGCCGGTCGAGAACTATCCGGATTCCTGGCGGGCGATGGAAAAGATTTACGCTTCCGGCAAGGCCAGGGCGGTGGGCGTGAGCAATTTCCAGATTCATCACTTGGAAAAGCTTCTGGGCCAGTCCGAGGTTGTCCCGGCCGTTAATCAGGTGGAGTTGCATCCCTACCTCACCCAGGAGCCGTTGAGGAAATATTGCGCCGAAAAGGGAATCGCCGTCCAGGCTTGGAGTCCGCTGGGAGGGCAGGGGAACGATTTGTTGAAAAATCCCCTGCTGACGGAACTTGGCGCCAGGCACGGCAAGACCCCGGCCCAAATCGTAATCCGCTGGCATCTTCAACAGGACATAATCGCCATTCCCAAGTCGGTGAGGAAGGAGCGCATCCGGGAAAACCGGGAGGTTTATGATTTCCAGTTGACGGAGGAGGAGATTGCCGGCCTCGGAAAGCT
>JAISYL010000040.1 GCA_031269935.1 Planctomycetota bacterium
CGCCGTGATCGCGGCGGTAAGCGTGGTCTTGCCGTGATCCACATGCCCAATGGTCCCCACATTGATGTGAGGCTTCTTCCGAACAAAATTCTCCTTGGCCATGATTGGTTTCTCCTGAACAATTAAGAGTGGGTGGACGAATCGCGGGATCGTCTTGGCAAACGGGGGGAAAAGCGTCGGCGGGATGATTTTTGTCCGGCGGCCATGGGCAAAATCGTCCGGGAAGGGACTTTTCCTTGTTTACCGGGAGGATCCGGCAATCAGTGCACGGTATCTTAAAATAAGCGACGCGCTTTGTCGCGTCTTTGCCAGACAAAATCGCCCAGAATTTCGCAAAACCACGCAACCGCGTCGCAATCCCGCCAGCCACCGGAATTCAATGCCCGTTTATTCATGGTCGACTTTTTAAAGGAAATCAAACGGCGGCATGTTTGATTTCCTTTAAGAGGCTGTCGTTAAATGCCGGATCGTCCGGGTTAGACAAGGAAAAAGGCGCCGGCGGGATGATTTTTGGCCGGAGGTCAAGGGCAAAAATCATCCGGTAAGCGACTTTTGACGCAGTATAACCCGATGAGACGGTATTTAACAACACGCTCTAAAAGGCCGCTCCACAACCTACCGAAGTCAAAAATAAAAATATACACCGGCTTTCCCGGTGTTTTGCCGGAAACTGGAGCTGCTGTCGAGAATTGAACTCGAGACCTCTTCCTTACCAAGGAAGTGCTCTACCTGCTGAGCTACAGCAGCTTATCCCCTCGGCGTCGAATGACGGCAAAAGACAACGGCCCGCGCCGTCAACGCATGGGCTAGCGAACAATTAAACAACTTTTTACCCGTTTGTCAATAGGCTTTTCCCCAAATTGTCCGCTTTTGCCTTTCCTCCCTCCCTTCATGCGCCGGCGGAAAGCGAACTCCACCAAAATGCAAGTATGCCGCCGGCGGCTTGAAACGATTTTTGATCGGGGGGGACCGTTTTCACGATTCCAGTCCGCGCCGAGTATATGCTTGACTCGGATCAACCCGCAACCTATAAAGGCAGTCTCCGGGAATGGCTTTTCCTTTCCCAGGAGTTGCGAATCCATGGCACCCCCATCATGCGCCCAGGGAAGCTTGGCCCGGCTCAAAAACCTTCGGGCCGCCGCCGCCGGACGGAGGATCGCCTTTGTCTCGGGGCAGTTCAATGTGGTACATCCAGGGCATATCCGCCTGCTTAAGTTCGCCCGGTCGCTGGCGGATGAATTGGTGGTGGGGCTGCTCCCGGACGGCCAGGGCGCCTATGTCGGGCAGGAACTTCGCTTGGCCGCCCTGCAATCGCTGGGCATGGTGTCGCACTCCTTCCTGGTTGAAGCCAATGTCCAGGCCTGCCTCGAAGCGCTCCGGCCGGATTTGGTGATCAAGGGGGCGGAACACGAGAGGCTTTACAATCCCGAGGAGGAATGGCTGAAATCCTGGGGTGGGCGCCTAGTATTCTGTACCGACGATTCCAGATTCTCCCTAGACGATCTTCTCCAGAGACTGCTCCAGGAACGGGGGGGGGCTGAAAAAAACGACAATCCCGGCCGATTACCTGGCGCGTCACGACATCGATCCCCCGTCGCTAATCCGGCTTCTGAATGAAATGTCCGCGACAAGGGTTTGTGTCATCGGCGACTTGATCGTTGACGAATACGTACATTGCAATCCCCTCGGGATGTCGCAGGAAGACCCCACCCTGGTGGTGTCGCCGGTTCAGGAAACCCGGTTCGTGGGCGGGGCCGGCATTGTGGCCGGCCACGCGGCCGGGCCTAGGGGGGAGGGTTGATTTTATCGGCGTGGCCGGGGCGGACGAAGCGGCCCGGTATGCCGGCGATTGGCTGGAGGAACAGCGAATCGCCGCCCATATTCTTATCGATCCCGACCGTCCCACCACCGTCAAACGCCGTTACCGGGCCCGGGACAAAACCCTCTTGAGGGTCAATCGCCTGTCGCAACAGCAAATTGATCGCGACCGCCAAGGTGATATCCTTAAAATCCTGGAGTCGATTCTGCCCGAAACGGATATCCTGATTTTCGCCGATTTCAGCTACGGAGTCCTGCCGCCTAGCCTGGTTGACGCCATCACCGGAAAATGCCTGGCTTTGGGCGTCCCGATGAGCGCCGACAGCCAATCGTCCTCCCAGGTGGGGGATCTCGGCAAGTTCCGCCAAACCATCCTGATGACCCCAACCGAATTGGAAGCCCGCCATGCCATGCGGGATTTCACCAAGGGATTGGTGGCCCTGACCGAGGAACTGATGACCAGGACCGGCACCAGGAACGTCATGGTCACCCTGGGGGAAAACGGGTGCCTAATTTACGGCAGTCCCGAGGAAAACCGCATTTTCACCGACAACCTGCCGGCCTTGAACCCCCATCCCCTGGATGTGGCCGGAGCCGGGGATTCGCTGTTGGCGACCGCTTCCCTGGCCCTGGCGGCCGGCGCCGACGTCTGGCGGGCCGCCCTGCTCGGGAGCTTGGCGGCCGGAATACAGGTGGGGCGGCTGGGAAACGCGCCCCTGAACCGAGCCGACCTGCGCCTGAGCCTGGATGCCCAGGGGAAAACCGATTGAATTCAAGTCGGATTCGGAACGGAATCATGAGATGACGGACGGCGCGGGCCTGCGGCAAGCCGCCCGGCGGATTAGGGCCGGCATTCTTGAATTGTCGCATCGCGGCCAATCGGCGCATATCGGTTCCTGCCTGTCGGTTGCCGATATTCTGGCGGCGGTTTACTGGGGCGGCTTGGCGATTACCCCGGAAAACATCGCTTCCCCGGACCGGGATCGACTGCTTTTCGGCAAGGGCCACGCCGCCGCCGCCATCCTCGCCGCCTTGGCCGAACGCGGGTTCTTCCCCCGTGAAAAACTTGCGGATTTTAACCGGGACGGCGGCGAACTCCAGGAACATCCCGGCCCCGGCTGGCCGGCGGGAGTGGAAATCGCGGCCGGCTCCCTCGGCTACGCCCCGCCCCTAGCCGCCGGCTTGGCGCTGGCGGCGCGCATCCAGGGGCGGAACTTCCGGGTCTGCGCCGTCATGGGGGACGGGGAATGCGAGGAGGGATCGGTGTGGGAGGCGGCCATGTTCGCGGGCGGGAAACAACTGGTCAACCTGGCCGCCCTAATCGACGCCAATTCCTGGCAGGCCACCGGCCGGACGGCGGAAATAACCGGCCTGGAACCGCTCGGGATCAAATGGGAAGCCTTCGGCTGGCGGGCGCGGGAACTGGACGGCCATAACCCGGAGGAGATCCGAACCGCCTTGGCCGAATTCGGCCGGGGAGATCGTCCCGTCGCCCTTATAGCCAGAACGGTGAAGGGCAAAGGGGTCTCCTTCATGGAAGATGACAACAACTGGCATTACCGGACCTTGTCGGACGGGGATTTGGCCAAGGCTCTCCGGGAACTGAAAGACGGGACATGAGCGGAACCGTTGCCGTCATTGGCAGCAATTCATTCTCCGGTTCGCATTTCTCGGCCCTGCTTCTGGAAGCCGGATACCGGGTTACGGGAATAAGCCGATCCCCCGAACCGGACCCATTGTTCCTGCCGCCCCGTCTCGGGGATCGTAAGGGATTCGTTTTCCATCGCCTGGATCTAAACCGTGATTTGGATGCCGTCATGGCGGTGTTGAAAAGGGCGAGACCCCGGCATGTGGTAAACTTTGCGGCCCAGGGCATGGTGAGGGAAAGCTGGGAAACCCCCGGGGATTGGTTCAGAACCAACACCCTTTCCCAGGTATTGCTGCACGACCGGCTGCGCCGGCTGGATTTTCTGGAAAAGTACCTTCACGTTTCCACCCCGGAAGTCTATGGCCCGACAGCCGAAAAAAAGACCGAGGACTGGAATTACCGGCCATCCACCCCCTACGCGGTGTCCCGGGCGGCGGCGGACATGAGCCTGGCGTCTTTTTTCCAGGCCTATTCCTTTCCGGTGGTTTTCACCCGGGCCGCCAACGTTTACGGTCCGGGACAACGCCCATACCGGCTTATCCCCCGGGTCGCCCTGGCGGCGCTGACCGGGGGGAGGATGACGCTCAACAACGGCGGAGCCTCGCGACGTTCCTTCATCCAAATCGAAGACGCCATGCGGGCGACCATGGCTGTCATGGAAAAAGGACGGCCGGGGGAAATCTACCATATCGCCACGGAACGCCTAACCTCCATACGGGAAATAGCGGAAATGACCGCGAAGACGGCGGGGGCGGAACTGGCGGAACTGGCGGATAATGGTCCCGGCCGCCCCGGCCGGGACGCCGTATACAATTTGGACAGTTCGAAAATACGCCGGGAACTAGGCTGGAGCGACAAGGTGGAATTGGCGGACGGCATCCGCGAAACCGTGGCCTGGGTCAGGGACAACCTAGCCGCGCTCGAAGCGCAACCGCTTGAGTATCGGCATAAAGCCTGAGGGTGGACTTTTGACAAATTGCCATTCAGCCGCGTCATATTCTGGCAAAGGACCATCCCGCATGATTTTATCCTTGTTCGCCGGACAAATGCGCCCCTTTTCCCTTGCCCGGCGCGGGGAGGCCGGCAATCCGTCCTCCGTTTTTTGGATCGCCTGTCCGCCAGCAGCCTCCGGAAGATGAAAAAGGCCGATCATGCGCAACGCCTTCATAGACGAACTGCTAATACTGGCCCGGCGGGATCCCAGAATCGTCGCGCTTAGCTCGGATATCGGCAACCGGATGTTCGACCGGTTCGCCGCCGCCTGCCCCGGGCGCTTCATCAACACCGGCATCGCCGAAGCCGGCATGACCGGCATCGCCGCCGGGCTGGCCCTGGCCGGTCTCAGGCCCTTCACCTACACCATCGCCAGTTTCAACCCCGGCCGCTGCCTGGAGCAAATCCGCCTCGACCTCTGCCAGCCCAATCTTCCGGTTACCCTGGTCGGAATCGGCGCCGGACTCTCCTACGCCTCGCTTGGTCCCACCCACCATGCCCTGGAGGACATGGCTTGGCTGAGGGCCATCCCCAACATGACAATCGTCTGCCCCGGCGATCCCCTGGAAACCCGGGCCGCCGTTCGGGCGGCCCTGGCCCAGGACGGGCCGCTTTATATCCGCCTGGGGAAAAAGGGCGAACCGGTCTGCCACCGGAATATCCCGGAATTCCGCATCGGCAAGGCAATCGAGATCAAGTCCGGCTCCGACGCCGTCCTGCTGGCGGTGGGAACAACTTTGCCGCTGGCCCTGGCGGCGGCGGAGCGGTTGGCCGAAATGGGAATCACGGCGGCGGTCCATTCCTTCCATACCGTGAAACCTCTGGACGGGGAACTTTTGGGAAGCATTTTCTCCCGGACCGCCCCGGTGGCGGTAATCGAGGAGCACGCCCCGGCCGGAGGCGCCTGGAGCGGAATCGCCGAATGGCTGGCGGAGCGGGGCGGCGGTCGCGCTCCGCTCCTTCGGTTCGGTACCCCGGACGCATTTTTCCATGAGGCCGGGGGGCAGGATTGGGCGCGAAAACGTTCCGGTCTGGAAGCCGGGGTCATTGCTTCCCGAATCTCCGAAGTTCTGTCAAGCCGAGCCGGGGAAAAGCGTGCGGCGCCGCTTTGACGCCGTCCTTCCGGCCATCCTGCTGGCCGCCGGCCAGGGATCCCGGCTGGCGCCGCTCACCGACCTAATCCCCAAATGCCTGGTTCCCGTCCGGGGACTTCCCCTGCTTGGCCATTGGCTGAATCTGCTGGGTTCGTCCGGGCTGTCCCCCATTATCATCAACACCGGCCGCCACGCCGAGGCGGTACGAAAATTCGCCGGGAAAAGCCCCTGGAAGAAAAAATTGATTCTGACTCACGAGGAAAAGCTGCTGGGGACGGGCGGGACGCTCCTCGCCAATCGGGAACATTTGGCCGGAGGAACTTTCTTCGCCGCCCATGCCGACAACCTTTCCCGCTTCGATCCGGCCGACTTTATCGCGGCCCACCGGACCCGTCCGGCGAATTGCCTCCTGACCATGCTGCTATTTCGCAGTCCGACCCCGGAAAGCTGCGGCATAGTTGAACTGGACGCCCGCGGCGTGGTCGTCGCCTTCCACGAAAAAGTCGCCGCGCCCCCGGGAAATTTGGCCAACGGCGCGGTTTACCTGATGGAGCCGGAGATCCTGGACCTGCTGACCTCGCTCCGGACGCCGAAGCCGGACATCAGCCTGGATCTGCTTCCGCTCTGCCTGGGGAGGATTTATACCTGGCTCAATCCGGGCTACCACCGGGATATAGGAACTCCGGAAAGCTATGCGGCGGCCCTGGAGGAATTTACGTTTGACCCGATCAATAATTCTCGGCGTGGATTTTGACAACACCATTGTCTGTTACGACGGGTTGTTTTACGCCGCCGCCGTGAGGCGGGATCTGTTGCCGGCCGCGGCTCGCCTGACCAGGGCGGAGGTGCGCAACCGACTGCTGCGGGAAGGCAGGGAAGACGACTTCACCCGGCTTCAGGGCTGGATTTACGGTCCCGGCCTGGCGGAGGCCCGGCCTTATCCCGGACTTGGCGACTGCCTTGCCAAACTGAGGGTGGCGGGGGCGGAAATATTTGTGATAAGCCACAAAACGCGCCACGCCATTTCGGGTCCGCCCCATGATCTCCGCCGGGCGGCGTGGCGCTGGCTGGCGGAGAATCGACTAACCGCTCCGGGGCCGATAGCCGAGGAAGGGGTGTTTTTCGAGGATACGCCCGCCGCCAAGGCGGCCCGGATCGCGGCGCTGGGATGCACGCATTTCATCGACGACATGGAACGGTTTTTCCAACTGCCCGGTTTTCCGGCCGGGGTGAAAAAACTGCTTTTCCGGCCCGGGGACGACGAAGACGCTCCCGGAGGGACAATGGGAGTCGAGGGAATGGTTTGTTTCTCCTCCTGGGTGGAAATCGGGAAATATTTGACCGGAACCGAAAATGGAGGATGACTTTCCCGCGCCGGCCGCCCGGAAGCTGCTTGAGAAAATTGGCTTGGCCCCGGCCAAAAGCGAAAGTTCGCGGCTCGCCGGCGGGCGCAACAACCGGGTTTGGCGGCTGGAAACGGAGACCGGTCCGGTTTTGCTCAAGCAATATTTCCGGGAAGGCGCCTGGGATCGGCTGGCGGCGGAAAGTCGGTTTCTCAAATTTTGCGAAAGCAGGGGCTTGTCCCGGGTTCCCAGGCTGCTGGCCGAGGACGGGGAAAACGGCTTGGCCCTGCATAGCTGGCTGGCCGGCAAACGTCCGGACCCGGACGGGATTGGCCGGGACGACGTCGGGCGGGCGGCGGCGTTTCTGGGGGAACTGGCGGTCGCTTCGCGTCAAGACCAACTCCGGCGGACGGCCCCGGCCAGGGATGCCTGTCTCGACTTCGAGGATTTTTTCCGTTCGCCCCGCGAACGGCTGGCGGATTTGGAATCGGCCTTGAAGGAATCGCCGGTTTCGACCCGGCGGCGGGAAGCGCTTGAATTCCTGCGGAACAAGTTGCGGCCTGCCCATGAACGGGCTCGCCAGGCGGTTTTGGCTAGTCCGGGAAAAGAGGAATCGCGCCGGTTCTTCCTTTCGCAGGGATTCATTCTGTCGCCCTCGGACTTCGGCTTTCACAATGTTTTGCGGCTACTCGACGGCGGACTCGGATTTGTGGATTTCGAATACGCCGGCCTGGATTCCCCGGCGAAGGCGATTGGGGATTTCGTCTGCCAGCCGGATTTTCCCCCGCCGCCGGGAGCACTCGGGGTTCTGGCCATGGCGGTCGGACGGGATGCCGAATCCGGACGGGAACTGGCCGGATTGGTTTGCCGGCTGTTGCCGCTCTTCCGAATCAAGTTCTGCTGCATTATTTTGAACGATTTCAAGAAGTTGGATGATCGGCGGAGAAATTTTGCCCGGGCGGAAGTCCGGAGGGAACGTCTTGATGCGCAATTGCGCAAGGCTCAAGATTATTTTGGCCGATTTCATCAATAAATTTGCCGATTCCCCCACAATCCTCCATATCGGAGTTGGTTGTAAAATAACGATTGCCACTACGGACGGGGATGATATAATGGTAAGAACCTCCATGAAGACAATAACCTCCCGGAGTGCCGCGGCCTTCTTGTTTTCGACGCCCGCCGACCCCTGAATCCGCCGGGGGAAAGGAAATCCCGATCATGGCCGAACCGAACGCCGATTACGACCTTGTTCTGGCCGGGGGCCGGGTCATTTGCCCCTCCGGCCGGATCGACGCCCGGCTGGATGTGGCGATTAGCCAGGGGAAGATCGCCCGCCTCGGCGACAAGCTCTCCTGGCTGGGCCGGGAAACCATTGATTGCTCCGATAAAATCGTGACTCCGGGGCTAATCGACTCGCACGCGCATTTCCATTCCTCTTCCCACTCCAGCCTGGATACGGATGAAGCCGGGATCTGGTCGGGCGCCGTCGCGGTCATGGACGGCGGCAGTTCCGGCTACCTGACTTTCGATGAATTCCGCCGCCGCGATCTTGAGGGCAAAATCACCGACGCCGGCTGCCTCATCCACCACAACCCGCTGGGACAAGCCACCCTGCCCGAAGTGTGGAATCCCGGCCGAATCCGCTTTTTCCGGGAGCGGCTGGTTGAAACCATACATTCGAACCGCGACCGCGTTTTCGGACTAAAGGACCGGGCGGTGGGAACTTTTGTCGGCTGCCGGGGCATCGGGGGAGTGGAAGAAGCGCGGGAGATTTGCGCCGAATGCGGCATCCCCTATGTAATCCACCTGGGCGTCGATCCGGCCGACGAATTCCCCGACCGCGAACTGGACGCCTTCACCCGGGACCTTCTCGGACTGCTGGCGCCCGGCGACATCATCGCCCACGCCTGTACGGGAAAACGCGGAGGTTTGTTCCGGGAAGACGGCGCCCTGGATCGCCCCCTCCGGGAGGCCGTCGAACGGGGGGTGCTTCTCGACTGTTGCTCCGGAGCCACCAATTTTTCGGTCCGGGCCTTCCGCCTCGGCCGGGAACGCGGTTTTCTTCCGCACCTGCTCAGCACCGACATAACCTCCATGTCGGCCAGGGGACCGGCCAGAAACCTGGGGGTCGTCATGTCCAAATTCCTGGCGCTGGGCATTGATTTGCCCACCATCGTCGCCTGGACGACCAGTGCTCCGGCCAAAGCCCTGGGAATGGCGGGGCGCAAGGGTTCCCTGGCAATCGGACAAGGCGCCGACATTACGGTAAGCGAATTGCGAAAGGGGAATTTCCGCTTCCTGGATCGCCTCGGCGGCGAAATCTTTTCTGGAAACGAGTTGCTGGTTCCCCGCCTAGCCTTCCTGTCCGGGAAAAAATACGAGGTGCGCAACAGCGGCCCCCCCACCCTGCCGGAATGAGACGATTATTTTTCGGATGGGCTTCGACGGCTTGATTCCCGGGAGAAACGCATGATCAAAACATTAAACCCGTCTAAAAACATCCGGATGGCGGCACTGGCGATTTTCCTCGCCTGGATTCCAATCCGGCCGGAAATGTCGCCGCCCGGCTCGGCCGCCCGGGCGGCCGAGCCGGCGGCGGAAGCGGACGAATCCGAAAGGGAGGCGGCGGAAAAGCGCAGTCAAGAACGAGAGGCGGTGGTGGGCGAAGCGAAGGAATTTATCCATAATGTCGACGAAACGGTGCGGGAGGCCCTGCCCGGCAACCTCGGCCTGCTTTCCGACACCACGATCCTCGGAGTGCCGCTTTGGCGTTACCTGGCGATGGCGGCCCTGCTTTTCCTGGGCGGCTGCCTAATGGTCCTGACCGGCCGGCATTTCCGGAAGGTGCGGGCGGAAATCCAGGCCGGAAGCGGACGCGGAACTTGGCAACGCCTGTGGGATATCCTGTTCCTCGCCCTGGCCAATCCGGCGAAACTGATTATTTTCGCCCTTGTCCTGCGGGGAGTCAGCGGATTGGCGGTGACCGCCATCCATCCGGACGTGATCTGGATTTCCAACCTGCTTCTTTCGCTGTCCCTGGCCGTGTATTTTTTTGATTTGGTGGGACTGGTGGACGCGATGTACGGCGAACGCCTGTTCCAATCCGGGGATCGGCTCATGCTCACCATGCGGCCGCTTCTCTTCAAAATAATCCGGATAATAATCCTTCTGATCGCCGGCATGCAAATCTACGAAAGCGTGACCGGCCAAACCATGCTTTCCCTAATCGCCGGCCTGGGGATCGGCGGCCTGGCCCTGGCCCTGGCTTCCCAGGAGACTTTGAAGAACCTGCTCGGCTTCGCCTCGATAGCGCTGGACAAGGCATTCCTGGTCGGCGATTCGGTGATAATTTCCGGGTTCGACGGCAAGGTGTCGCACGTGGGACTGCGTTCGCTCCGGCTGGAGACGGCCGACGGATCCACCGTGGTCATCCCCAACGCCACCGCCATCAACTCGAACATCGTCAACAAAAGCCGCCGCCGCCGGGTCAAACTGGAAATCCAGATCGGACTGGGCCTGACCAATCCTTTCCCGAAGGTGGAGGCGGCTCTGATCGCCTTGCGGGAACTTCTCGAAAATTCCCCCGGGGGCGCTCCGGACGAAAGGCCGGAGGTCCGGGTTCTGTCCTATGGGCCGGGACGCCTGACGCTTCAGGCGGTTTTCTGGTTTGATCCCAATTATCCCGCCATCCAGGCGGAAACCGATCGTCTCTATTTGGAAACCGGAAAAAGGCTGGCGGACCTCGGCATTGGTTTCGCCTGAACGGAAACCGGACCGTCCCGGCGGGCTTTTAGAGCGTGTTGTTAAATACCGGATCGCCCGGGTTAGACAAGGAAAAAGTCGCTGGCAGGATGATTTTTGGCCGGCGGTCAGGGGTAAAAATCATCCGAGAAGCGGCTTTTGAC
>JAISYL010000043.1 GCA_031269935.1 Planctomycetota bacterium
AAAGCCGCTTCTCGGATGATTTTTACCCCTGACCGCCGGCCAAAAATCATCCCGCCAGCGACTTTTTCCTTGTCTAACCCGGGCGATCCGGTATTTAACAACACGCTCTAAAAGTCGACTTGGAGCTAGTTGACAAATAACGTTTACCCCGGGGCGCGGCGGTTCGTCGCCCGCACGGCGCTTTCATGCCGAAGCCGCAAATTTTATTTATTTCCGCGCCCTTATTGCGTTTCCCCGGACTAGGTGTTAAGCTATGGCTTCCGGTCGGACGCCATTCATTTCGGGAACCCGGCAAGCCCGGATTCCCGGCATATTGAATCGCGTTCGGGGCCGGCGGCGGGAGGACTGGCGGGATGGCGACGTTCGGCGGGATTTTCTTCCTGGATTCCCGGAACGGGATCGCGGCGGGCGAGGATTTCTTTTCCCCGGCGGCCGGAAGCCATGACGCCTGGCAGCCGGCCGCCGACATTCTGGAAATCGAGGACGGCTACCTGGTGCAAATCGATTTGCCCGGGGTGGACGCGGCCTCCATCGAGGTGCTGATCGAGGGCGGGGGCGTCCTGGTTCACGGGACCCGCCGGGCTTTTTGCCCCGTCCGGGGCAAGCGCTACGTCCACATGGAAATATCGCGCGGGGAATTTCGCAAGGCGATAGCCCTTCCCGCCCCGATTTCGGAGGAGGGCGCCGCCGCCGTGCTCCGGGACGGGGTGCTGGAAATCCGCCTGCGCCATGGCCGCCGTCCGGCCCTGGCCTCCTCCAGGCTCCGGGTCGGGACCGTTTCCTGACCCGGAGCGGGGGAGGGGCGCCGGAAAATCCCCGGCGGGTTCGGGACGACAGGAAACGACGCATGTTCCAGGATGACGGCGACGAACGGGAAGACGGGGCGGAAAAGCCGCCGGAGGCGGTTCGGGCCTCGATCGCCGCCGCCGTCCCGGAAGCCAGGCCGGGCATCCCCGAGGTGCTCCCCATCCTGCCCCTCCGGGAAAACGTCCTGTTTCCCGACATGCTGCTCAACCACGTCATCCAGGACGCCAGGGACATCCGGCTGGTCGACGACGTGCTGCTCCAGGATCGTTTCGTGGCCTTTGTCCCGGCGGTCAAGCCGCAACCGGACGAAAGCGATCCCGCCGCCCTGCTGGACAAGGGCTGCGCCGCCGTCATCCTCAAGATGATCAAGTTCCCCGACGGCGGCGTCCGCCTGCTGGTCCAGGGCCTGAAGCGCATCCGGGTGGAAACCATTCTCCAGCGCCAGCCCTATTTTTCCGGCCGCACCTCGGAGATAGCCGACGTCGTCGAACCCGGAGTGGCGCTGGACGCCATGCACCGTTCGTTGCGGGATCAGTTCAACCGCCTTCTCGGACTCCTTCCCCACGTTCCCAACGAGGTCAAGCTCTCGGCGGTCAACATCGTCGATCCCGGGCATTTCGCCGACCTGGTGGCGGCCAACCTGAACCTCAGCCTGGAGGAGCGCTGTTCCATCCTCGAGGCCGCCAGCGTCAGCCTCAGGCTGGAGCGGATTTCCCTCCTCCTCGAGCGGGAGATGCAGATTGTCGAGCTGGGCGCCAAAATCCACGACGACGTGAAGCAGAAGATAAACCAGGGGCAGCGGGAGTTCTTCCTGCGCGAACAGCTTCGCGCCATCCGCCGGGAACTGGGGGAGCTCGGGGACGACCGGCCGGAGGCGGCGGAAATCGAAAAGGCCATGGGCGAGGCCGGCCTTCCCGAGGAGGCCATGAAGGAGGCCAAGCGGGAACTTTCCCGGCTGGAGCGCATGCAGCCGGGCTCGGCCGAATACACCGTTTCCCGCACCTACCTCGACTGGATGACGGCCCTGCCCTGGAAGATCGCCACCGAGGACCGCCTGGACATGGCCAAGGCCGGGAAAATCCTCGACGCCGATCATTACGACCTGGTCAAGGTCAAGGAGCGGATCATCGAATACCTGGCGGTCCGGAAAATCCATCCCTCCGGCCGCAGCCCCATCCTCTGCTTCGTCGGCCCGCCCGGGGTGGGCAAGACCTCGCTCGGCCGCTCCATCGCCAAGGCCATGGCCCGCAAGTTCGAGCGGATAAGCCTGGGGGGGGTGCGGGACGAGGCGGAAATCCGGGGCCACCGCCGGACCTATGTCGGAGCCCTTCCCGGGCGGATAATCCAGGGCATCCGCCGGGCCGGCTCCCGCAACCCGGTGTTCATGCTCGACGAAGTGGACAAACTGGTGTCCGATCTCCACGGCGATCCCTCCTCGGCCCTCCTGGAGGTGCTCGACCCCGAACAGAATTCCAGCTTCCGCGACCACTACCTGGACGTGCCCTTCGACCTGTCCCGGGTGGTCTTCATCACCACCGCCAACACCCTCGAACCCATTCCCCCGGCCCTGCTGGATCGGATGGAGGTGCTGCGCCTCGCCGGCTATTCCTCCGAGGAGAAAATCCGCATCGCCCGCCGGTTCCTGCTGCCCCGGATCCTGGCGGAGCACGGCCTCGCCGCCCGCAAGGCCGCCATCGACAATTCCGCCCTGACCGCGGTCATCAATTCCTACACCAAGGAGGCGGGGCTGCGGAACCTGGAGCGGGAGATCTCCTCCATCGTCCGCAAGCTGGCGGTGAAGGTGGCCGGCGGCAAGCGCGGCCCTTTCAAGGTGTCGGCCCGGGACGTCAAGTCGTTCCTGGGGCCGCCCTCCTTTTTCGCCTCCGTCCCCGGCCGGACCGAGGCGCCCGGAGTGGCGCTGGGGCTGGCCTGGACCCCCGCCGGGGGGGATCTCCTTTACATCGAGGCCACCGCCATGCCCGGCAAGAAGGGGCTCCTCCTCACCGGCCGGCTGGGCGACGTCATCAAGGAAAGCGCCCAGGCCGCCCTTTCCTGGCTCCGGACCCGGGAAAAGAGGTTCCGGCTGCCGGAAAATTATTTCGAGAATCACGACATCCATGTCCATTTTCCCGAAGGCGCCACTCCCAAGGACGGCCCCTCGGCCGGCATCACCCTGGTGGCGGCCCTGATCAGCCTGTTCACCGGGACGCCGCTCCGGCCGCATCTGGCCATGACCGGGGAAATCACCCTTCGGGGCAAGGTCCTGCCGATCGGGGGGGTCAAGGAAAAAGTCCTGGCCGCCCGCCGGGTGGGGGTGCGCGACGTGATCCTGCCCGCCGGCAACGTCAACGATTTGAGCGAATTGCAGCCCGAAGTGCGCCGGGACATCGTCTTTCATCCCATAGGAAAGATCGAGGAAATGCTGCCGGTGGCCTTCCCCGGCTTGACGGACAGGCTTTCGTTCACCGGGGTCAAGTCGGTGAAGCCCGTCCGCTTTTCCGGCCGGACGAAGAAATCGGCCGGCGCCGCCGGCCGGAGGGGGAAAAGAGCACTTTCAAGGAAAACCGGGTAAGCCGCCGTTTGATTTTCTTTAAGGCAAGGCTTTGAAAACTTTAAGGGCAGACCCTAAGCGGAAAAAGGGGTTGGCATGGAAGCGGGAGAAAACGGGCCGGGAACCCGGCCGCCGCCGATTCCTCACTCCCCCGGCTACGGGGGAATTTTTCTCCGATCCTTTCTGACGGCGGGCTGCGCCACCGTCCTGGCGCCGTTCCTCCTATTCCTGGCCCTGGCAATCATCGTCTGGCTGGCGATTGGTTCCCGGGTGGACGAGGCGTCCCGGGCCTGGAGCGAGTTTTACCCGGGGGCGGGAAACGGGCCCCGCCGGGTCGTCCTGCGGGAAGGGGAGGACAAGGCCGGGGATATCGCGGTAATCCGGATACAGGGGGAAATAACCGGCGGGGGCTCGCCCCTGGACGGGGATGGCCTGCTGGCGGAGGCGTCCGAGCAATTGCGGGCCGCCGCCGGGGACGCCCGGGTGAAGGCGGTGTTGCTGCAAATCGACTCGCCCGGCGGAGGGCTCGCCGCCAGCGACCAGCTTCACCACGAGGTGGAAAAGCTGGGCCGGACCGGAAAACCCGTGGTGGCCTGGGCCGGGGGGGTCATGGCCAGCGGCGGCTATTACCTGGCGGCGGCGGCTTCCGGCATAATGGCCGGCCCGACCGCCGTCGTCGGTTCCATCGGGGTCGTCATGAACCATTTCCAGGCCGCCGGGTTACTGCGCTGGCTGGGAATCAGGGCGGATCCCATAATCTCCGGCCCCCGCAAGGATATCGGCAGCCCTTTCCGGGAGATGACCCGGGAGGAGAGGGAGATCCTGCAGGCCAGGGTCGACGATTCGCACCGGCGGTTTGTCGCCCTCGTGGCCAAGGGGAGGAAGCTGCCCCCCGAAAAAGTGGAAGAGCTCGCCGGGGGGGACGTCTTCTCCGCCGAGGAGGCCCGGGAGAACGGCCTGGTTGACAGGATCGGCTATGTCGACGACGCCCTGGAGTGGCTGGAGGAATTGAGCGGCGGCCGGGGCATGCGGGTGATTGGCTACCGGCGCCCGCCCTCCCTTTACGACCTGGTCGGGGAAATCGGCGAGGCGGGGGCGGCGGCCTTTTGGAAAGGCTCGCTGGCGGAATTGGAGCCGGCGCCGTTGATGGGCTTTTGAAGTTTCAAGCGCTTTTGCCCCGGTGGGTTGATTTTCGTCAAACCGGATTGAAACCATGAGGGTGTCATAATTCACGGTTGCGGTCCAAAGCCCGGAAACTTTAAGAGCGTGTTGTTAAATACCGTCTCATCGGGTTATACTGCGTCAAAAGTCGCTTCCCGGATGATTTTTGCCCTTTACCTCCGGCCAAAAATCATCCTGCCAGCACCTTTTTCCTTGTCTAACCCGGACGATCCGGCATTTAACAACAGCCTCTAAAGGAAAGCAAACGGCGGTTTGTTTGATTCCCCTTGAAAATCCGCAAAAAGGAAACCAGCATGGCGAAATTTCGGTGCGCTTTCATTGTTTGGCTGTTGGCGGCCCTGCCCGCCGTTTCCGGCGCCTTTCCGGCCGAGGAGGCCGGGAGCCGCCTGTTGCCGGAGCGCTTGGGCCTGGTGGTGTCGGTGGAATCCCTGGATGGTCTTATCGACCGCCTGGACGAATTCATGGCCGCCGCCACCGCCGGCACCCCCAATCATGTCCCTCCGGGCTTTTTGCGCCTGAGGCTGGGGATGACCCTGGCGTCCCCGGAACATTCCCCCTTGCGGCTGCTGCCGATGGATCGGGAATTGCAACTGCTGATTCCGCCTTCCGGGCGGAGTTTCGCCCTGCTGTTCCGGGCCGACAGCCGGGAGGATTTCCTTTTGGATCTGGGGGAACCGGATATCGCGGCCGAGGACGACGGGCCGGACGGCGCCATCGTCTCCTTCCCCAACCAGGAATTGTATGTATTGGAAGTGGCCGGGGGAAGAATCGCCGTGGGCCTGAACCGCGGGGATATCGAAGATGCCCTCGGCCTGGACCGGGGCGGGCCGACCTTCCCTCCCGATCACCCCACCGGCAGCCAGGTGAGGGTGGTGGCGTCCCGGAGCCTTCTCGACAACCTGCCGGATCGGCCGAGCGCGCTCTTCCGGAAATACCTGGAAGGGGAAACCGCCAAGTTCAACGATATGGCCTTGGAAAGCCTGGGGAAGGGCCTGACGATCGTCAACCGCCTAGGGCTCGACGCCGGGGCGCTGTTGAACCTGGCGCAAAAGACGCCCCCGATTGCGATAAAGCGGCTGATCGGCCTCGTGGCCGAACTGGAAAAGTCGGAATCCCTGCGGCTGGACCTGCGGCTGGACGGCGAACGGCTGGCCGTCGCCTGGGGCCTGGAAACCGCCGCCGACAGCTTCCTCGGAAGGCTGGCGGCCTCGCTCGCCGGGCGGGACAAGGTGGAAACCGATTTGGCCCGCCGGATCGGGGGCGAGGCCGTAACGGTCCAGGTCGACGTCCCGGTCCCCGAATTGTCCCGGGCGCTGGCGAACCTCGCGGGCGACCTGTTGGAACCGATCTTCCCGGAAATCCGGGAAGCCCTGGACAGGGTCGGACGGACAGCCGATTTGGCCGGGGCGTCCTCCTTCCATTTCGACTCCGGCGGGGGCCACGGCCTGGTTCTGCGCCGGGCGACCGATCCGGAAGCCGCCCTGGCCGCCCTGACCGATCTGTTCCCCGCCCTGGATCGGCTGTTGGCCAAGTTTTTCGTTTCCTCCCCGGCCGACATCGCCGTGACCGCCGAACCGGATCCCGCCAATTCCGGGACCATTTTCCGCCTGGCCGTCAATCCCGATTCCCAACTGGCCGGGTTTATCCGGGAATTGGGGGAGAAAAACCCGGATGCGTTGCCCGATCCGGACCTTTTCGGCTATTTTCAGGGGCAGTACACTTTCGTCGGCCTCCGGGACGGCCTGCTGGTCACCCTCCAGGCTTCCAGTCCGGAAGCCATTCACCGGGCCCTGGCCGAGGATTTGAACCCGAACGGGGCGCCCGACCCCCTGGTTTCCCGCCCCCAGGCCAGGCGGATAATCGAGGAATTCCGCCATGCCCAGGGAAGCATAATCCTCATTAGCCCGGACAATCTGTTCGACGGCCTGAAGAACTTGCTGTTGTCGGCGCCGCCCCGGCTGGGGCCGGAGTTGGAAGACCTCCGGAATTGGACCTTTGACGCCTCCGGCCAACTGCTGGGCCTTGGCTTGGGCGCCGACTCCCATGGCCTGGTGCTTGAGGAGGTGATACCGGTCAAGTTGCTCAACGCCATCCTGCTTTTGAGCGCCGAAATATCCGGGGGGGATGGAGAGGAAGATGCCGACGAGGGGGAGGACGATTGGGAGGATTACGGAGAAGGGGAGGAGCCGGAAGGGGAATTCGAAGGGGATGGTTGACTTTTAAGGGAAATCGAGCCAACCGCCGCTCGATTTCCTTTAAAGTTTCAAGCGCTTTCGCTGCAATGGGTTGATTTCCCCAAAGCCCAAATCTTTGATTTGGACTTAGGGACGGGCCCTTACGGAACGCTAGCCGCCGGGGGCGGCGGGGGCGGCGAGGAGGGAGGGGCGGCGTGAAGGAACTCATGTCCGGAAACGAGGCTTTCGCCCGGGGCGCCTGGGAGGCCGGCGCCACCCTGGGTTCCGGCTACCCCGGCACCCCCTCCACCGAGATACTGGAACACGCGGCCGGCTATGGGGACGGCCTGTATTGCGAATGGGCGCCGAACGAAAAGGTCGCTTTCGAGGTGGCGGCCGGGGCGGCCCTGGCCGGCGCCCGCGCCTTCTGCGCCATGAAGCATGTCGGCTTGAACGTGGCGGCCGACCCCCTGATGACCCTTTCCTACATCGGGGTCGTGGGCGGATTCGCCGCCATCGTGGCCGACGATCCCGGGATGCATTCCTCCCAGAACGAGCAGGACACCCGCCAGTACGCCAGATTCGCGAAAATTCCCCTGCTGGAGCCGTCCGATGCCCAGGAGGCCAAGGATTTCCTTTCCCTGGCCTTCGACCTTTCCGAACGGTACCGCTGCCCGGTGCTGATCCGATCCACCACCCGGGTAAGCCATGCCAGGAGCCTGGTGGAGCTGGGTGGGCGCCGCCCGCGCGAATTTCCCGGCTTCCGCAAGGATCCGCCCAGTTTTGTGCCCATTCCGGCCTGGGCCAGGCGGATGCGGGTCCGGGTGGAGGAACGGCTGGCCGAACTTCGCGCCCTGGCCGAGACCACCGGCCTGAACCGGGTGGAAATCAATTCCCCCGAACTGGGGATAATCACCGGCGGCATCGCCTACCAGTATGTCAAGGAGGTCTTTCCGGAGGCGTCGGTCCTGAAATTGGGCCTGGCCCACCCCCTGTCGCCCACCCTGATCCGCAATTTCTCCGGCCAGGTCGGGCGGCTCCTGGTGGTGGAGGAGCTCGACGATTTCATCGAGGAACAAGTCCGGGCGATGGGCATAATCTGCGAGGGCCGGAATCTGGTTCCCGGCCTCGGCGAGCTCTCGCCCGAGCGCCTGGCGACGGCGCGGGAACGCCTGGCCGGGGTGGACGGGACCCTGGTCCTACCCATGACCTCGGCCGAGCTGCCGCCCCGGCCGCCGGTGCTTTGTCCCGGCTGCCCCCATCGCGGCGTATTCGTCGCCCTGGGCGGCTTCCGGGACTTGGTGGTGACCGGGGACATCGGCTGTTACAGCTTGGGGGTGAGCCCGCCCCTGGATCGCCTGGACGTCATTCTTTGCATGGGCGGGGGCGTTTCCCTGGCCCACGGGATGGCCAAGGCGGGCGAGCGGAAAAAAATCGTGGGGATGGTGGGGGATTCCACTTTTTTCCATTCCGGAATCACCGGCCTGATCGACATCGCGGTGAATCGATCCCGGGTGGTTATTTGCATCGTCGACAACCGCACCACCGCGATGACCGGGCATCAGGATCACCCGGGCACCGGCCGGACCCTGATGGGGGAGAAAACGACGGCGATTTCGATCGAGGGATTGGTCGCCGCCTGCGGCATTCGGCGCTGCCGGATCGTCGATCCCTACGACCTGCCCCGGCTGATCGCCGCCTTCCGGGAGGATCTGGAGGCGGAGGAGCCGTCGGTCATCATTTCCCGCGCCCCCTGCGTGCTGGCGGAAAAAAAGCCGTTGGGACCGCCGCTCCGGGTCGATCCGGACAAGTGCCGGATTTGCGGTGCCTGCCTCAAGGTCGGCTGCCCGGCCCTGGAGGCGGAGGAAAAGGCGCCCCGGATAAACCCCGACGCCTGCGCCGGGTGCGCCATCTGCGCCCGGATGTGCAAGTTCGCCGCCCTAGGGCGGGGCTAAAGGTCTGTCCATAAATAACTTATGCATGTTTGGACCAGGAACCGAGCCGCGGCGGTAACTTTTCGCCCGTGGTTGGGCAAAAATTTACGAGAAGGGCGTTGGCGACGCGGTATAAACTTGTATAAGTTATTTATGTACGAGCCCCAACCCTTCATGGATCAAATGGGCTTTGGCGAAGGGAATTGGCGGGCAACCAATCCGTGAACGGGGGTATCGCATCATGGACAGTCCCCTTTTGGCGCATCCGCACGACCGGCTGGCCCGGCATTTCCTGACCCGGACCGAATTGGCGGCGGATCTTATCGGGAATTACCTCGACCCCGGCCTGGCGGAGCGCCTGGACTTGGCGCGCTTGAATTGCCTTTCGCCGGTGACCGTGGACGGGGAGCTGGGCGAGCGGGCCGGCGATCTCCGGTTTTCCACCTTCTTCAAGGGCGGCGGGCTGAAATCGAAGGTTTTCCTGCTCCTGGAGCATCAGTCCCGTTCGGAACGGCATATCAGCTTCCGGATTGCGGAATATGTGATCAAGGATTTCCGGGAACGCCTGAACGCGAAGGAATCCCCGGGGCAAGGGGGGAAAAATTTCCCCTTCCCCCTGGCGATAATCCTGCATCACGGGAAAACTCCTTGGAAGGGTCCGCTGAAAATGCGCGACCTGGTGGACGGCGCCCGGGAATTGGCGCCCTTCCTGCTGGATCTCCCGATCTTCCTGGTGGACCTGGCGTCGATTCCCGAGGGGGAAATCAGGGGAAAGCCCACCCTCCGGGCGTTGCTAGCCGCCCTCCAGGCGGCGGGAAAAGGCCGGCTGGCGGAACGCTTCGGGCGGATCCTCGGCTTCCTCGCCGGGTCCGGGCGGGATTCGCGGCTGCGTGGCGATTTGCGGACATTGATCAACTATCTGGCGGTTGTCGACCGGCCCCGGCTGGCCGAAGCCGACATCCGCCGGGAATTGGACAAGCTTATCGGGCCGAAGGAGGCGGAAGAGATGACTACTTCCCTGGCGCGGGAATGGTTGCGGGAAGGCGAGGCGAAAGGCGAGGCGAAAGGCAGGGCGGAAGGCAGGGCGGAAGGCAGGGCGGAAGCGCTTATCCTGGTTCTGCGGGCGCGTTTTGGCGATCCGCCGGCCGCGGTCCAGAATAAGCTGAGGAAATGCGCCGATCCCGGACGGCTGGATCGCTGGGCCGAATTGGCGGCCACCTGCCCATCGCTAGGCGATTTCCGGAAGAAATTGTAAAGTTTGGCGGCGGCCCGG
>JAISYL010000044.1 GCA_031269935.1 Planctomycetota bacterium
AAAGCCGCTTCTCGGATGATTTTTACCCCTGACCGCCGGCCAAAAATCATCCCGCCAGCGACTTTTTCCTTGTCTAACCCGGGCGATCCGGTATTTAACAACACGCTCTAAAAGTCGACGAACGGGCGGCATTTATTTTTTGACCCTCATTTGCCGAATTTTTTGAGGTGGCGGAAAGCCTTCTGGCCGGCATAAACGGCCGCCTCGCCCAGCTCCTCCTCTATCCGCAGCAATTGATTGTATTTGCAGATGCGATCGGTCCGGCACAGGGAACCGGTCTTGATTTGGCCGGCGTTGGTGGCCACCACGATGTCGGCGATGGTCGTGTCCTCCGTTTCGCCCGAGCGGTGGCTGACCACGGCGGTGTAACCGGCGGTTTTCGCCATTTCGATGGCGGCCAGGGTTTCGCTCAGGGTGCCGATCTGGTTGACCTTGATCAGGATGGAATTGGCGCAGGCCAGCTTGATCCCCTTGGCCAGCCGTTCGGTGTTGGTGACGAAAAAATCGTCCCCGACTATCTGGACGCGATCCCCCAGGGCCCTGGTCAGGAGCTCGTAACCTTTCCAGTCGTTCTGTTCCAGCCCGTCCTCAATGGAGACGATCGGGTACTTGTCGACCAGCATGGTCCAGTAATCGACCATCTGTTGGGCGGTTTTGGCTTCGCCGGTGGATTTCTTGAACACGTACTTCCCGTCCGAAAAGAATTCCGAGGCGGCCGGATCCATGGCGATGGTTATGTCCCGGCCCGGCTTGAAGCCGGCGGCCTTGACCGCCTCCACAATGGCTTTCAGGGGCTCTTCGTTGCTGGCGAAGTTGGGGGCGAAGCCGCCCTCGTCCCCGACCGCGGTGGAAAGGCCCTTCTTTTTCAAAACCGCCTTCAGGGTATGGAAAATTTCGGCCGACCAGCGAAGCGCCTCGGAGAATTTGTCCGCCCCGACCGGCTGGATCATGAATTCCTGGAAATCCACCGAGGAATCGGCGTGGGAACCCCCGTTGACGATGTTGCACATGGGAACCGGGAGGGTGTGGGCATAGGCGCCGCCCAGGTACCGGTAGAGGGGCTGATCCGTGAAGGCGGCGGCGGCCCTGGCCGCCGCCAGGGACACCCCCAGGATCGCGTTGGCTCCGAATTTCCCCTTGTTTTTGGTTCCGTCGGCCTTGCACATGGCCGCGTCCACCCCTAGCTGATCCGTAACCTCCATGCCGATTACCAGGGGAGCGATTTTTTCATTGACGTTCTTCACCGCCTTGAGTACGCCCTTGCCCAAATAGCGTTTCTTGTCGCCGTCGCGCAACTCCACCGCCTCGTGTTCGCCGGTGGAGGCGCCGGAGGGAACGGCGGCGCTACCGCGGGCGCCGCAGGCGGTCCACACCTCCGCCTCGACCGTCGGGTTGCCGCGCGAATCGAGTATTTCCCTGGCACTCACCTTGATGATTTCCGACATTACCTTCATCCTTTCCAGACAACGGGAGTCGAGAGATTGCGAAGTCCTGCCTTGGATCGCGTAAAGAAATAACGTTTAGGGCTCGTCCATAAATAACTTATACAAGTTTATATCGCGCCACCAACGTCGCTCCCGTAAATTTTTGCCCAACCCCGGGCGAAAATTTACCGCCGCGATCCGGTTCCTGGTCTAAACATGTATAACTTATTTATGGACCGAACCTTACATTGGGGCGCGGCGGCTCATTGCCTGCGCGGCGCTTTCATGCCGAAATTGTAAATTTTATTTATTTCCGCTAGTTCCGCGCCCTCAGCCGAACAAGGCCATTACCGAAGTTTGGTTGACGTTGGCTATGTAGCATTCGCCGAAACTGGCGAAGCCGGCGGTTTCAATTCCCTGGAAAAGGGCGGCATACTCGGGGATCCGTTTTTCCAATTGCAGGGTCATGAAGCGATGGGCGCAGTCGAAGTCGAGGATGGCCCGGACGCCGCCGCCCAAAATCCGGCGCTTTTCCGCCAGGATGGCGGAAGTCTTGGCCACGATGTCACCGGTGCGCATCAGGAAAAGGCGCTGATCGGACCGGACCGAGCAGAACAGCTGTATCCCGCCATCCGGAAGAATCCGGTGAATCGCCCGGATGAAAGGTTCCTCGGCGGCCATGAGCCCGAAGGGATGCATCAGGAAGGTTTCGTCCCGGATATCCCCCCTCGCGACCCCGAGATTTTCGGCATAGACGTCGGCGGCCGGGCGATTGTCCAGTTCAAGTATGACGCGATCCTTCTGGTTGGCCCGGGTGACCACGAAATTCGCCGGCATTCGGTCGGCGCTCTGGGTTTTCAGAAGCGCGAAGGGGCCGGCCGGCTTGAGTACGGTCAGGACCGCCGCGTCGGTGAAGGTTTCGCCGTTCAGGTATTGGCGGATGCCGGTCATGGAAAAATCGTCGCTGGCGAAACCGCCTATGAAGGTCAGATTGGTGGAATCGCCAAGCCTGTCCATGACCGCCTCGATATGTTGCGAGGAACCGTCGAACAGGGCGATTCCGAAATATTTCCGGTAATCAAGATCGATCAATTTCGATCCGATCCGGCGTTCCAGTTCCGCCCGGGCCGGGACCACCCCTTCCGGGCCGGCGGAAATTCCCTTGACCACGGCGGTGGCGGCTATTTCCAAGGCGTCCGGAGCGAAGGCCAGGGCGGAAACGCCGCCGTAATTTATGCCGTTGGCGGCAAGTTCGCCATAGCTGGAACAGCCGATCGTCAGGGCGCCGGGGAAGGCGTCGCGGACAAGTTCCGCCAAGCCCGGGTGGGTGTATCGGCTGGAGGCGAAAAAAAACAGCGTCCGGACGGGAAAGCCGGCATAGGCGGCCTGGAGCGAGCGAATCGCCTGTTCGGGGTTGTCGGCCCTCGCCGACTTGCTTAAAATACGCATCAATCTCCTTCCCGGTACGGGCTGCCCGGGCGCTAGTGGTCCGGAAAGACTGATTTTACGAATGCCGAAGCCCGTTCGCTCCGGAATCAACCTCCACCGCCGGAGGGGAATTTACTTCCCCGGAGGCGGAATTCGGCTGAACCGGGGTCGCTCCCCGTAAAGTCCAAATCAAGGATTTAGACTTTACGGAACACTAGCGCCCCGCCAGCAGGCGGCGATTCTGGCGGTAGATGAAAGCCAGGACCTCGGCCACCGCCGGATAAAGTTCCGTGGGAATCAACGATCCGGTGTCCAGCTTGGCCAGCATCTCCACCAAATCGGGATCCTCGCGAATCGGGATGTCGCGCTCCCTGGCGAGTTCGAGGATTTTTTCCGCCACCCGGCCGCGCCCCTTGGCCAGAACGCGGGGAGCGGCCTCCCGATCCTCGTCGTAGCGGAGGGCGACGGCCAACTGCCGTCGGGAAGGAGCGCCTCTTTCCGGCATGGCCCTTTCCCCCCGTCCGGAGATCGCCCCCGGCGCGTCAAATCTTCATCAACGAAAGGTTGACGGAAAAGGTGCCGCTCTCCCCTATTTTTATGGGGATTTCCGGCAGGGAGAATTCCACCGAGACCGAGGTCATCCCCCGGTAGTGGGAGATTGAATAACTGTTGCCCACCACCACCGACGGCACGCTGATGCGATCAAAACGGTATTCGCTGGTGGACAGGGCGGCCTTGATGCCGCCGGCGATGATATTGGCGATTTCGCAAAGGCCGTCCAGGGTTTGGTTGTCAAGAACCGGGAAGGTCTCGCCCACCATGCGCCCGGCCATGAAGCAGGCCACCGAATCGGTGGTGTTGATAATCATGGACCCGCTGAAGTGGCCCACAAAGCCGATGATGGAGGAAACATTGCCGCTGGATTGGAGCCGTTGGGAAAGTCCAATCGGCTCGGGTTTGAGGCCGGCCATCATCAAGCCGTCCCCGGTGCATTTGACGATGATGTTCACCAGTTGATCGTTTATTTTCAACATATTCGGCAATGTGGACATAAACCCCTCCCCGGACAAAAGAATGTTTCCCGTCCTTCGCAATCCGTCCGCCTTGACGGGACGCGCCCGGCAATCCGGATCGCAAGCCACCTTTCAGGAAATTCCCGGAAAAGCCCCCTTGATCAGTATATCTCGGCCGTCCGCGATTTTCGCGATTTTTCCGGGCCGGCCGGTTTGGCGGGACGAAACCCCGCCGCCCCGCGATTACCGCCCCCCAAGGCTAAATCGTTAACCCCAAGTGTCAAGGGAAAAAAGGGATGTATTGGCGGTCGGACAGGAAAAAGATACCCGTCTCGACCACTTTTTCCCCGGTAATCCGGGCCCAGGCCGAGGCGTAGGCCCGCAATTGGGGAAGGTGCTCCGCCGCCGCCTCGGGATTGTCCGCCGCCGGTCGGCCCGATTTGTAGTCGACCACCACCCAGCCGGCATTCTCCCGGAAAACGAGATCGATGATTCCGCGCTCCAGCCTTTCCCCTTCCGGGCCGGCAAGGGGAAGGGAATAAGGGATTTCCCGGAGCACCCGTTCGGATCCAAGCGTTCGCCGCCAAAGCCCGGAATCCCTGGCCGCCAGGATTAGTTCGGCGATTTCGGCCGCCTTTCCCGGGGGATGGCCCTTTTCCGACAGCCAGCCGGCCGCCGCCGCCGCCAATTCGTCCCGGCCGGCTTCCACATAGCCGCCGGCCAGCAAACGGTGCAGTATTTCCCCGTAATCCGCGGCCTCCTCCCCAACCCGCCCGCCCGCCGCCTCCGGCTTGGCCCCGGCGGTCCCGGGGACGGCGGGCGGGCGGGCGGCGGTACGGGCGGCCCGGATGGCCGCCGGGCGGGAGAGGAGGTCCGGATCGACGGGTTCCCACCGCTCGAGGCCGCCGGGCCGGACCAAGGACGAATCCGGTTCGGGCAATTCCCGGACCTCGCCATCCCAGTCCCGCCAGCCCGGGATAAAGGAACTGAACCATTTTTTTTCCCTGAGATGCAGGGACACCACCAGAATCGCCTCGGCCCGGGTGGCCGCCACATAATTGAGGCGGATTTTTTCAGCCTGGAGAAAAAGTCCCTCCCTCGTCTCCATCTTTTCCCAATCCTCCGGTTGGGCCAGGATCGGGGAATTGTTGGCCCCGCCCCTTATCCGGATTACCCCCGTCGACCTTTCGCCGTCCCGGCTAATCGCCAAATCGGGGGGATGCCAACGCTCATTGCGGGTGCAGGTCAAAAACACCACCGGCGATTCCAGGCCCTTGGACTTGTGGACATTCATGACCCGTACCGCCTCCGCCTCCCTCGCCCGGGCGGGAAGAGGCTCGGTTTCGTGGCGTTCCCTCAGCCAAGCCAGCCGGGCGGCCAGCCGGCCGAGGGTGGGAATGCCGCCCCCCTCGGCCCGGAGCAGTTCCACCGCCGCCGCCATAATGCCGGCCCCGGCCGCGGGATCCTCGCCCAAACAGGCGTGGGGCCAGAGACCCAGGTCATCCATGAGCGAATCCAGCGCCCTCGCCGGAGCGAGCGTCCGAAACAGCCGCGAATGCCCGGCCATGGTTTGAAGGGCTTGGCCGACCGGGTTGTCCGGAATTCCCGCCGGCCGGGTTTCCGCGAAAAGGAAAACTCCCCCCATTTTTTTCCAGGCGTAAAGTTCCGGGTCGGAGAGGCCGAACAATCCCCCCCTGAGAACGGCCAGGGTCGGCACCGGGTCGTCGGGGGCGGCCAGCGCCCCCAGGTAATCCGCCAAGAGGTCCAGGGTGGGGGAATCGGCCAGCGAGGCGCCGCCGGACCGCCGGCAAGCCAGTCCCAGGCGCCGCAGCGCCCCGGCATAAATGGCGGTCGCCTTTTTCCCGGGAGTGATTATCAGGAAATCGGCCGGCGAGGCCGGCTTTAACCCACCCCGGACCGGCAGGGAAAGCCGGGAATCGACCGCCCAGCGGATGAAACCGGCGATGCGTCCGGCTTCGTCGGCCAGGATTTCCGTTCCCTTCACTCCGGCCTTCCGGTCGGACGGCCGGGTTTTCAGGCTGTACACTCCGCGAAGCCCTGGCGCCGGTTCCGGCGCCAGGGCAGGTTCCAAGGGGATATAGGCCGGCCCCCAAAGCGAATCCTCCGGGGAAAACCGTACGGCCGGACCATCCCCGCCGGCATCGGGTTCCGGACCGAAGGCCTGGTTCAGCCAGGCGATGATTTCCGGCTGGCTGCGGAAATTGGCGGAAAGGGGGACGATCCGGCCGCCGCCGGCGCGGATCAGCTCTTTCATCTCCTGGTAAATCGCGATATCGGCCCGTCGGAAACGGTAGATTGACTGCTTGGGGTCTCCCACGATGAACAGGGCGCCCGGCCGGGGGCGGCAACGGCGCCATTTCTTTTCCGAAACGTCGGCGGAGGCGAGAAGGAACATGATCTCGGCTTGAATCGGATCCGTGTCCTGGGCCTCGTCCACCAGAAGCCGGGCGTAGCGCCCCGCCAATTCCGCCCTGAGACCGGGAAATTCCCGGAGCAGCCGGGCCGTGCGCAGAAGCAGATCCTGGAAATTGAGCCGTCCGGCCTCCCGCCGCAGCCGGTCATAAATTTCCCTGGCCTGGAAAAAGGCCGGGAGGACGGCGGCATAAATCCCGCCGCGCCTGGCTCGGTTGAACAAGCGCGGCGCCCGATCGTAAAAAAGCCGGTAGGCCACCTTGGCCTGGGCGAACTCTTCCTTGGTGAAGCCAAAGGGCAGCCAGCGAACCAAGCGCATTTCCGGGTTTTCCGGCAGCGGATCCGCCAAATCCAGGGCTTCCGCCAGCCCCCCCCCGCGGGCGGAAAACCGCCGCCGCCGGCGAGCCAGGTTGCGGAGGGCCGGGATAAGGGTGTCGCTTCCGGGGTCCGAATCGGAAGCGAGGAGCTTTTGGAAACAGGTTTGGGGAGCCAAGCCGTCCAGATAATTTTCCACTTCCCTAAACAATTCGGCGGCCGGCGGGGACGGGACGGGAGCTTTCCAGCCGAGCCATTCGTCAATGTCCGGGTAGTCGGCGAAAACTTCAAATCCCCGCCTAAACGCTTCCCAGTCCAGGCTATGGGCGGCCAAGACCCTGGTTGAATCCGATTCCCGCCCGCCCAACTGAAGCCTGGCGAATTCATCCCAGGCCCGGCGGCGAAAATCCGCGTCCTCCTCCTCGTCGATCTCCCGGAAATCCGGACCGATCCCGGCCTCGACCGGATGTTCCCGCAACAGGCGGGAACAGAAGGAATGAATGGTTCCGAAGTGGCATTCGGAAAGAGCTTCCCTGGCCGCCTCCAAGTTTTCCCGTTCCGGTCCGGACGAAGCTTCCAGTTCCTCGGACAAACCCCGGGTCAGGCGTTCCCGGAGTTCCGCCGCCGCCTTGCGGGTGAAGGTGACGGCGGCCAGGCGCCGGCCCGAGGCGAGGGCGCCGGCCCGGAGCAATCGCAGCAGCCTTCTCACCAGGCAGGTGGTCTTGCCCGATCCGGCGGCGGCCTCCACCACCAGGTTGCTGTCGATATCGGCGGCGATTATCTCGCGGTTTCCGGCATCCGGAGGCGGAAGCTGCTCAGCCATTGCCCATTCCCCGCAAACCGGCCCAGGTTCCCAGGAGGGGATCCGCCCGCGCCTTGTCCCCGGCCTGTTTCGCCAATTCCTCGACATCTCCGTAAACCGCGAGGTAGGGGGAGTATTTCGCGTCGTCCTTGTCGCCGGTGAAAGGGAAACAGCCGTTCCCGATCAGTTCCAGAAGGGCAGCCATGATGCGCCCGCCCGCCCCGGAAAGATCGGCCGCCAGGTAGGTGACGATTTTTCCCTCGTCCCGGGGCATGGGGAAGAAATAGGAAAATTCCTTAACCTTCCCGGGCTGGCCCAGGGCCGCCAAGCCCGACTCCAGCATTTCGGCGTAAAGGTACGGCTGCAGGTGCCGGCCGGCCCGCAAGGGATCGGACCGGGGGAATTCGCGGGAACGGCCGGTTTTGTAATCCAGGATCCGCAATTCCCCGTCCTCCAGCCGATCCACCCGATCCAACCGCCCCACCAGCCGGAGGCGCCGGCCGGGAGCCGGTTCAAGAACGACATCGCCGGCCCGATCCCAAGGCGGGACGTTGTCCCAGGGCTTTCCCAACGGCAGTTCCAGCCAGAGGGGACGGCCGCTTCGCCGAAGTTCCAATTCATGGGCGAGAAAGATTTCGCACGCCTCCCGCAACCGGTTTTCCTCGCGGGCGGCGACCAGGGGATCGGAAACCGGGTTTCTTTTCTTCTCCCGGGCGATTTCCGCCGCCAGGATCCGTTCCAAAAGCGGCTTCCAGCCCGTTTCGTCCGGCGCCTCTTCCCGGGTTTTCTCGACAAAATCCCGAAAAACCTGATGCAGGAGGGAACCCCTGACATTGCCGGCCAGCCACTGGCCGGGTTCGGGCCGGTATCTTTCCGGCGACGCGATTCCCAGAATGTTCCGGAAAAAAAAATCCAGGGGGCAGGCGGCCAGACGCTCCAGGTCCGAAGGCGACAGCGTCCCGGCGGCGGCGAAGAAATCAATCCCGGCTTCGGGCACCAGGCCGTCGTATTCCCCGAAGCGGGGGGAGGCGCGGGCGGTCAACGCTTTGCCCCCCCTGGCCAGATGGGGGAACCAGGATTCCAGGTCGGCGGGGGTGAAACGTTTCCCGGGTTCGGCCAACAGGCAAAAGAGCCAGTCATCCCGGGAAGTCAGGCATTTTTCCGCCGTTTCCGGCCGCAAAACCACCCCGTTCCCCGCGGCCGGAACCGGACCCGGCCGCAATCCTTCCCAAACGGCGGCGGGAAACAACTCCCCCCCGGTCCCGGAGCCGTGTTCGGCGCGGCTGAAAAAAAGCCGTCCCCGCGCCCGTCCCGCCAGGCGGAAAAGAAGCTCCTCCCGGCGCTTGGCGGCTTGGCCGGCCCGGACGAGGCGGGGGGAAAGCTTCCGGCGTTCCCGATCGAGCAACACCGGATTTTCCCGGCTGGAACCGGGAAAACGGCTGTCATCCAGACCCAGCACGAAAGTGCAATTCCGCCCGGCATAGCCTCCGTCGGACAGGCCGCTGACATGCAGACGGCCGGGCATCGGCCCCAGCCCCATGACCTTCAGCCCCCTGGCGGTTTCGGCCAGCCAGGCCCGGGCGTTGAATCCCGGCCAATCGGCTTGGGGGAGCCAAAGATCGATCTCCTCCCGAAGCAGCCGGCAGGCGTAGGCGTCCAGCTTGCCGGCTTCGGGATCGGGCAGTTCAAGCAAATTCCGGGCGGCCCGGAGAATGCGCCCTGGATGATCCAACTCCAATCCTCCGCCCGGGCTGGAAAGAGGAAGGATGGAATCCAACAATTCCCTTAGCCAAGCCAGGGCCGCGGCCGGGGCGCCGGTCGAATCGGATCCGGCGGCCGGTTTCAGGCGGCGGCGATAATCGGCGGGGTCGCCGGCGAGGGGAAGCCCCCTGATTATCCCCGCCAACCGGAAAAGGGGAAAACCGGAGGGGTCCGGACCATCCGCGCCCAGCAGCCCGGAAACCAGCAAGTCGGCGAGAATTCCGGGCTGAAGTCCGTTTTCCAGCCAATCCAGCCAGGCAAGAAGCCGGCGGGCCGGTCGCGACGAATCGGCCGGCAACCCTCCGCTTGCCGTCAACGGCAGGTCTTCCAGCCGGCCCCCGTATATTTCCAGTCCGGCGGAACAAAGGGCGGGGACATAGGCGGCGGGATCCAGGCATACCGCTTCGACCCGATCCAGGGGCAGGTCCAGGGCCTGGATCCGGCGGAAAACCTCCCTGGCCTCGTTCGCCACCCCGTCGGCGGTAAAAAAAGCCGTCACGGCCTCCGTTTCCCCCCCTTCGTCGGCAAGGGATATTATTCCTTCTTCCGGCCAGGCTTCCAGCAGAACGCCCAGGTTCGGGGAAAGGGATTCCCGGATCGCCGGGGGAAGGATTAAGATTGGGGCCGGGCGGGCTCCTTCCCGGAGCGCTTCCCGGGCGGCGGCGGCGATTTCTCCGGGGCCGGCCAGCCGGGCCCGGGAAAGATCGGCGCGAAAATTGTCGAGAAGGGCGGCCAGTTCCCTTGCCTTTGCCCGGGGTTTGACGCTTTGCCCGAGGGAGTCGCGGTTCCCCAATCCGGCTCCCTCCAATTCCTCCAGGGCGTCAAGAAGCGTTTCCGCCAGGGGCAGGGAGGCGGGAAGGCGGGAAAAATAGCCGCCCGGGGACGCTTGCCGCCGCAAGCGTCCCAGAGCCAGTCCGACCAGGCGTATTTTTTCCGGCCGGGTCGGCGGCTTGAGGCCGCGGCGGCGGAGAACGGGTTCGGCCAAGTCCAATTCCAGCCGTTTCGGCGTTATCAGGCGGCAGATCGCCCCGCCGGCGATAATCGCGGCCTGGTCCAGCCATTGCCGCCCCAGGCGGAGGGTGGGGGCGACCAGGAATTTTTCCCGAGCCGGTTCGCGCGCCAGGGCTTCGGCCAGCCCGGCGATGAAGGCGGCGGCTTGTTTCATGACCGCCCTCCCCTATGGGCGGAAACCGGAAAAACAATTGACATTTCCCCTGGTTCGGGCATAATTTAATCTATCTTTCCAGCGCTTGCGGCGACGCTTCAAGAGAATCAGTATAGGGTTTTATCCGGCCGATGAAAATAAATAGTTTCCCGGCCGGACGACCCGGGAAAAATTGTGGTCAGCGCTAATGGCGAGATGAGGCCGGCCGGCAATGGCGAATCCGTTCTCTCCGCCGAACCGTCCCCTTAGTGCAGCGGTCAGCACATCAGATTCTCAGTCTGAGAACAGGGGTTCGAGTCCCCTAGGGGATGCCAAATTCCAGCAAGGCCGGATTCATAGGAACCCGGCCTTGTTTCAAGTGGTTGCGATGAAACTTCTCCCTCTCC
>JAISYL010000075.1 GCA_031269935.1 Planctomycetota bacterium
CGGCGGATAAGGTCCATCCGGTGATGGCCGGACACGACAAAGCGCTTGCCGTCCACATCCTCATAGAAAACGAAGGTATTCAAGAGAACCGGGTGAACCTTGCCCTTGAGTTCCTGCCCCTTCTTGACGCCGGATTCCTCGTCCATGTTGCGTTTGAACTGGAACAACTTCGGTTCCACCAAAACCCCTTCGGTGCTGACCGTCTCCATGTTGAAGGGCAAACCGGTCAATTCGTCGATTGGTTGTCCGGTTCCGGTTCCGGGTTGGGATTCGGGGAGGTCAAAGAGTTTTCGGGGTTTTGGCTGTTCCGCAACTGTTGGTCCGACAGTCTCACCGCTTCCAGCAGGGACAGGCTGGGCGGCTGGATGCGTTTCTTCGCGGCGAAGACGGAGGGCGACTTTATGGAACTGGCGCGAAAGGCTCCGGCCATGGCCGAAGCGTGGGGAGTCATCAAGCGTTTAAGTGCGGACGAATCCGCCCGGATGATAGCCGAAGCCAGGGGAAAAGGCCTCCGGGACTATGCGGCGTTCCGGGAAACCGGGCGGGATGAGGAGAGAGAGGAAGGACGGCTGGAAGGCAAGCTGGAAATAGCCCGTAATCTGCCGCGAGAGAGGTTACCCGTCTAGCTTGCGGCCAAAAGCGCCGGCCTATCCCTAGATGAAGTAAGGCAACTAGCCGCCAACCTTGCGGACTGAGCCGCTTGATCCCAAGTTGGCTTTAAGGGTCTGTCCATAAATAACTTATACGAGTTTATACCGCGTCACCAACGTCCTCCTCGCAAATTTTTGCCCAACCACGGGCGAAAATTTACCGCCGCGACTCGGTTCCTGGTCTAAACATGTATAAGTTATTTATGGACGAGCCCTTAACGCGATCCGCCCCTTCCCTACCGGTAATTGACCAGCTTGGCGAAGGAATCGGGCTTCAGGCTGGCGCCGCCCACCAGGGCCCCGTCGACGTCGGGCTGGGCCATGATTTCCCCGACGTTTTCGGGCTTGACCGAGCCGCCGTACTGGATGCGCAGGGCCTCGGCCGCCGCCGGGCCGAAAAGCCTGGCCAGGAGCTCGCGGATGCCGGCGTGGACCTCCTGGGCCTGGGCCGGGGTGGCGGTCCGGCCGGTGCCGATGGCCCAGACCGGCTCGTAGGCCACCACCACCCGGGCCAGGTCCCCGGCGGCCAAGCCGGCCAAGCCGTCGGCGACATGCCCCTCCACCACCAGGGCCGTCTTCCCGGCTTCGCGCTCGGCCAGGGTTTCCCCGCAGCACATGATGACGTCCAGCCCGGCGGCCAGGGCGGCCTTGACCTTCTTGTTTACAACGCCGCTGGTCTCCCCGAAATACTGGCGGCGTTCGGAATGGCCGAGGACGACGAACGAACAGCCGGCCTCGAGCAGCATCCCCGGGGAGATTTCGCCGGTGAAGGCGCCTTCCTTTTCCCAGTGGCAATTCTCGCCGCCGACCCGGATATTGGATCCCCGGGCGGCGTCGGCCAGGGACTTCAGGGCGGTGGCGGGGGCGGCAATCCCGATTTCCACCCCTTCGGCCCCGGCCACCAGGCCCCTGGCCGCCTCGACAAAGGCCACCGCCTCGGCCACCGTCTTGTACATTTTCCAGTTTCCGCAAATGAAGGGTTTGCGCATCGTTTTTCCTTTCCAAACGTATCTTTACAATTCCTCCGGATGCTCCAGGAGGCGCTTGAGGCCGCCTATCAGCCGGGCGGCCAATTCTCCGTCGAGGGATCGGTGGTCGCAGGACAGGGTGATCCGGGTCAGGGGCCGGATGACGACCTCCCCGTCCACCGCCACCGGGGTGTCGACCAGGCGGCCGACCGCGGCGATGGCGGCTTCGCCGGGATTCACGATGGCGGCGAATTCGTCCACCTGGTGGGCGCCGAGATACGACACGCTGAAAACCCCCCCGGCGCAATCGTCGGGCCTTAGCCCGCCGCCCTTGGCCAGCTCGGTCAGCCGGCGGGTCTCGGCCGCCACCTCCGGCAGGGTCATTTTGTCCGCCCGCCGCACCACCGGCACCACCAGGCCGCCGTCGGGACGGGCGGCGGCGAAGCCGATGTTGATCTCCCGGCGCCGGATCAGGCCGGCCGGAGTGTAAACGACGGCCGCCTCGGGATGCCGGGCCAGGGCCAGGGCGGAGGCCCTGACCACCATGTCGTTCACGGTGGCGGTTCTGCCCAGGCTTTTGCGCAGGTCGGCCCGGAGCCGGAGGGCCCGGCCCATGTCGACCGCCGTGGTCAGGTAAAAGCAGGGAAGGTGGCGCTTGGACATGAGCATGCGGCGGGCGATGTTCCGGCGCATCGGGCCAATCGGTTCGGGCTCCCCCTCCCGGTTGTCGACTTCGCCCCAGTCGAAATCGTCCGCCCCGGCGGCGGGCGCCCCCGCCGCCTCCGGGACGGGCTCGTCCGGGCAATCCCCGATTAGGGCCAGGGCGTCGCCCCGGGCGAAGCGGTCGCCGGGGGCGAGCAGGAGCCGGAGCACCCGGCCGGAAACCGGGGAGGGGAATTGGGCGGTCGCCTTGTCGATTTCGTAAAGGCAGAGGGGATCGCCGGCCGCCACGGCGGCTCCCGTCCCGACCAGCCATTCCAGGAGGCCGGCCAGGGGGGAAAAGGCGCGATCGCCGGCCGGGGTGAACCGAACCTCCCGGATCATGCCGGTTCATCCTCCCCCGCCTCCGCGTGGGAGCGGAAGGCGGCGGGCAGGGTCTCGACCAGATCGGAGGCCATGAGTCCGCGGACCCCGAAACGTTCGCTTCCCAGGTCGCCCGCCAGCCCGTGCAGGTGGACTCCCAGCCGGGCGGCGGCGAAGGGCGCCATCCCCTGGCCGATCAGGGCGGCGATCACCCCGGTCAGGACATCGCCGGAGCCGGCGGTGGCCAGGCCGGAATTGCCGGAGCGGTTGATCCGGACTTGGCCGCCGTCGGCGATCACCGTTCCGCTCCCCTTGAGAACCACCACCGCCCCGGACAGGCGGGCGTATTTGACCGCCAAATCCCGCCGGTTCCTCTGCACCTCGGCGGCGGGCTTGCCGACCAGGCGGCCCATTTCCCCGGGGTGGGGGGTGACGACGGTGGGGGACTGGCGCTTGCGGATAATCTGCCAATCCGCCCCGACGGCGGCCAGGGCGCCCCCGTCCAGGATCAGGGGGGGGTAAATCTCCGGGATGAGCAGGCGCATCAGTTCGCCGGTGTCGCCCGCCACCGGCAGGCCGGGCCCGAGAATCACGCAATTGGTCTCCCGGGCCGCCTCCACCAGGATTTCCCGCGCCGCCATCGCCGGTGCCCCGGACGGCGTTTCCGGGACGGGAAGGGTCATCACCTCCAGGGTAAGCGACTCGCAGAGGGGATTGAGGCTTTTGGGAACCGCCCACAGCACCACCCCGGCCCCGGCCCGCAGGCAGGCCCGGCAGGCCAGCCCTCCGGCCCCGGTCATTCCCAGGGAGCCGGCGATTACCAGGATGCGCCCGTAATCGCCCTTGTGGGAATCCTGGCGGCGGGGGGGAAGCGGGGGCAAATCCTCCCGATCGTCGGCCGGTTGATCGCTCATGCTCGGCTGTTCTCCCGCTGGTCTGAATGCCCAAGAATGCGGGCGGCGGCCACCGCGGCCCCGAACCCGTTGTCTATGTTGACCACCATCAGGCCGGGAGCGCAACTGTTGAGCATTCCCAGCAGGGCGGCGGCGCCCCCGAAGGAGGCGCCGTAACCCACCGAGGTGGGAACCGCCAGCACCGGGGCCGGAACCAGTCCGGCCAGGACGCCGGGAAGCGCCCCCTCCATGCCGGCCACGGCGATGATCACCGCGGCCTGGCGCAGCCATTCGAGCCGTCGGAGCAGGCGGTGCAGCCCCGCCACCCCCACGTCCGCGACCAGCCGCGATTCCCGGCCGAGCGATTCCAGGGTGAGGGCGGCCTCCTCCGCCACCGGCAAATCGGAGGTGCCGGCGGCGGCGATCGCCACCCAGCCCCGCCCCGGGGCCGGCTCCGGGGGAATCCCGGCCAGGGCGGTCCCGGCGTGGGCCGCGATCCGGAGATCGGGCCAGCGCCGCCGCAGGAGGGCGAGGGTTTCCCGGCCGGCCCGGGTGATCAGGGCGTGTCCGCGCCGCTCCACCAGCGCCTCGGCTATCGCCAGGGTCTCCTCCGGAGCCTTTCCCTGGGCGAAAACCGCCTCCGGGGCGCCGGTTCTTTTTTCCCGGTCGATGTCCAGCCGGGCCAACTCCCGGCCGGCGGCGTCCCGAATCTCGATTTCCCGATCCCCGTCCAAAACCCGCCTTCACTCCCGGGGCGGCTATCTTCCCTTCCGCCGCTTTTTCAGTTCCTTGTCCTCGGCCCGGCGCCTTTCCAGCTCCCGGGCCCGGGCGAGCCGGCGCCTTCTTTCCCGCACCACCTCGTCGTTCAGGACCAGCTTCACCAGGTAGCCGAACCAGAAGCCGGCGAGGCAAAGCGCGACTATGACCAGGCAAAACCAGCCTATGGCGCTGTCCACGGCTTCCGCCCCCCAAAAACGGTCCGCCGGGGCCGGCCGGAGCCGTTTCGGCCCCGCCCCCTCCCCCGGGTCCGGGGGCGGACGGGGAAAAGGGGGCGCGGGGCGGGGAATCCGGCGAAACCGGGTTTTCCCCGCTTCCGGCCGCGAAGGCCGACAAATCCAGTATACAAACAGGCGGGCGCCCCGCAACCCTAAAACCGGGAAAGTGATTGCCGTACCCGGGCGTCCCGGTTATATTGGAGAATTTCCTGGAGTGGACTTTTGATGGAAACCGGGCCAACCGCCGCCCGGTTTCCTTCAAAAGTCCGCTAAAAGTCCACTGGGGGGGGAACGAAATGAAAACTTCCCGGCCGCCGGGACTCCGGAGACTGGCCAAGCCCCGCCCGGACCGCCTGCCGCCCAGGCTGGAGCCGACCACCCTGTGGGATTTCCCCTCCCGAAACTACGGCGGGGGCGTCCAAGGGGACGGCGCCTGGCCCGGCGCCACTCCCGCCCAGGTGATTTGGAACCTGCTCCGGCGCTACACCCGGCCGGGGGATTTGGTGGTCGACCCCATGGCCGGAGGAGGCACCACCCTGGACGTGGCGCGGGAACTGGGGCGCCGCGCCCTCGGCTACGACCTGGCGCCCCGGCGGCCCGACGTTTTCCGGGCCGACGCCCGGAAGCTTCCCCTGGAAAGCGGCAAAGCCGGCTTCGTCTTCGTCGACCCCCCCTATTCCAACCACCTGAGGTATTCCGGCGACCCCGGCTGCCTCGGGAGGCTGGACGCCGCCGGCGGCGAATACTATCCGGCCATGGAGGCGGCGCTGGACGAAATCCGGCGCATTCTCGCCCCCGGCCGGCACCTGGGACTCTACGTTTCGGACTCCTTCGCCAAGGGGAAGGGATTTCAACCCCTTGGCTTCGAGCTTTTCTCCCGGCTCCGGCAACGTTTCGACCCGGTCGACATCGTGGCGGTGGCTAGGCATAATCGGGTCCTGGAACGGGGCGACTACCGCCGGGCCGCCGAGGAGGGCGGTTTTTTTCTCCGGGGCTTCAACTACCTTTTCATCTTCCGCCGAGGGGCGGAGCGGAGGAGGCCGGACGGCGGCCGGCGCCCCCGGGCCGGGAGAAGGGGGGGGAGCGGGCCATGCGGAAAATAACGGCCGGGGCCGTCGCCGGGGCGGATGCGCCCTTTCCCCCGTTCGGAGCCGCGCCATGTTCGTTCGCCTGAAGGTAATCCTCATCATCATGGCGATCGTGACCGTGATCGCCGCGACCACCCTGATTGCCAGCGTCTATTTCATGCGCAGCGGCCTGCGGGAGGCCACCGAAAACTACATCGCCGTCATAGCCGAGATATCGGAGAAGCTGGTTTCCACCGAAATCAACCTGCTGAGGGCCAACGCGGCCGCGGTCGCCCAGCGCCTGGTCAACGAGCCTTTCGAGGAATGGGGCGGGATCCTGCGGGAGCAACTGGCGGTCCACGAGAACTTCCTGGCCTTCACGGTGGCCGATCGCGGCGGGCCGTTGCTTTCCGAGGGCGGGGCGCCGACCCCGGCCGATCTGCTCGGCAGCGAATACGCCCGGAGGGCCTTCGCCGGGGAGACGACGATCTCCACCACCCGGAAGGATCCGACCGGGGAACTGGTTTTCCATGTCTGCGCACCGCTGGGCGAGGAGGAGGGAAGGATTCTGTCGGCGACGATCCCCGGGTTGCTTTTTTGCGATTTGCTGGACGACTTCCAGATTTGGAAAACCGGCACGGTGTACATCCTGGACTCGGACGGCACCGTTCTCGCCAACCAGCGCCGATTCCTGGCGCTGGAGCGTTACAACTCCATCGAGGCGGCGAAGACGGATCCGGAGGCCCGGTCCTCGGCCGACTTCACCAGCCTCGCGATCCGGGGGGGAAGGGGGGTGGGCCGATACAGCCTGTTCGGGGTGGAGCGCCAGGCCGCCTACATCCCCATCTCGGGATCGAACACCAACTGGATACTGGGCGTATCCTCCCCCATCTCGGAAAGCCCGGACGCCAACGTCACCGAGGGGCTGTTCCTGACCTCCCTGATCTTCCTGGGTCTGGGAACCCTGGCCGCCTTCCTGGCCTCGGGCTTCATCGCCAAGCCGTTCCTGGTCATCCAGAGGCAGAACCTCCACCTGGCGGAGATGAGCGCGGCCACCCAACAGGCTTCGCAGGCCAAGAGCCGCTTCCTCGCCAACATGAGCCATGAAATGCGCACCCCCCTGAGCGCCATCGTCGGCTTCTCCGAACTGCTGATCCATTCCCCGCCGCCCCCGGGAGAATTGGCCAGGAAGCTGGAGCAGATTCATGGCGCCGGCATGACGCTCCTGGGCATCGTCAACGACATTCTCGACATCTCCAAAATCGAGTCGGGCCGGTTCGAGCTGATCCCGGCGGAATACGACCTGGCCAGCCTCGTCAACGACGCCATCACCCTCAACATCATCCGCATCGGGGAAAAGCCCATCCGGTTCGAACTGAAGATTGAGGAAACCCTCCCCGCCCGGCTGCTGGGGGACGAGTTGCGGGTGAAGCAGATTATGAACAACCTGCTGAGCAACGCCTTCAAATACACCCGGGAGGGGAGGGTGGAACTGGAACTGGCCGCCGAAAGGGACGGGGAGGACGTCTGGCTGGCCATCGTGGTCCGGGACACCGGCATCGGCATCCGGGAGGAGGATCTGGCGAAACTGTTCGCCGACTACAGCCAACTCGACGCCAGGAGCAACCGGCGGATCGAGGGGACCGGCCTGGGACTTTCCATTTCCCAGCGGCTGGCGGAAATGATGGGCGGGGGCATCCGGGCGGAAAGCGAATTCGGCAAGGGCTCCGTTTTCACCGCCCGGGTCCGCCAGCGGTTCGTTTCGGACGGCCGCCTGGGGGCGGAGGCGGCGGAAAATCTCCGGAAATTCCAATATTTCCGGCAAAATCGCGCCTGGATTTCGGACTTGTCCATCCATCCCCTTCCCCACGCCCGGGTGCTCCTGGTCGACGACGTCCCGGCCAACCTGGAGATCGGGCGGGGAATGCTCAAACCTTACGGCATGCGGGTGGATACCGTCTCGAACGGCCGGAAGGCCGTCGACCTGGTCCGGGAGGGGAAAAACCGGTACCAGGCGATTTTCATGGACCACATGATGCCGGAAATGGACGGGGTCGAGGCGGTGAGGCTCATCCGGGAAATCGGGACGGAATACGCCGAAACCGTGCCCATCATCGCCCTGACGGCCAACGCCATCACCGGAAACAAGGAGATGTTCCTTGAACACGGATTTCAGGACTTCCTTTCCAAGCCCATCGATCCCGCCCAACTGAACAGGGTATTGCGCAACTGGGTGCGGAATCGGGAGTTGGAGGGCGATGAGGCCAAACCTCCCCCTGAAGAGCTCCCCGCTTCCGCCCGGGAAATCGGGCCGATTGACGGTTTCGACCGGGAAGCGGCGCTGGCGCGCTTCGGGGGCGATCGGGAGGCGTTCCTCCGGGCCCTGCGCTCCTACGCCGAGAACACCCCCCCGCTGATCGCCCAGGCCCGCCCTCCCGACGACCGGGAGGGGCTGGCCGCCTACGCCATCGTGGTGCACGGAATCAAGAGCAGCAGCTACGGCGTCGGGGTCGGACGACTGGGCGGGCTGGCCGAGGATTTGGAGTTGGCGGCGAAGTCGGGGGATCTCGAGTTCGTCCGGGCCAACCACGCCGCCCTGCCGGCGGCGGCGGAAAAATTCCTGGGGGAACTGGCCGGCCGGCTGGCCGAACTGGACGGGGAAGGCGGAAGGACGGAATGCGGGGAGCCGGACCCGGCCGTCCTGGATCGGCTGCGGCGGGCCTGCGAAAATTACGACATGGACGGAGCGGATCAGGCCATGGCCGAACTGGAAGGCTTCGCCTACGGGCGGGAGGGCGAATTGATCTCCTGGCTGCGGGAAAGGATCGCGGCCATGGATTTTCGACTGATTGCGGAAAAACTCTCGGCCCGATCGGCGGGCCGGCGACCCGGAGGATGAAAATGGCCGCCCCGCGCAACCGGATTATGCTGGTGGACGACAACTTGGCCAACCTGAGCATCGGCAAGAGCATGCTTAGGGATTTCTACGAGGTGTACGCCGTCCCCTCGGCGGCGAAACTTTTCGAAATCCTGGAACATGTGACGCCCGATCTGATTCTTCTGGACGTCCTGATGCCGGAGATGGACGGCTATGCGGTCATCCGGCGCCTGAAGGCCGATCCGCGCTGGCGCGATCTGCCGGTCATCTTCCTCACCGCCAGGATCGACGAGTCGAGCGAACTGGAGGGCCTGAGTCTCGGGGCCATAGACTATGTCGCCAAGCCCTTCTGCGCCCCCCTTCTCCTTAAGCGCATCGAAAACCACCTTTTGACCGTCCGGCAAAAAAAGGAGTTGAAAAACTACAACGACAACCTGTGGGACATGGTGCGCCGAAAGACCGAGCAGGTTTTCGAACTCCAGAACGCGGTGATGTCCACGATGGCGGAGATGCTGGAATTCCGGGACAACATCACCGGCGGGCACGTCATCCGGACCCAATTGTACCTGAAAGCCCTGGTGAACAAGCTGGTGGAGGGGAAGATCTACGAATCCGTGACCGCGGACTGGGATTTGGATTTCCTGTTGCCCTCGGCCCAACTCCACGACGTGGGCAAGATAGCCATCAGCGACGCCATCCTGAACAAGCCCGGCCCCCTGACCCCCGAGGAGTTCGAGGAGATGAAGCGGCACGTGGCGATCGGGGTGGAGGCGATTGATCGGATCTCGAAAAGCACCTCCGAGCAAACGTACCTGCGTTACGCCCGGATCATCGCCGGCACCCACCACGAAAAATGGGACGGTTCGGGATATCCGGCGGGGCTGAAGGGCGAGGAAATACCCTTGGAGGGGCGGCTGATGGCCATCGCCGACGTGTACGACGCCCTGATTTCCACCCGGCCCTACAAGGAATCGATCCCCCCGAAGGAGTCGGAAAAGATAATCATCGAGCGCCGGGGGAGCCATTTCGATCCGGTCCTGGTCGACGTGTTCGCCCAGTTGACCGATCGCTTCGCGGAAATCTCCCGGCTTTACCGCTAAGGGCTCGTCCATAAATAACTTATACCTGTTTAGACTTCGTTGCCCGGCTCTCTCGGGCTTTTTTCGCCCAACCGCCGGTGAAAAAACCCTGTCGATCCCCGCGCCTCGTCCAAACATGCGGTACTTATTTTTCTACGAGTCCCAAGCCGGCTTTTTGGTTGCCTTGGCCGGCCGAAGGCCTTAAAATGAAAGGCGGGGCGGTTTGACTTATACCTGGAGGGTGTTTTTTGTTGGCTCGACACCAACCGGCGACATCGCGGAAAAAGCGGCGCCGAAACCAACGCCCTGAAACTTTGAAGGAAAGCAAACGGCGGTTTGTTTGCTTTCCTTCAAAAGCTCAACTTTGAAAACCCACGGAGATTGACGCCATGAATTACGACATCGCCGACGCCAAAAAGGCCCCGGACGGGGTGAAGCGGATCGAATGGGCCGATCACGACATGCCCACCTTGGCCCGGATTCGCGAAAAATTCGCCAAGGAGCGTCCGCTCAAGGGATTACGGATGTCGGCCTGCCTGCATGTCACCGCCGAAACCGCCAATCTGGTCCGGACCCTCAAGGCCGGGGGGGCCGAGGTGGTGCTTTGCGCCTCCAATCCCCTTTCAACCCAGGACGACGTCGCCGCGGCGCTGGTCAAGAAGTACGGGATTCCGGTCCTGGCCCGCCACGGCATCGACAACAAGGGGTATTACCGGCACATCGAGGGCGCCCTGGCCCACCGGCCCAACATCACCATGGACGACGGGGCCGATTTGGTCACCGCCGTGATCACCAGCCACCAGGAATTGCAAAAGCGGATCATCGGCTCGATGGAGGAGACCACCACCGGGGTCATCCGGCTGCGGGCCATGGAGAGGGACGGAGTCCTGCCCTTCCCGGTAATCGCCGTCAACGACGCCGACACCAAGCATCTGTTCGACAACCGTTACGGGACCGGGCAATCGACCCTGGACGGTTTTATCCGCGCCACCGGCAAATTGCTGGCCGGCCAGACCTTCGTCGTCGCCGGCTACGGCTGGTGCGGCCGCGGGCTGGCCGCCCGGGCCCACGGCCACGGGGCCAGGGTGATAGTCACCGAGGTGGATCCGATAAAGGCGCTGGAAGCCGCCATGGACGGGTTCCAGGTCATGCCCATGGCCGAGGCGGCCAGGGTGGGCGACTTCTTCTGCACCCTCACCGGGGACAAGCACGTCATCCGGCCCGAACACGTCAAGCGGATGAAGGACGGGGCGATTATCGCCAATTCCGGGCATTTCGACGTCGAAATCGATCTCGAGGGGATCCGGAAGCTCGCCGAGCAGGTGGTCCCCGGGGTCCGGGGGACGGAGATGACGCGCTACCTCGTCGGCGGCAAGTCGGTTTACGTGCTGGCCGACGGGCGCCTGGTGAACCTGGGCTGCGCCGAGGGACATCCCCCGAGCGTCATGGACCTTTCCTTCGCCACCCAGGCGCTGGCGAGCGAATGGTGCGTCCGGATGCGGGGGAAGCTGGCCCCCGCCGTCCACATCCCCCCCAGGGAGATCGACCGGACGGTGGCGACGCTCAAATTGAAATCGATGAACATCCGGCTGGATTCCCTCAGTCCGGATCAGAAAAAATATCTCGCCAGCTGGGAAATGGGCACCTAGCGTTCCGCCAAGTCCAAATCTTCGATTTGGACTTGGCGGGGAGCGCCCCCGGTTCATCCGGTTTCCGCCTCCGGGGAAGTGAATTCCCCTCCGGCACCGGAGGTCGATTCCGGAGCGAACGGACTTCGGAATTTGTAAGGATTCAATCTTTAGGGTCCGCCCAAAAACAACTTATACCCATAACGAAGCGGTTTTCGGTGAAGTTTTCAAATACGAGGCGGGTACACGCTATCTTCCGCCCCCAATTTCACCGAAGACCTCTCTGGTATGGGTATATACATGTTTAGACAAGGAACCGAGTCGCGGGGGGGGTTTTTTTGGAGCCCACCCGCCCACAAAATTAAGACACCCGCC
>JAISYL010000103.1 GCA_031269935.1 Planctomycetota bacterium
CACCTGCCAATGTTACGACATTGTCGACAAGAACAGGGGCGACGACGTCCGGCGCGTCCGGTGCTGGGATTCCTGCATGTATTCCGACTTCACCCGCATGTCCCACGGCAACCCGCGCAACACCCAGCGCCAACGCTTCCGCCAGCGCTTCCTGCATAAACTCGTTTACTTCCCGCAGAATAACGACGGCATGTACGGTTGCGTCGGCTGCGGGCGCTGCCTGGCCAGGTGTCCGTCCTCGCTTAACATCGTGAAGGTCGTCAAGGCGATGGGAGGCGCCCGCGCATGAGCGCGATCCGCTTGTCCGGGCCTCCGGTCCGCGACGCGTTGATTCCGGTCCTGGGCGTGATTGACGGCATTCGCGAGGAAACGCCGGACGTCAGGACCTTCCGGGTCACGGCTCTGGGAGGCGGGGTCTGTTTTGTCCACGAGCCGGGTCAATGCGCCATGCTCTCCATTCCCGGCGTGGGCGAGGCCATGTTTTCCATCTCCTCCTCGCCCACCAACTCCGAATTCATGGAGTTCAGCGTCAAGAGGTGCGGGCGGCTCACCGAATGGCTGCACCAGGTCGAGCCGGGGCAGGAGGTCACGGTGCGCGGTCCCTACGGCAACCATTTTCCGGTCGACACCGAACTGCGGGGGAAGAATCTGCTTTTTATCGCGGGCGGCATCGGCCTAGCGCCCCTGCGCTCGGTCATCAACTACGTGCGCCACAATCGGTCTCGTTACGGCGCGGTGGACATTGTCTACGGCGCCCGCGGCGCGGCGGATTTGGTGTTTTTCAACGAAATCAAAACCGAATGGGAAGACAGGGACGGCGTCAGCGTCCATCTGACTATCGATCGCGAGGAGGAATCCTGGAGCGGCCATGTGGGGTTTGTGCCGGACTTCGTCAGGGAGTTGGACTTTCCCCCCGACCTGACGGCGCTGCTTTGCGGACCGCCCGTCATGATCAAGTTCACGCTCGCCGGCCTGCTGGAAATGAAATTCCCCAAGACCCGGATCTACACCACCCTGGAACTGCGCATGAAATGCGGAATCGGCAAATGCGGCCGCTGCAACATCGGTTCGAAATACGTCTGTCGCGACGGTCCGGTATTCCGCCGCGATCAAATGGACGAATTGCCGAACGAATATTGACGACAGGCTCCGAAGGGGATCGGCCGATGGAAGAAATGGCGAATGTGCATATCATGGGCAAGCGCTATCGGGTGCCGGCCATACTCACCATCATGGGGGCCATGGAATACGCGGGTTACCATTTGGTGCGGGGTTGCGGCTGCCGCAACGGCTTTTGCGGCGCCTGCGCCACCATTTACCGGATTCCGAACGACCGGGAGTTGAAGGTCTGCCTAGCCTGCCAGACCACGGTCGCCGACGGAATGTATATCGCCACCCTGCCGTTTTTCCCGTTGTTGAAAGAGCTATACGACATAGAGTCCATCCGCCCCGCCCAGCGGATCATGATGCAACTATACCCGGAAATATACAGTTGCATCGGCTGCAACGCCTGTACCAAGGGCTGCACCCAGGATCTCAACGTCATGCAATACATCGCCCACGCCCAGCGCGGCGAGTACGACATATGCGCGGAGCGTTCCTTCGACTGCGTGATGTGCGGGGTTTGCTCCTCGCGCTGCCCGGCCGGCATTTCCCATCCGCAGGTGGCCCTGTTGGCCCGGCGGCTCACCGGAAAATACCTGGTTCCCAAAGCCGAACACCTGGAGAGGCGGGTGCGGGAAATCGAGAACGGCGACTTCGACCGGCTCCTCGCCGGTTTGATGGCGAAGCCGAGGGAGGAACTCGAGGCACTCTACAACCAGCGGGAAATCGAGGCGTAGGGATTCCCCGCCCATACCCGCAATTTTGTCCAAAATTGGAAGCAAAGGCGGAGAAAAGTGTATACCGGGGAAATGCTGTCCTCCATCGCGAAAGTGGAGGCAAGCCGAAAAGGCCGCGTCGGCGCGGCCTTGCGGCGCATGACGGCGGACGAGAAGCGGGACATTCTCGGGCGTTTTCATCCCGACTACCGGGAGGATCGCTTCGAACCCCTGGCAATCGGCCCCAACCGGGGGGAGAAGGTTCCGTTGGAACTGGCGGCGTTGCTGCAGGCGAAAAGCCGGGTGGCGGATTCGCGGATCGATTTGGACGCTCCCGCCCACGAGGTGGACGTGCTGGTTGTCGGCGGCGGCGGATCCGGCGCTTCCGCCGCCCTGGAGGCGCACGCGGCCGGGGCCGAGACCATGATTGTCACCAAGCTGCGGCTGGGCGACGCCAACACCATGATGGCCGAAGGCGGCATCCAGGCGGCCGACAAGGCGAACGATTCGCCGGCCATCCACTATCTTGACGCCCTGGGCGGGGGCCACTACGCCAACGTGCCGAAACTCCTGGAAAAGCTGGTGACCAACGGCCCGGCCGCGGTGCAATGGCTCAACCGGCTTGGCGTCATGTTCGACAAGGACGCCAACGGCGACATGATCACCACCCACGGCGGCGGGACGTCCCGCATGCGCATGCACGCCGCCAAGGACTATTCCGGCGCCGAGATCATGCGGGTGTTGCGGGACGAGGTGTACAACCGGAAAATCCGGGTGGTGGACTTCACCGCCGCCATCGAGCTTCTGCTGGACGAGTCCGGCCGGGCCCGCGGCGCGGTGTTGATGAACATGGAGACCGACGAAATCCTGGTGGCGCGGGCCAAAATCGTGATTCTGGCCACCGGCGGCGCCGGACGCATCCACTACCAGAATTTTCCCACCTCCAACCATTACGGCGCCACCGCCGACGGCCTGGTGTTGGCTTACCGGGCCGGCGCGCGCCTGCTCTACGCCGACACCCTGCAATACCATCCGACGGGGGCGGCCTTCCCCAATCAAATCTTCGGCGCCCTGGTGACCGAAAAGGTGCGTTCGCTCGGGGCTCTCCTGGTGAACCGCGACGGCGTCGCCTTCATGCACCCGCTGGAGACGCGCGATGTGACCGCCGCCGCCATCATCCGCGAGTGCCGGGAGCGCCGGCTGGGAGTGGAGACGCCCGAGGGGTTCGGCGTTTGGCTCGACACCCCGATGATCGAGATTGTTCACGGGGAGGGCGCCATTGAAAAACGCATTCCGGCGATGCTGCGCATGTATTCCAAATACGGCATCGACATCCGCCTGAAACCGATTTTGATCTATCCGACCCTGCATTACCAGAACGGCGGCATCCGCATTGGCGCCGACGGGCAAAGCGACGTGGAAAACCTCTTTGTCGCCGGCGAGGCGGCGGGCGGCATTCACGGCCGAAACCGGCTGATGGGCAATTCCTTGCTGGACGTCATCGTTTTCGGCCGCAACGCCGGCCAGCAGGCCGGGCGGAGGTTCAAGAGCGTCCGACCCGGCCGGCCCGGCCTGGAACATGTCGTAAGATACGAGGCGGAGCGGAAGAAGGCCGGCATCGACACGGAAAAACTTTCTCCGCTGCTGTTGCCGACCTATACCCACCGGCGCGACGGCCATAACGCGGCAAGCTGAAGGGAGAGTCGGGATGCGGGAAATAAAAACCGGCGCCATCGTCGACGCCGTGCGCGAAATGTGCATTGAAGCCAATCGCGAATTGCCGGCCGACGTGGCGGATCGCATCCGCGCCGGCGGCGGCGCCGAACCCTGGCCACCGGCCAGGGATACGCTGGAGAAGCTGGTGGAGAATTTCGAGATCGCGCACCGGGAAAAAATCCCCATCTGCCAGGACACCGGCATGGCTTGCGTCTTCATCGAACTGGGGCAGGACGTCCACCTGAGCGGGATCCCGCTCGCCGAAGCCGTAAACGAGGGCGTACGGCGGGGTTACGCCCAGGGGTTCCTGCGCAAGTCGGTGGTGGCCGACCCCTTGCGCCGCAGGAATACCGGCGACAACACCCCGGCGCTGCTTCATGTCGACATTGTGCCGGGCGATCAAATGGAAATTCTGGTTGCGCCCAAGGGCTTCGGTTCGGAAAACATGAGCCGCCTCGCCATGTTCCCGCCAGCGGCCGGGGAAAGGGGCGTCAAGGATTTCGTGGTGGAGACGGTGAAAATGGCCGGTCCCAATCCCTGTCCTCCCATTGTGGTCGGGGTAGGCATAGGCGGCTCGTTCGACCGGGTGGCGCTTCTAGCCAAAAAAGCCTTGTTGCGCCCCCTTGATCGCCCCCATTCCGACCCCTACTACGCCGCGATGGAAAAGGAGTTGCTGGAGCGCATCAATGCCCTGGGCATCGGTCCGCAAGGTTTCGGGGGATTGACCACCGCCCTAGGCGTCAATATCGAGACGTTCCCCACCCACATCGCCGGCCTTCCGGCGGCGGTCAACATCAATTGCCACGTCAGCCGCCACGCCGCGCGGACGCTTTGACAAGGGACAGGCCATGACCGGCATCGAAATCGGCGCGCCTCTCGCCAGGGAAGAGGCTCTGAAACTGAGGGCGGGGGACGCGGCGCTGATTTCCGGCGTTCTTTACACCGCGCGCGACGCCGCCCACGCCCGGTTAATCGAGCTGTTGGATCGGGGCGGGGAATTGCCGATCCCGATTACGGATGCCATCATTTATTACGTCGGGCCCACCCCGGCCGGTCCGGGGCGGGTCATCGGCTCGGCCGGCCCCACCACCAGCTACCGCATGGACGCCTACGCGCCGCGCCTGCTGGATATCGGCTTGCGCGGCATGATTGGCAAGGGCAGGCGTTCGCCCGAGGTGATTGCCGGCATAAAAAGGAACGGCGGCGTGTACTTTGGCGCCATCGGCGGCGCCGGCGCCTTGATGGCGAGGTGCGTCACCGCAGCGGAAGTGGTTTGTTACGACGATTTGGGAAGCGAGGCGATTCACCGCCTGACCGTCAAGGATTTTCCCGTCACCGTGGTCATTGACGCCCACGGCAACGATTTTTATGAGATCGGCGTCCGGAATTACGCCGAAGGCGGGATGAAACCGTGATTTCGTGGAACCAAGGCCTTTGCCCCGGTTGATGGCGCCGCCTTCCGGAAAGGACATCAACCGTTTCGCCGCGCCAGCGGCATATCCGGCAAAGGCCGCCGGCGGGAGCGAATTTGGACTTTCTCGTTAAGTTGCTTGACGGCCGCGGGGTGGCGTCGTCCCTTACCGCCTTGTGCCTGGCGATCGTTTTGGGGATGGCGATGGGAAGAATCCGCGTTTTCGGCATCCGCTTCGGAGTGGGCGGCGTATTGTTCAGCGGCATCGTCCTGGCGCATTCGGGGATCCGCCTGGATTCCGGGATTCTTCATTTTGTCCGGGAGTTCGGGCTGATTCTTTTTGTTTTCGCCGTCGGCCAGCGGGTGGGCCCCGGTTTTGTCGACTCGCTGCGCCGGCGAGGCCTGTTCCTCAACCTGGCGGCGGTTCTTAACGTCATTTTGGGCGCGGGCGCGGCGGCGCTATTTTTTTTCGCCTTCAATCCGCCGTTGCCGGCGGCCATCGGGATCCTGTGCGGCGCCGTCACCAACACGCCGTCCCTCGCCGCCGCTTCCGAGGTTTTTCATGAGCTTATGCCCGGCGCGGCGGCGGCGGAGGCGGTCGCCGAAGCCGGCACTGGTTACGCCATCGCGTACCCTTGCGGGATTTTGGGAATCATTTTGACCATGATATTGGCGCGCTTCATTTTTCGCATCAATCCCGGGACCGAACTGGCGGAGTTGAAGCGCCGGAACGGCTTGGAACATCCGCCATTGCGGGGCAAGACCTTCATCGTCGCCAACCCGGATGCCTTCGCCCTGACCATACGGGATTTTCTCGCCCGCCATTCCGGCGGCATCGTCATTTCGCGCTACGGGAATCCCGGCGGCGGCGGCGGCCTTGCCACGCCCGACACGGTTTTAACACAAAACATGCTCCTCCACGCCGTGGGCACGCCGGCCGAGATGGAGAAATTCCAGTCGCTGGTGGGGGAGCCGGCCGACACGTCCGTGCCCGACTCGCCGGGGTCGGTGGCCCGCCGGCGCCTGGTGGTGAGCCAAAGCCGGGCGGCGGGCAAATCGTTACGCGGTCTGGGGCTGACCGCGGAACGGAGGGTAACGGTTACCCGCCTCGTCCGGGCCGGGGTGGAATCCACCCCGGGTGACGAAACGCGTCTCCATTACGGCGACAGCCTGGTCTGCGTGGGGGAAGCCGCGGATCTCGATCGCGCGGAAAAGGCGGTCGGCAACTCTCCCAAGGAATTGGAGCATCCCCGTCTGGCGCCCGTTTTCCTGGGCATCCTGCTGGGAGTCGTGATCGGAAGCATACCCATTTCCATTCCCGGCCTTCCCTCCGGGCTTAAGCTGGGATTGGCCGGCGGGCCGCTGGTGATCGCCATCGCCACGAGCCGAATCAATAATTTCGCCGGCCTGATTTGGCATCTTCAGCCCGGCGGCAATCTTATCCTGCGGGAATTCGGCATCGCCCTGTTCATGGCCTGCGTGGGCCTGAATGCGGGAGAAGGGTTCATCGAGACGCTTCTGTCCGCCAACGGACCGATCTGGATCGGCGCCGGGGCCTGCATAACCTTCGTCCCCCTGATAATCGTCTCGTTGCTGGCGCGGATGGTTCTTCGGTACGATTACGCCTCAATCTGCGGCCTGCTTTCCGGCGCCATGACCGATCCTCCCGCCCTGGCGTTTTCCGTGCAGATGCTGAAGGACGACGCGCCCGCGTCCGTCTATGCGACCGTCTATCCCCTGACCATGCTTCTGCGCATTTTCTCGGCCCAGGTTCTGGTTATTCTGCTTTCTCGACCGGCCTGACCCAAGTTCGGCGGCGAAAATATTACGCCATTTTTAAGGAGATCGTCATGTGGGAAGATCGGATTGATCCAAACGCGGTGGTTGAAATCCGCGCCAGAAGCATCTGTTATCTCGGCGCCGGGACAATCGGGAAAACTGGCTTCATCGCGGCCGAACTCAAGAAACGCGGGGTGAAAAACGCCCTGGTCGTCACCGGGAAGGGATCCCACATCAAAACCGGCGCCTGGGACAAGGTCAAGGCGGCCCTGGCCGACGAGGGGGTGGGATATTTCCTCTACGACAAGGTCACCCCCAACCCGACCGTCGATCAGGTGGACGAGGCGGTGGCGGGCGGCAAGTCGGTCGGGGCCGGCGCGGTGGTGGCCATAGGCGGCGGCAGCCCCATCGACGCCGGCAAGGTGGCCGCCATCCTGTTGGCGAACCCCGCGAGGAGCGCCCGCGACGTCTGCGGCCTCGCCTTCGCCCCCGAAACCGCCGTACCCATCGTGGCCGTGAATCTTACCCACGGCACCGGCACCGAGGTGAACCGCTTCGCGGTCGTCTCCATTCCCGAAAACGAGTTCAAGCCCGCCCTCGCCTTCGAATGCGTCTATCCGGCCTATTCCATCGACGATCCGGCCTTGATGGGCAAACTCCCCGAGCGGCAGACGGTTTTCGTGTCCGTGGACGCCGTCAACCACGTCATCGAGGCCTGCACCACCACGGTCGCCTCGCCCTACAGCATCGGCCTGGCGAGGGAAGTGGTCCGGCTGGTGGCCAAATACCTCCCCCTTGCCAAGAAGGATCCGGGCGATTTGCGGGCGCGGTACTTCCTCCTCTATGCCTCGATGATCGCCGGCATCGCCTTCGACAACGGCCTCCTCCACCTAACCCATGCCCTGGAGCATCCCCTGTCCGGCGTCAAGCCCGAACTTTCACACGGTTCCGGACTCGGCATCATCCTTCCCGGCATCGTCAAGGAAATCTATCCCGCCAAGGGGGAGGTCCTGGCCGATGTCCTCTCGCCCATCGTCCCCGGCCTGGCCGGCAAGGCGAACGAAGCCGGCTCGGCGGCGGCCGGGGTGCGCGGGTGGCTCACCGCCGTGGGCATTCCGGAAAACCTCCGGGCCGAGGGCTTTACCGCCGGCGACGTGGCCAAGCTGGTCAACCTCGCCTTCACTACCCCCAGCCTCGGCGTTCTCCTCGGGCTCTCCCCGGTGGAAGCCACCAGGGAAGTGGTTACCCGGATTTATGAAACGGCGATGTGAAACCGCGGACGCGGTCGCGCGGTTGCATGGCTCCGGGATCCCCGCATTTTCGCGGAAATGCGGGGATTATCATGCCGCTGGCGGATTAAGGGCTCGTATTCCAGAGGAGATTTTGGTTGACCAGGGACGAAGCGGCAATATAATTCATGCCCGCGAGGAGTGCTGCAAGGGTTGTCCTCAGGCTCGCATTCAAAAACGGCACTCGCTTTTCAAATCGCCCGGGGACGACTCGATGAACCGCCGCCACGGCCGTGGCGCCTTCCCCAACCGGGGAATCGCAAACCATCCCGCGGTTTTCCCCAAGGCAACCGCCGTTCCTCCCGGAAGGTCCGGACTTTCCCCCGGACGCCGCCGCGATTTTCCGGCCGGCCACCCTTCGCCCTTCGCCCTTCCCCGCATCCGCGGCCGTCCGCCCCGGCCGCGGATGCGCCCCTGGCGCCGGCTGGAAAACGGGCGCAACCTTCCCCGGGGACGAGACGAATTCAAAACGGCTTGAAAGGAGCGAGCATGGAAACGCATGTTTTGGGGTTTCCCCGCATCGGAAGGAATCGGGAACTGAAATTCGCCCTGGAGGCGCACTGGCGGGGCGAGCTTGCCGCCGGGGAACTGGAGGCCGCGGCCCGGGAACTTAAGCAAAGGCATTGGCGGATACAGCGCGACGCCGGCCTGGATTATGTCGCGGTGGGCGATTTTTCCCTCTACGATCAAATGCTCGACGCCACCCTCATGATCGGCGCCGTCCCCGGGCGGTTTTCCCCCCTCGCCGGCGGTCCGGAACCGGATTTGCTTTTCGCCATGGCGCGCGGCGACGCCGGACGCGGCATCCCCGCCCTCGAAATGACCAAGTGGTTCGACACCAATTACCATTACTTGGTGCCGGAACTCCCCTCCCGCCCGGATTTCCGGCCCGGCGGGCACCCGGCCGTCGCCGACGCCGGGCTGGCCCGCGAGCTGGGCTTTACAGCCAAGGCGGTTCTTATCGGCCCCTTCACCTGGATAGCCCTGGCCAAGGCGCGGGGGGAGGGACTCGACAAGTGGTCGCTCCTCCCGCCCGTCCTGGACGCCTACAAGACGACCCTGGCGCAACTGGCCCGGCATTGCCCGATCATCCAGGTCGACGAGCCGATTCTTTGCACCGACTGGCTGCCGGCGGGCGTTCCCTCCCGCTTCGCTTCCGCCTACGGCGAACTGAAAGCCGCCGCCTCCGGGGCGCGCCTGATGCTCGCCACCTATTTCGGGGCCCTGGGCGGGTCGCTGGAGCCGGCCCTGGCGGCCGGTTGCGACATTCTCCACCTGGACCTGAAGCGGGGCCCGGAGCAGCTTGACCCCGTATTGGCGGCCCTGCCCCGGAACCAGGTCCTGTCGCTGGGCGTCGTCGACGGCCGGAACGTCTGGAAAAACAACTTCGCCGAAACGCTTCCCCTCGTCGAAAAGGCGGTTTCCTCCCTGGGCGGGGAACGGGTCATGCTGGGGACAAGCTGCTCGCTTCTCCATTGCCCCGTCGACTTGGAGGGCGAGGACGCCCTCCCGGAACCGATCCGGGATCGCCTGGCCTTCGCGGCGCAGAAATGCGGGGAATTGGCCGCTTTGCGCCGCCTGGCCGGCGGCGGCGACCGCTGCCGCCTGGCCGCGAACCGCGAAATCCTCGAACGGGCCCGGGCCCATCCGGACGCCCGGATCGAGGAAGTCGGGAGGAGATGCGCCGCGGCGACCCCGGAGATGCTCCGCCGCGCCTCGGCCATCGGCGACCGGCGCGCCGCCCAGGCCTGGCTCGGGCTTCCCCCGTTTCCGGCCACCACCATCGGATCGTTCCCGCAGACCCCCGAAATCCGCCGGGCGCGCCGCGATCGCAAGCGGGGGGAGCTTTCGGAGGAAGGCTACCGGGAGGCCATAAGAAAGGAGATCGGGGACTGCGTCCGGAAGCAGGAGGAGCTTGGCCTCGACGTCCTGGTGCACGGCGAGGCCGAACGCAACGACATGGTGGAATACTTCGGCGAGCGGCTGAAGGGCTTTTGCTTCACCCAAAACGGCTGGGTGCAGAGTTACGGAAGCCGCTGCGTCAAGCCGCCGATCATTCACGGGGACGTTCGCCGGGAAGGCCCCATGACCCTGGAATGGTCGCTGTACGCCCAGTCCCTGACCAGGAAGCCGGTGAAGGGCATGTTGACCGGCCCCGTCACCATCCTGGCCTGGAGCTTCGTCCGCGACGATCTCGAAAGAAGCGAGGTGTGCAAGCAAATAGCCCTGGCCATCCGGGACGAGGTCGGGGACTTGGAGCGGGCCGGGATCCGGGTCATCCAAATCGACGAGGCGGCCCTTCGCGAAGGCATGCCCCTGACGGCGGAAAAGGCGGGGGCGTACCTGCGCTGGGCGGTCGATTCGTTCCGCCTGGCGTCCTCCGGGGTGGCGGATTCGACCCAAATCCACACCCACATGTGCTACAGCGAGTTCAACGCCATCCTGCCCTGGATTGCCGAAATGGACGCCGACGTGATAAGCGTGGAGTCGAGCCGCGGCGGCATGGAACTGTTGGACGCCTTCGACGGCTTCAATTATCCCGGGGCGGTCGGCCCCGGGGTGTACGACATCCACAGCCCGCGGGTTCCCTCCGAGGAGGAGATCCTGGGCTTGCTGGAAAAAGCGCTCAAGCACATCGACAAGGGATTGCTGTGGGTGAATCCTGACTGCGGGTTGAAAACGCGGCGGTGGTCCGAGGTCATGCCGTCCCTGGAAAACATGATGGCGGCGGCCAGGAAGCTGCGGGCCCGGGAGGCTTGAGACGCCGCCGGGGGCGGCTAGTAGTCAGTCAAGGTTGTAGTAGTGGGTAAAGATGTTGTGGTTTTACCCTGGCGTCAGCGGTGGTGAATCGCCAGCCCGGGCATCAATACGAGGCGCGTCTCCCGGGACAAAGGATGGTTCCCGGTCCGCCCGAAACCCTGGACGCGGCCATTATGCCCGCCCGGCGACAGGAAAGGTACACCCCTGTCCGGGACAACGCCCCGATCACAAACGGGACGCGGCGATTGTTTTCCGGCCGGCCCGGCGGTATAATGCCTTTCCCCGGAAGCCGGCCGCTTCCGGCCGGCCACGTTCAGGGAGGCGCGAGAGATGATACCGGTCATCCCGAAGCGATTCAACGTCGCCGGCCCCTGCGTTCCGGACCGGCATTACATGCTCCCCGCCGTCGATCGCCTGCCGGAGGCGCGCAGGCTGATCGAACAGAAGCGGTATTTCGTCATCCACGCCGCCCGCCAGTCGGGGAAGACCACGCTCCTGAGGGCGCTGACCCGGGAGATCAACGCGGCGGGACGCCAGTATGCCCTGTATTGTTCGTTGGAGGAGTTGCAAGAAGTAACCGAACTCGCGGCGGTAATGAAATCGGTGGTTGGCAAGATTCAACTGGCGGGGGAATATTCGCCGGCCGAACGCCTGCTATCCGGCTTGACGCCGCCGCGGGA
>JAISYL010000123.1 GCA_031269935.1 Planctomycetota bacterium
AGAATAAGCTGAGGAAATGCGCCGATCCCGGACGGCTGGATCGCTGGGCCGAATTGGCGGCCACCTGCCCATCGCTAGGCGATTTCCGGAAGAAATTGTAAAGTTTGGCGGCGGCCCGGAAAAGGCGGGACGACGCCTCGAAGCCGCCGGCCGCGATATAGGCGATCCGGATGGGGTCTCGCGGCTGTGGATCCGGCCGATCACCCCCTGATGGCCGAATGGGATGAAGCCTATCCCCTCGAACTCCCCAAAGGAAATTTTCCTGCGCAGGCCCTGGTCCGGGGCCGGGGGTTGGACAAATTTAGCTTGCCTTGGGCATCGTCTTTTGCATAATGAGTTCTAATCCGGACGCCCCGATAAAGTCCGAACGCCGGCCGGCCGATATTTAGTATAGTCGGTTCCAGCCGGGAGGCGCCCCGCCGCCTCGGGGAAGGAAAAGGCGCCGGCCGGACGTTTTCGCCCCGGGGGCGGGAAAAAATCGGCTCCGACCGCATTCGGGCGCGGTATAATGCGTCCAGGCGGAGATTCCCTCCGCGTTCTCCGAAAACGGGAAGGTTCCATGCCCATCGACCCCATGACCGGAAAACTGGCGCCCATCTCCCGGACCGCCGCCGACTCCGTCCCGGCCCGGGCCGAACCCGCCTCGGGCGCGGAATTCAAGAAATTTTTCCTGGACAACCTGAACAAGGTCAACACCATGCAGCAGGACGCGGGCAAGCTGGTGACCGACATGGTGATGGGGAGGGAGCAGGACATAACCAAGGTGATGACGGCGGTGGAAAAGGCGAGCGTCGCCTTCGACACCTTGATGGCGGTGCGCAACAAACTGGTCGAGTCGTACCAGGAAATACTCCGGATGCGGGTTTAAGTTTACTTTTGAAGTTTCAGGGCGTTCGTTTCAGAGCCGTTTTTTTGGCAATATCGCCGGCTTGGGTCGCGTTGACGAAAAAACAAACCGTTGAAACGAAAGCGGCTGAATCTTTAAAGGAAATCGGGCGGCGGTTGGCCGGATTTTCCTTAAAAAAAAGTCGACTTCAAGCGACCTTTTTTTTTCGGCCGCCCGTCAACTTTTGCCGGATAAAGCCGGCGACGGATTGGATCGGATTGGAGGTTCCCGTGGACTTGTAAAGTCGACTTTTAAAAGTCCGCCGGGCGCGGCCGGCGGGGATTGCCGGGGGGGAATTTCGGCATGAACATCTTGAGACAGCTTTGGCAGGATACCCAGTCCATCCTCAGGGACATGTCGGTCACCCAAAGGGTGGCGGTGACGTTTCTGATTCTCACGGTGGTGGTGTGCCTGACCTTCGCCGCCTGGCTGGGGACGACGCCGGGGGAGACCGGGCGCCGGCCCCTCCCCATGGCGGTCGAACCCGGCGACGTCAACGCCATCCTGGATCGCCTGCGGGAGAAGGGCATCCGGACCGCGGAGTACAACTTCGAATCCCGGCGCGTCCTGGTCAACGTCGACGAGGAAAAGTCCGCCGTGATCGCGATGGCCGAGGAGGGGTTGCTGAAGGACGCCCACGCCTACGGATTCGACGAGATGCTGGAGCGCTGGTCGTTTTCCGACACCCGGATGCATTCGGAGGAATCCATGCGCCTGGCCCGGGCGAACGAGGTGGCCCGGCTGATCGAAAACCTGGAGAACGTGGCCGAGGCGCAGGTGATATATTCCGACGACGCCCGCACCTCGCTTTTCGGGGTCGCCCACAAGAAGTCGGCCGCGGTCAGGGTCAAGACGAACCTCCAGAAGCGGCTTACCGAGGACGCCGCCAACACCATCATCGCCCTGGTGTCCTCGGCCAAGGCCGGGCTGGATCCCCGCGACGTGGTGGTGGCGGACCAGTACGGGAACAAGTTCCACACCTCCGCCGCCAACGGGCTGGGCGCCATGGCCAAGCAGAAATGGGACACCGAGCTGGCCCTGGCCGACGAAATGCGCCGCAAGCTGGAAAGCCTCATGCGCCAATTCATCCCCAACCTCCATTACGAGGGGGACGTCAACGCCTTCCCCAAGTACGAGGTGGTCTTCGACTACCGGGAGTCGCTCCGCAAGGACGTCCTGCCCGGGGAGGTGGCCAACAGTTCCACCCACAAGCTCGCGACCCGGTCGTCCAAGCGCCCCTCCGAGGAGCCGGGGGTGCAGCCGAACGTCAGCCGCTCGGCCAATCTCAACAACCCCGCCTACTGGTACACGGAGGAAACGACCCACAACGAAAATTCCGCCGAGCGGAGCATGCAGAACTCCATCCTGGAAACCGCCACCAAGTTCGCCCCCAACGTCGCCAACCTCACCGTATCCGCCATCATCCAACTGCCCTACCGGCTCCGGCGCGACGGCCAGGGGCAACCCGTCCAGGCCAAAAACGAATTGGGGGAGCCCCTAATCGATCCGGTCAGCCGCCACCCCGTCTGGGAAAAGGAGTCGGTCGAACGCCTCGCCCCGGCGCAATTGGACGAACTCCGGCGGCTGATCGCCCAGGCCGCCAACATCCCCCTGGCCCAGATACCGGAAAAAATCGAGGTGGCCCAGGTCGACTGGACCCCCCCTCCCGTTTCCCCCCCGGGCGGGGAGCCTCCCCTGGCCTTCGCCCTGTCCCTCCTCCGCCGGAACGGGACCGCCATCGTGACCTTCGTCTTTTTCGCCCTGGCCGTGCTTATGGCCTATCGCTACGCCACCCGCCCGATTCCCACCGAGGTCGAGGAGCCGATCGATCCCGAAACGCTCAAATCCCTCGACCTGACCGGGGAGGCCGAGGACGAGGAGGAGGTGGACGAGGAATGGGGTAAATTGCGCGCCAAGGTGATGGCGGTGGTCCAGGAGGATCCCAAGCGCGCCGCCAACCTGATCAAGCGCTGGATGCGGAAGGAATAGCCATGGCCAAATTGGCGAAGGCGGAGGGCCTGACCGGCCTGCGCAAGGCGGCGATTCTCATGATCTCCCTCGACGTCGACTCCAGCGCCAAGCTGATGGCGAACCTCTCCACCGACGAGGTGGAACGCGTCTCCATGGAAATCGCCAAGCTTGACGACGAGATCCCGGCCGAGATCCGGGACGCGGTGCTGCGGGAATTCTACCAGACCCACCTGGCCTCGAAATACGTGGAACAGGGCGGGATCGAGTTCGCCCGGCAGCTCCTGGAGAAGAGCCTGTCCCCGGAGGAGGCCGCGAAAATCCTGGCCCAGCTGGAAAACACCATCCAGCTGGCGCCGTTCCACTTCCTTAAGCAAGTCGATTCCGAGCACCTGCTGATGTACATCTCGGACGAGCATCCCCAGACGATTTCGCTCATCATGGCCCACCTTCCCCCCAAGCAGGCGGCCGAAATCCTGGTGGGCCTGCCCGCGAAAAAGCAGCTGGAGGTGGTGAAAAGGATTTGCCGGATGGAACAGACCACCCCCGAGGCCATCCGGATGGTAGAGCAGGGCCTGGAGTCCCGCCTGGCCTCCCTGGTGACCCAGAGCCTGGAGTCGGCCGGCGGGGTGCAGGCGGTGGCGGAAATGCTCAATCTCTGCGATCGGACCACCGAAAAGGGGATTCTGGAGAACCTGGAGGAGGCGGATCCGGACATGGTGGAGCAAATCCGCAAGCTCATGTTCGTCTTCGAGGACATAATCCTGGTCAACGACAAGGGCATCCAGTCCGTCCTCCGGGAGGTGGAGAACGACGAATTGGCCACCGCCCTCAAAACCGCCTCGGAGGCGATGCAGGAGAAGATCTTCAAGAACATGTCCACCCGGGCCGCGGAAATAATCCGGGAAAACATGGAATTCATGGGGCCGGTGCGGCTGGCCGACGTGGAGCAGGCCCAGCAGCATATCGTCGACATCGTCCGCCGGCTGGAGGAGTCGGGCGACGTCATCATTTCCGGGCGGGGCGGCGATGACAACGTGGTGGTGTGAGCCCCTTCCGGCCGGGAGGGCCGATGGCTGAATCCAGGGTGATCGACGATTCCGGCGAGTTCGTTCCCATGCCCCGCCCGGGCCAGGTGCTGGCCGCCGGCCGGGAACGCGGCCTGGACGCCTTTCCCTTCCAGTTCAGGGATATCCGCTCCCTGGCCCAGGGCATGCTCAAGAAAGCCCAGGAGGAGGCGGATCGGAAGCTGGAGGCGGCCAAGAGGCAAATCGCCGCCCTGGAGAAGCAGGCCTTCGACAAGGGGTACCGGGAAGCCCTGCCCAAGGCGGAGAAGGACGGCTTCGCCAAGGGGGAAAAGGACGGGCTGGCGGCGGCCGAGGCGAAAGTCGCCGCCGCCGCGGAGGCGGAGCGGGAGTCGTTCCGGCGGAAGGTCGGCCCGGTTTCCGGGATGCTGGAGCGATTGGCGGCGCTGATGGGGGAAAGCCGGCAAAAACTCCTGGCCCAGGCCGAAAACGATCTGCTGCGCCTGGTCCTGGACCTGGCCAGGCGCCTGGTGGGGCATGAATTGTCGATCGATCCGGAGGCCATCCGCCCGCTGGCCCGGGAATGCATCGGCCTGGTGGTCGAGCGGAGCAGCCTCGCCGTCCGGGTGAACCCGGAGGATCTCGGGGCGATGCGGGAAACCCTCCCGGAGCTCGCCGCGATTTTCACCGATCTGGGGACGGTCGAAATCGAGGCCGATCCCGCCATCGAACGGGGAGGCCTCCTGGCCACCACCCGGGAGGCCGAGGTCGATATGCGTTTGTCCACCCGCCTGGCCGCCTTCGAGGAGGCCCTGCTGGGCTTTTCGGGGGAAGCCGCCGCCCCTCCCTGGAACCATCCGCCAGCTCCGGGGAAGACCCCGGCGGCAATCCCTCCGCCCCCGGCGGCCCCTCCCCCGCCCGCCGGCGGGGAAAAGCCCGGTCCCGAAGGCGGAGGCGAATGAGCGACTCCCTGTTCGAGCACCGGCGGCGGCGGCTTGCCAACATCCTTCCCGCCCGGGTGGGGGGGAGGGTGAGGCGGGTGACCGGGCTGATCGCCGAGACCACCCCCCTGCCCCTGCCGGTGGGAAGCCTTTGCCGCATCCATTCGCGGCTTTACCGCCGGGCGATCGAGTCCGAGGTGGTGGGATTCCGGGAAAACGCCACCCTGCTGATGCCGCTGGGGGAGATGCGCGGGATCGGGCCGGGCGACCGGGTGGAGTCGGCCACCACCGAACAGGTTATCCCGGTGGGCGAGCACCTGCTGGGGCGGGTGCTGGACGGCATGGGGCGGCCCCTCGACGGCAAGGGCCCGGTGACCGCCTCCGCCGCCTATCCGATCTACGCCGACCCCCCCGATCCGGTGATGCGCCCGCGCATTTCCGACATCCTCGCCACCGGGGTGCGCGGCATCGACGCCTTCGCGACGGTGGGAAAGGGCCAGCGCATCGGCATCATGGCCGGGACCGGGGTGGGCAAGTCCGTCCTTCTCGGCATGCTCGCCCGGAACACCTCATCCCAGGTGACGGTGGTGTCGCTGGTGGGGGAGCGCGGGCGGGAAGTGCGCGATTTCATCGAGGTCAACCTGGGCGGGGAGGGCATGGCGAGAAGCGTATTGGTGGTCGCCACCAGCGATCAGCCGGCCACGGTCAGGGTCAAAGCGCCCTTCGTGGCCACCGCCGTCGCCGAATATTTCCGGGATCAGGGGGCCGACGTCACCCTCCTCATGGACACGGTGACCCGCATGGCCATGGCCCAGCGGGACATCGGCGGCTCGGTGGGCGAGGTGGCGGCCGCCAAGGGCTACACCCCCTCCACCTTCGCCCTGCTGCCCCGCCTGATGGAGCGGGCCGGCCGCAGTCCCCGGGGCTCGATCACCGGGTTCTACACGGTCCTGGTGGAGGGCGACGACCTGAACGAACCCATCGCGGACGCCACCCGCGGCATCCTGGACGGGCACCTGGTCCTCTCCCGCCGCCTAGCCAACCGCGGTCACTACCCGGCCGTCGACATCCTGGAATCCATTTCCCGGGTGCAGTCCGAGATTGTCTCCGGGGAGCTGCTCCAGGCCTCGCGCCGCCTCCGGCAATGCCTGGCGGCCTACCGGGAAAAGGAGGATCTGCTTAGCCTGGGCGCCATCGTCCCCGGCGCGGATCCCGAATTCGACAAGGCCAGGAACGTCATGCCCGATCTCGAGGCCATCCTGGTCCAGGGCGAAAAGGAATCCACCCCCTTCGAGGAAACCGTGGAAAAAGTGCTGGAGGCGGCCCAAAAAAGCCAACGGGAGGTTCCTCCGCCCCGCCGGGCCCCTCCGGCCCCGGCCAGGAGATGAAATCCGCTCCCGGCTCCGCCGGGCATGAAAAAGTTGACTTTTAAAGAAAGGCGCCAGCCATGGCGGGATTTCTGACCAACGTCGCCCAAACCGAACCTTTCGGCATTGTCGGGGCGGCGACCGCGCTCCGCTTCGACCGGGACATGCTCAAGGACTTCGCCGGTCCGGTCATCCTTTTCGATCACCTGCGCCTGCGGGCGGCGGGGTTCCCCCCCCATCCCCACGCCGGATTGGGAATCGTCACCTATTTGCCGGAGGATTCGCCGGGCGCGCTCCGGGATCGGGACACGGCGAGCGGCGAAACCAGGGTGGAGCCGGGGGATCTCTTGTGGTTTCGGACCGGGACCGGACTTATCCACGAGGAAAATCCGGCGGCCGAGGGAATGGAGGTCAACCAGGTGCAAATCTGGGTTCCCCTGGCGGAAAAGTCGCAGGCCCTGCCGCCCGCCACCTCCCTGTTGAAGGCGGCCGCGGTCCCGGTGGCCGGGGACGCCGGCGGCAACCGGGTCAAGGTGATGCTCGGGGAATACGGCGGCGCTCGCTCGCCCCTGGAAACGACCGAACCGTTCGCCCTTCTGGACCTGGCGCTTTCCGGGCGGCTGCCGCTGGAGGTTCCGGTGGGCTGGGAGGGCATCGTGTATGCCTCGGCGGGGGAAATCGCCGTCGAACTCCCCGGCGAAGGCGCCGTCCTCGGCCCGGGACAGGTGATCGGGATCCGTCCCGGGGCGGCCTTGCGGCTGCGGGGGAACGGCGCCCGGGCTCTGTATATGGCCCGGCCAATCCTTGGCCGCCCCCTGGTTGTCCAGGGCATGTACGCCATGGCCGGCCAGGCGGATATCGACGCGGCCAAGCGGAGGTTCCACGCCGGCGAATTCGGGGAGATCGTGCCTTATCCCAAGATCGAGCATCCCGAAAGGAAATATGTCCCGGCCGGGCTGGAGCCGGATCTGGCCGTCACCCCGGTGGTGCTCCGCCAGGCGGAAGTGCGGCATTACGATCAGGGCTGGTGGAAGCTTCGCCTCCAATACGTCAGGTACGAATACAACAACTCCGAAACCGCCCACGGATACCGCTTCGTCTGGGAAAACCCCGACGGGGAGGAGGAACCCTACCAACTGGGCGGCTATATCCCGTACATGGAGTACGCCGCCGAGCTGCTGGCCATCGCCGGCCGGGAAGGCTGGGGGAACATTCCCTACCGGGATTCGTTTTAGGGCCTCTCGTCCAACCCGGACGATCCGGCATTTAACAACACGCTCTTAGGGGGAAGGGGCATGCCAAGCCTTGAAAAATCCATCCTCGACACCGCCCGGGCGATGCTCGGACAGTCGCTCACCCTCGGCGCCTGGGGAAACCTCAGCGCCCGGGACCCCGGGAGCGGGAACATCTACCTGACTCCCAGCGGGATGGACTACCGCGAATGCGTGGAGGACGACATCGTGGTCTTCGATCCGGAGGGAAAGCCGGTCCGGGGCCGGCGCCGGCCAAGCGTGGAAAAGGAAATGCACCTGCTTATCCTCCGCCTTAATCCCCGGGTCAACGCCGTCATTCACACCCACGCCGCGCATTCCACCGTCCTGGCGATCGCGGGTTTGGACCTGCCGGCGGTTACCGAGGAATTCGCCCAGGTCCTGGGCCGCTCCGCGCCCTGCTGCGAGTACGCCCCGGCGGGAAGCCGCGCCCTGGCCGAGAACGCCGCCAGGGCGCTGGGGGACGGCTTTCGGGCCGTCATTCTCCCCAACCACGGGGCGCTCTGCGTCGGGGAGGATCTGGCGACCGCCCTCCGCGCCTGCGGCGTACTGGAGAAAACCGCGGAAGTTTACGTGAAGGCGAGGTCGATGGGGGTGGAGCCCAGGGTCATTTCCCGGGAGGACGCCGACCGCCTGTTCGAATTTTACCATACCTCCTACGGCCAGGGTAAAACGCCGGACGGGGGTACGGGGGCGGCCGGTCCGGGCTCCGCCGACTTCAAACCATTGAAACACAAGTAGTTTAATCTTTAAAGGGAACCGGGCGGTGGTTGGCCCGGTTCCCTTTAAAAGTCAACTTTCATCAATCATCATATGCCATAAAAATAAGTCATAAAGAAAAACTTTTCCCCTTGTCCATTGCCGGGCCGCCCTCGCCCGAATGCCAGCCAAAATATTGAACCCGCCCCGAAAAAAGCCCGATAACAATTCCGGCGCGAAGTCCGGACCGATCTTCCCGGACCCGGGGGAAATTCGCCCGGCCGGCCCCGGGCTTCGGAGGATCGGGTGCGCCCGGGGAGGATCGCCTCCGGACGTTAGGGCATGTCCATAAATAACTTATACAAGTTTATACCGCGTCACCAACGCCGTTTTCGTAAATTTTTGCCCAACCATGGACGAAAATTTACCGCCGCGACTCGGTTCCTTGTCTAAACATGTATAAGTTATTTATGGACATGCCCTTAGGGCGGATTCGGCGGGAAGGGAGCGGAAATGGCGGAAATGGCGGTGCTCCTGGGCTTGCGGGAACAGGTCGTTCCCGAGTTGTCGGAACGGCTGGCGAATATGGGCCTGGAACCGGTCCTGGCCGACTGGGCCGGCTTCGACCCCCGAAGCTGGCGCGGTTGCCGGCGGCCGGCCCTGCTTTTTATCGACGTCGACAATCCCCGGGCCTGGCCGATCGAGAAGGTCGGCTTCCGAATCCGCCGCCATTGGGGAGGGAATTGTCCCCTGATCGCCATGACTTCGGAGCGGAAGTTCGCCCGCCTGGAGCTTATTCTCGCGGCCGGAGCCGATGACTGCCTGCCGGCGAGCGGCCCCGCCAGCCTCTGGGAAAGCAAGATAGCCCGGCGGCTCGCCGAAAACCGGCCGCCCGCCGCCCTGGAACTTACCGAGGAAATCCCGATTGGCCTGGCCCGGCTGTTCGCCGGGGAGGGGGACATCATCCGCCTGGAGGATCTGGCCGCCATCCATCCCGGCGTCTCCCCCCGGCGGAATTTCTACCGCCGCCTGGCGCCGCCCGATTCGGAGTGGCGGGGGGTGCTGACCGCCGAGACGGTGGATCGCTTCCTGGTCGGAAAGCCGGTCAGCTTCCTCAGCTGGAACCGGTTACATCTGTTCCGGCTGCCGGCGCCGGCCGAATACGACGTGGAGGAAAAGGTCCTGCTCCGCCGGGCCGGACCGCCGCTGTCCGCCGCCGTCGACCGCTCCCGGCTTCCCGCCGGGGTCGATCTCTATTCCCTGATCCCCAAGCCCGGAATCGGGGCCGGCTTCATCGCCTGCCTCCTGAACAGCCGCCTCCTGGACTTTTATTTCAACCGCCTGGCGCCAAACCTGTCCGCCGGCCGCCTGCGCCTGGAGGAGGTCAAAAAAATACCGGTTCCCCGCCCCACCGCCCGCGGCCTGGAGGAATTGAACCGGGCCGCCGCCTTCCTGGCGCATTTCGGGCCGCGACCGCAAGGCTGGCTGGATCGGCAGAACCGGGAGGAAATCTGGAACCGCATGGAAGACGCCGTGTTTGAACTCTACGGGGCCGTACCGGAACTCCGGGAGGAACTGGCGGGCCTGCATTTCTGAACGGAAGCTTGCGGCATTCCGGAAAAGTAATATAGTACGTATCCCACCGTTGGAACAAAAACTGTCAATGGGTGTTGGATTGTAACCGTGAATTATGACCAATTCACGGCGTTTAAAGCTTCTTAATTGGTTTTCGATTTCAAGGAGTCGGCCATGTCAATGGGGAGAAGAATCGGGTTGATTGTCGCCCTTTTGATAGGGCTTGCCATATTCATAACCTGCGTGGGGTACTACGGCATATCCAGGCTGGCGGATGAATCCGGGGCGCTGGGACGGCTCGGCAACCGCTTCGCCGCCTTCAACGCCATTAACGCCATCGTGCTGGAACGGGTCATCGCGGTGCAAAACATCATTTCCGAGCCGGATGAGCGGGCCATGGAGAGGATGATTGCCGAATTGGCCGCCTCCGACGCCCGGGTGAGGGAGCAGCTACGGCGCTATTCCGATTATCTGCCGCCCAACCCGACTCCGGAGCAGAGGGACGCCGCCGGCATCTCCGAAAGGTTGTGGTCCGAATATCTCCGGGTCACCGACGAAGTGGTCAATCTGACCCACCAAAACACCAATGTCAAGGCGTCCCGCCTTTTCGTCTCCCAAAACCCGCTGTGGAACAAGCTGGACGGCGATCTTGGCGAACTGGCGAGGGTCCTGTCCGGCCAGGAGGACGCCGGGGCCGCCGATTTCGGCCGGCAAGCGCAGATGCTGCGCACGGATTTGATGCGGTTCCGGGCCGAGACGGCCGATTACATACCCGAGCTTGATTTGGCCGAGTCGGACCGCAAGCGCGACGCCCTGTTGGCCGCTCTCGGCGGCATGGAGGAAAGGATCGGGAAAATCGCCGACGGTTCGCGGCCCGAAAAGGGCGGGGACCTGGCCCGGTCCATCCTCGCCGCCCTTTCCTCCACGGGCCGCGAGACCTTCGTCAAGGTGGTGGACTACGTCAACCAGGACACGAACGTCAAGGCTACCAGGCTCATGGCGACCGAGGGGGGCAAGGCGCAGAAGGCGGCGCTCGACAACCTGAACGCCGCCCTGAACGCCATCGGCGCGGAGCAGGCCTCGCGCATCGGCGCGACCCGGGATACGGCCCGGTTCGCCGGGAACCTGATGATCGGCGCCGGCGTTCTGGGCATCGTCCTGGCCAGCCTGTACGCCGCGCGCGTCGTTTCCGGCATCACCTCCCGGCTCAAGCGCGTCATCGACGATCTGGGCGACAGTTCCGCCCAGGTCAACGCCGCCGCCGGCCAGATATCCGGCCACTCGCGGGCCCTGGCCGAGGGGTCCACCGAGCAGGCCGCCTCGCTCGAACAGACCTCGTCGGCCCTGGAGGAAATGGCCTCCATGACCCGGCAGAACGCCGACAACGCCAACAAGACCAACGACACCACCAACCACAACAACCAACTCATCGCCGGCGGTTCCACCGCCGTGGCCAACATGTCCCGGGCGATGGGCGAAATCAGCGATTCGGCGGAGCGGATCAACCGCATCATCAAGACGATCGAGGACATCGCCTTCCAGACCAACCTTCTGGCCCTGAACGCGGCGGTCGAGGCGGCCCGGGCCGGCGAGGCCGGGAAGGGTTTCGCGGTGGTGGCCGACGAAGTCCGCAACCTGGCCGGGCGCTCGGCCCAGGCCGCCCGCGACACGACCCAGCTCATCCAGACCACCATCGAACGGGTGCGGAACGGATCGGAAATCGCCGGCGAACTAGACAAGGGCTTCAAGGGGATCGAGGAGGGCTCGCGGTCCGTTTCCCGCCTGATCTCCGAGATAACCAGCGCCACCAACGAGCAGGCCCAGGGCGTGGATCAGGTGAACACCGCCGTCGCCCAGATGGACAAGGTGACCCAGAACAACGCCGCCACCGCCGAGGAATCCGCCTCGGCCGCCGAGGAACTGTCCGCCCAGGCGTCGGCGCTGAACGAAATGGTCGACTCCCTTGTCGTTCTGGTGGACGGGAAACTCCGGATCGGCGGCCCCGCCGCCAAGGCGCCGGCCGGCCCCTCCCGCGGCCGCCCCGGCGGCCCGCCCCGGCTTCCCGGGCCCGGGGGCGATTCCGGCGCCTCCGCCCCCGCGCGGGAGAGGAGGCGGGTCAAGGCGATCCCCGCCTCGGAACTAATTCCCCTCGACCGGGACGACGATTTTTAATCTTTTCCGGCGGTCAGGGCGTCTCGGGTCCGTGGAAGCGGATCAGGCGAAGGGGCTCCCCGTCGTCGCCGGCCCGGATTGACAGGGCGCCGGCGGCGGCGGGCAGGAATACCTGGTCGTTGAGCGCCAGGGGCAGGACCCCGCCCCCGTGTTCAATCCTCCCTTTCCCCCCCTCGACATAAAGCCCGGAGAAAAAGCCGTCCGGCGGGAGCCGGAATTCCCCGGTCAGCAGCAGCCGTTCCATCCGGAAGCAGGGGGTGGTCCGGTAATCGACCAGGCTTTCCTCCAGGTAGTCGGAGGTCTTGGCCAGGGTTTTGCGCTCCAGCCGCCAGAGGGCGAGGGTCTCGGCCTCGGATTTTCCCCCGTAAACGAAGCAGTCCAGCATGTTCTCCACCCCGATCCCCAGGTGGCAAACCTCCTCGGGTATTTCCAGGCCGGAATCCATTTTCCTTTCCAGGCTGAAGGTGAAGTCGGTGGGTTCCTGGATCTCCACCAGGAGGCAGCCCGGCCCAATGGCGTGGGGGACGCCCCCGTGGACAATGAAGGTGTCGCCCGGGAGCGGCTTCAACTTGTGGAGCATCCCCAGCATCGCCGGCTTGTCCTGGCGGAGGAAAACGTCCCGCCAGGCCGCCCGATCCACCCCTTTCTTGAATCCCAGGTAGAGGCAGGGATCGAGGTCCGGCTGATTCCGGATTCCCAGGATGTGCCAGCACTCGGTCTTGCCGAAGCGGGAACCAAGCAGGCGCCTGGCCATGTCCCGGCCGGGATGGCCCTGGACCACCAGCCGGACCAGGGAGTCGATAAGCTTCACCAGCACCCCCGGCGAATCCCGGTACTCGGCGACGTGGTCCCGGCCCAGCATTTCCCCGGGATGCTCGGCGATCAGTTGCCTGAGGCTGGTCTTCCCGCCGCTTCCGGCGAGGCGGCAGACGCCTTCCTCGATATGTTCGCGGCCGGGGTTCCTGGCCACGGTGGTGGAAAGCATCCATTCCTCGGGGAAATGCCCGTCCGGAACCCCGGGACGGCCGTGCAGCAGATCCAGAAGGCTTCCGCCCAGGTAGTTCCGCCAAACCCTCTCGCCGTCGATTTTCAGGGGTTGTTCGTAAAGTTCCACGCCTGCCCTCCCCGCCGGGATCGGGGATAATCCCCGGCCGGCTTCCATTCCGCGGACTTGTAAAGATAATCAAGCATACCGCCTTTTGATTCCCTTTACAAGTCCACAAACGCGCCGCCGCCCGATTTCCCTCAAACAAGGTATTTTCGGTATAGTTCCCCGACCATTTTTTTATTCTCGTCCGACAGCGGCAGGAGCGGGCGGCGGGTGTCGCCGACGGGGAACCCCTGAAGTTCGAGAATATATTTGAGGGCGCCGAAGAAATTGAATTGCTGCATGGCGTCGATGACGTCGTTCACCCGGCGTTGTACCTTCATGGCCTCATCGTATTTTCCCGCCTTGATCAACGCGTCCATTTCGGCGAACCGTCTCGGCATGATATTCAAGGTGCTGCCGATGCAGCCCTCGGCGCCCATGAGTTGGGCGGGGCAGAACACTTCATCGTGGCCGGAAAGCATGATAGCCTCGGGAAAGGCCGACTTGAGCCGCTCCAGATCGTAAAGATTGTGGGAGGTGTGCTTTATGCCGGCCACGCCGCCGGCGGTGAAAAGTTTGGCGCAATTTTTCTTGTTCAGCGTGACGCCGGTGAAAACCGGGATATTGTAAAGGATCACCTTCAACCCCTCGGAGGCGGCCACGAGATCCTGATAATAGGCGTCAATCTCCTCTTCGCCGTGCTTGAAATAAAATGGGGGAACCGACGACACCGCGGCCGCGCCGGCCCTGGCCGCGTGGGATGCGAGCCTCTTGAGATCCATGGGATTCAAGGTGCCGACATGGGCGATAACCGGACTGTCGCCGGCGGCGTCCAAGACCGTCTCCAGCGCCTTCTCCCGCTCGTCAAGCGAAAGGGAAAAGGTCTCCGCGGTCGAACCGCCGACATAAAATCCGTGCACGCCCCTTTTCTTGGTCTCCCTCACCACTTCCCGCAACGCGCCGTAATTAAAGGACAGGTCGGGATTGAAAGGGGAGACGAGGGCGGGGTAGATCCCGCGTAGTTCCATGGGCGGACTCCTTCGTGGACGATGGTTTGCGAGAGAAAAGCGCCGGCGTTCCGGGCGAAACGGGCCGCGGCGCGGCAAAGCGAATGCAAGCCCTCTCACCGGCCGGTCAAGAGCTTCGGCAGGAACAGGGAAATTTCGGGAAAGGCCGTCAGCAAAAGCAGGGTGGCAAGCAACGGAATCAAGAAAGGCGCGACCCCCCGCACCAATGTCTTGAACGGAATGTTGCCAACCCGGCACACCACGAAAAGCGCCGTCCCCATGGGAGGCGTCAGAATGCCGATCATCAGGTTGAACACCACCACCAGGCCGAAATGAACCAGGTTGACGCCGGCCTGCTGCACCATAGGCAAAAGAATCGGAACCAGCACCACCAAACTGGCCAGGGCGTCGATGAACATTCCCAGGAACAGGAGAAGCAGGTTGATGACAAGAAGCAGCGTCAGGGGGCTGTCCGCATATCCCATGAAAACGGCGGCCACCGCCTGGGGCATTTGCTCCCGGGCAAGAATCCAGTTGAAAATGCTGACCCCGAGAACCACCAGGGCGATGGTCCCGGCGGTTTTCACGCTGTCGGCGATGATGTGGTAAAACTTGCGCGGGTTGAGTTCGCGATAGACGAAAAAGCCGAGCAGGGTTGAATAACTCGCCGCAACCACCGCGGCCTCGGTCGGCGTGAACACTCCCGTGAATATGCCGGCCAAAATGATTACCGGCGTCATCAAGGCGAAAAAAGCCCGCTTGAAGGCGAGCAGGATCTCGCCGGCGCTGGCCTTCCTCTCCCTCGGATAATTGCGGCGGCGGGCGATGATTGCCGACATTATCATGAGCATGACGGCGATGAGGACTCCCGGCAGGAAGCCCGCGATGAACAATTGCTCGACCGACTGGTTCGCCACCACCGCGTAGACGATGAGCGAAGTGCTGGGCGGAATGATGGGGCCAATGATGCACGAGGCGGCGGTGATCCCGCCGGAGAAGGCGTCGTCGTAACCCGCGTCCCGCATGGACTTGATCTCCAATTGCCCCAGTCCGCCGGCATCGGCCAGGGCGGAACCCGACATGCCGGAAAACACCAGGCTGGCGAAAATGTTCACATGCGCCAACCCGCCCCGGAGATGTCCGACCAGGGCTTTGGCGAAGGTGAAAATGCGATCCGTCACCCCGCCGCCGTTCATGATGTTTCCGGTGAGGACGAAAAACGGCACCGCCAGGAGAATGAAGTTGTTTATGCCCTCCAGCATTTGATCAAGGGCGAAATTAAGCACCAGCATGTTGCCGCCCATGACGAAGAAGAACAGCGAGGCGAGCATGAACGTGTAGCCGACGGGAACGCCCAGAGCGCAGGCCGACATCCACACCAGGAAAGTCAGGGGCATGTTCATTCGGAGTCTCCTTCGCCGGCGGGCGGGGGGGAAGGAAGGCCGGATACCGTCTCGACGGCGAAACGAAGCGCCAGGGTGGAACAGAGGACGACCAGGTTGACGTACAGGAACGAGGAGGAAATGCCGCCGAGAGTGACGAGGGGAATGGGCCATTTGCGCTGAACCACCGAGACGCTTTTGTACGCCAGGTAGCAAAAGGCCGCGCAGAGAAGAACCGAAATGAAGCGGTCCGCAATCCGCTTCAATCCGGCGGGGAACAAATTGTAGAGGATGTCGATGCGCACGTGCAAATTTTCGCGTTGCGACATGTGAATGCCGAGGCAGGCCATGTACACGTAAAGAAGCCGCGACAACTCCTCCGTCCAGGTGGAGGGGGAATTGAGCGCGTACCGGGAAAATATCTGCCATAATATGGCGGCCAGCGACGCAAGGAAGCACAATACCGTTACCCATTCCTCCAGCTTCAGAATCTTCTTCGCCATAATCGCGCCTCGTTTCGCCCCGGCGGGGATTGTTCCCGCTCCGGACCCTTGGGGTCTGTCCATAAATAACTTATACATGTTTAGGCAAGGAACCGAGCCGCGGCGATAAATTTTCGTCCGTGGTTGGGCAAAAATTTACGAGAGCGACGTTGGCGAGGCGGTATAAGCTTGTATAAGTTATTTATGGACGAATCGTTATCACGCCGTTTTCCCGGCCGGCGGAAGGCATCCGTCTCCCGCCGGCGCGATATGCGGCATCTCAACATCGCCGACCCGGCCCCGGCCGCCTACCTGGCGGCCATCGCCGCCGCGTACAGCTTGTCGCCGAACTTGGCCACATACTCGTCGGCGATGGGTTTGCACGCCGCCCGAAACGGTTCAAGATCGGGTTCGTTTATGACCAGTCCTTTTTCCCTGAAGAAGCTCGTCAGTTCCTTCTCTTGCCGCACGAACCGCTCGGTCTGGAATCGGGCGGCCTCGGCCGCGCTTTCCTCCATGGCCTTCCTTATGTCGCCGGGCAGTTTCCTCCAGGTTTCCTCGGACGCCACGAAGAATTTGCAGTTGATGATATGGCTGGTCATGGAAATATACTTCTGCACCTCGTAGAACTTCATGGCCAATACGGCGGGAAGGGGATTTTCCTGGGCATCCACCGCTCCCGTTTTCAGCGCCATGTAAACCTCGTTGAAGGCCATCGGAGTGGGGGAGGCTCCGGTGAACTTGGCGAAGTTCATGTTGGCGGTGGCGTTGGGGACACGCAATTTGAGCCCCTTCATGTCGTCAAGCGAGGTTATCGCCCGGTTGGAGGAGGTCTGCCGGGTGCCGTTGTAGGCGACGCTTAACACCCGCCAGCCCTGGTCAAGCATCTGTTTCTTGTAGTTGCGCCCCTCCTCGCCGTCCAAGGTACGAAAAATGTGCTGGTAGGAATCGAATATGTAGGGAAGGCCGAAAATGTCGGCGTAGGGAATCCAAAGCTGCCACCTGCCGATGTCGCCCTGTCCCAAATCCAAGACGCCGGCGCTTATCTGCTCAAGCAGGGCGCGGTCGTCGCCCAGTTGGCCGCCGGCGAACATCTGGATGTCGACCCGGCCGCCGATACGCTTCGCCACTCCATTGATGAATTCCATGCTCGCTTCGTACTCGATGGAGGCATTACCCGGATCAAGACCCATGCGGAGCTTGACAATCTCCCCCGCCCGCGCGCAAAACGAGAACACCGACACCAGCGCCAGAATGCACAGTACTCTTCTCATGGCTTCCTCCTGACAATAAAAATCCCCGAAAGTACATGGATTCCAAAGAAAACCAAACCTGCCGCCATTTGATTTCCCACAAAAGTCCGCCATAAAGCCTTGCCCTTGTTGGCCGAAACGCCTCTCACCCCTTTCCGCCATATTTCCGCGTCGTCGCCCGGGCGAAGGCTTCCCCGGCGAGTTCCAACTGTTCCAACACCTCCCGCCCGGGGGGCTGGGCGCCTCGCGACGCCGGAATGACCGTGTTCACTTCATTTTCGTCCATGAAGCGGGCCGCCTCCAGCAACCCGGCCTCATCCTCCGCAGGAACCGCCAGAAAACCATGCTTGTCGGCATGGATGAGCTGGCCGGGAAAAATCTTCCTGCCAAACACCTCCACTTCGCAATTCCAGCGAACAGGACAAACGGCGGCGTGCGCCACCGACAGGCGGCGCGCCAACGCCTTGAAGCCCGCGTTGGCGATCTCGTCGACATCGCGAATCGAGCCGTCGGTGATAGTGCCGACGCACCCCAGGGCGCGATGCGCGTTGGAGTTCACCTCCCCCCAGAACGAACCATGGGTCATGGGTTTGTCCAAGTCCTGGACCACGACGATCTTGGGGCCGGGAACGCCTATTACGTATTCACGGTACCGCCTCCAGGCGTCGGGCGCTTTTTTGTGCGCCGGGTTCGAAGGCTCTATGACGACCGTGAGGGCGTAACCGACCATCGGCCCCATCTGGGGCATGAAGTCGCGGCACTCCTCCAAATTAAACCCGTCGCGGTTGGGATCCAGTTTGGTGATTTGTTCCCATCCGTTGTAAACAGCGGGCGTGTTCCAGCGCTTGAGAGCCAGAAGCATCGAATGCGGGAGTCGCTTTTCCATGGTTTCGTCCTTTAAGGGAGTGTTATATCCATGACGAAACGGTTTTCGGCGAAGTTTTCAAATATGGGGGTGGCCGCCTTTTGACTCAATTTCACCGGAATCCTCTTGACTTCCCTTAAAGTTTCCGGGCTTTGAATCGCGGCTACGAATTAGGGCAAACTCATGGTTTCAACCCGACTTGACAAAAATCAATCCATTGAAACAAAAACGGGCGAAACTTTAAAAGAAATCGGGCGGCGGGCGGCCCATTTTTCTTTAAAGTCAATTTTAAATAATAGTATAACAATTTGAATTGATTTAAGCAAATTCATTATTATGATATTAATTATGAATAAAACTAATCTTCATTCCATCGATCTCAACCTAGTCGTGGTACTGGCCGCCCTTCTGGAGGAGGGAAGCGTCACCCGCGCCGCCCTCCGCCTCGGGCGAACGCAGTCGGCCGTAAGCCATGCGCTCGGGCGGCTGCGAACGCTCTTCGGGGATCCGTTGTTCGTGCGTTCGCCGGAAGGCATGACTCCCACTCCGTACGCATTGTCGCTTTCCAAATCCGTCAACGACATTCTTGGCAGGATGGAGCTTCTTTTCGGCGCCGGTCGGGTTTTTGATCCTTCACGGGATCGGCGCTGCTTCATGGTCGGGTTTTCCGACTATACTTCCTTTGTCTTTCTGCCCCGTCTGGCGGCGCGCCTGGCGCGAATCGCGCCGAATGTCGAACTGGTGGCTAAATACACCAGTTTCACGCTGGGAGTCGGCATGCTCGAAAGCGGCGAGGCGGAAATCGTCGTCGGCAATCTGCCGGCGACGCTGCCGAACTTCATCCGCGAGCAGGTGCTGTTTCTCGAGGAATACGTCTGCGCCATGCCCAAAACCCATCCCGCGGCCAGGAAAGGGCTCACCTTGGAACAGTTCCTGGAAAGCAAACATATTCTGGTTTCCCTTCAGGGAAAGATGCTGGGGTATTTGGACCGGGCGATTCAAAAGCTGGGATTGGTTCGCAAAACCCAGATCATCATCGGATACTTCCTTTTGGCCCCTTTCATGTTGCTGGACAACAACGCCATCGTCACCGAACCTTCGCGCATGATTATTCCCCTCGCCAAAATACTTGGGCTCAAGGTAAGCAAACCCCCCTTCGAAATAGACCCCATGCCGATAAAAATGGCTTGGCATCACCGATACGACAATGACAACGGCCATAAATGGATGCGGGAGCTTATCGCGGAATTGGCGGAATGAGGGGAGGAAACTTGCCTCGCGCTCCATAGGGAGGCGACGCGAAATAAGTTTTACATATTTCCCGGTTAGGGTCTGCCGAAAAATAACTTATACATGTTTAGACAAGGAACCGAGTCGCGGCGGTAAATTTTCGCCCGTGGTTGGGCAAAAATTTACGAGAGCGACGTTGGCGACGCGGTATAAACATGTATAAATTATTTATGGACGAGCCCCAAGTTGACTTCAAAAGTCCACTTCCAAGCCCCGAATCAGTCCCGCCAGAGAAGATTCACCACTCCCGCCGTCACCGCCGGCACGTAGGACAGGACCAGCAGGCAGAAAAGGGACAACCCGTAGAAGGGGACCGCTTCCCGGATGAAGCGATGAATCTTGCAGCCGGTGATGCCGCAGGTTATGAACATGGTGACGCCCATGGGGGGGGTGAGGCCGCCGATGGCCACGTTGAAAATGAAGGCCATGGCGAACTGGATTTCGTTGATGCCGTATTTGGCCGCGATGGGGGCGAGCAGGGGGGCCAGGATGATGGTTATGGCGTTCCCTTCGATGAACATGCCGACAATGAGGAGCAGGATGTTAACCAGCAGCATGAAAATGAAGGGGTTGACGGTAAGGTCGAGCATGAAGCCGGAAAGGAACTGGGGGATTTTCTCCCGGGTCAGGATCCAGCCGAAGGCCGAGGCGGTTCCGACGATAATCATCACCGATCCGGTGGTTATCGCCGTTTCCTTCAGCCCGGCGAGGAAATTGTCGAGCCGCAATTCCCGGTAAAGGAGGCCGAGGCCGAGCGCGTAAAAGATGGCGATGGCCCCGGATTCGGTGGGGGTGAAAAGGCCGAAGCGGATGCCGCCGATGATGACGACGGGCATGCAGAGCGGCAGGGCCGCCCGCCACAGGGCGGTCCCGAAGCCAATCCCCCCCGGAGCCCGGGGAGGATTGACCTCATAGCCGCGGCGGACCGATATCATCCCCACCAAGAGCATCATGGTGAAGCAAAGTAGGAGCCCGGGGCCGATGCCGGCGATGAAGAGCTTGCCGATGGAGACCCCGGCCATGGAACCGTAGACGATCATCCCGATGCCCGGGGGGATGAGGGGGGTGATCATGGACGAGGTGGCGGTGACCACGGTGGAAAATTCCTTGGAATACCCCTTCCTTTCCATCTGGGGGACCAGGATTTTCGCCTCCATCGCCGCGTCGGCCATGGAGGAGCCGGAAAGCCCCCCCATGATGGTGGAAAGCAGGACGTTCACCTGCCCCAGCCCTCCCGGCAACCGGCGGGTGACCACCCCGCAGAAATCCATGATCCGCCGGGTGACCCCGCTGTGGTTCATGAAGATGCCGGAACAGATGAAGAAGGGCACCGCCAGCAGGGGGCCGCTCTCGATGCCGGAAGCCACCCGCTGGGCGATAAGCAGGGGCGGGATGCTGGGGGACATGATGAAATAGACGACCGAGGCCGAAAGGATGGCGATGAACACCGGCGCCCGGAGAAACATCATGGCCAGAAGGACCAGGCCGGCCACCCCGACGGTGCTGACGGCCATGTCACTCCCCCTTTCCGGAGGCTTCCGCCGGCTCCAGCCGCCGCCGGAAGGGCGAAAGGCCGAATCCCAGCAGCATGGAGACGGCGGCGAGGGGCATGGGGGCGTAAATCCAGGCGCGCGGCACCCGCATGACGTCGGAGACCCGACGGTTGACCAGTTGCTGCCTAACCAGCCCCCAACTGTTCCAGGCCAGGAATCCCAGCATGAACAGGACCACCGCGAAGACCAGGGCGTTGATCGCCTTGCGCGGGCCGGGGGGCAAGAGGTCGACCAGCATGTCGATGGCGATGTGCCCGCCGTGGCGGAAGGCGGCGGCGGCCCCGAAGCAGGTTACCCAGATTATGCAGGTCATTTGCATTTCGTCCAGCCAGACGAAGGGGGCATTGAAAAGGTAGCGCATGAACACGCCGAGGAAGGTGATGGCGATCAGCGCCGCCAGGGCCAGCATTGACAGGTACAGATCCAAATCCAGAAGCCGGAGAAAGAATTTTCGTTTCATCGCGCCCCTCCCCGCCGCCGAATTCCCCTCCCCTACTTGGCGATGATTTTCAGGACCGCCTCCCGCATCTCCCGGGGCCAGATGCTGCCGGGCCGATCAAAGTAATCGCTGGACTTTTTCTGGAATTCGCCTTTCTCGGCGTCGGTCAGGGTGATGACGGTGACCCCGCCGGCCTTGAGTTTGTCCAGCATGCTGGCCTCGATCTCGGCCGCCAACTGGTTGAAGTATTCCGCCGCCGCCCGCCCGGTCTGGAGAAGGATGTCCCGCTGTTCCCCGGTCAGGCTGTTGAAAAAGGCGGTCCCGCAGATGAACTGGGTCATGTCGTGCTTGTGGGCGGTGAGGGTGAGGTATTTCGCGACTTCGTTGAAGGATCCGTCGCTCAGCACCGTGAGGGGATTCTCGATGGCGTCGATGGTTCCCTGCTGCATGGCCATGTAGGCGTCGGCCAGGGACATCGGGGTGGGGGAACAGCCCAGCGACTTCCAGGCCTCGACCGAATTGTCGGCGGGAACGCGGATCTTGACCCCGTCCAGATCGGAAGCTCGGCGAATCGGGCGCTTGCAGAGAAGGTGGCGGACCCCGTACTCCCAGTTGTTGCTGATGATCTTGATCCCGATTTCCTCGAGCCTCCTCTCGTTTTCCGCCCACCAGGCGCTTTGGGTCAAAATCTTGAAGGCGTCCCAACTGTTGAAGAGGAAGGGGGCGGCGGTCACATCCCAGCCCTCGACCCCCAGGTTGGCGTAATAGCCGGTATTGGTGAGGACGGAGGTGGCGTCCCCGGCCAGGCACTGTTCAACCACGTCCAGGGCTTTCCCCAACTGAGTCGAGGGGTAGAGTTCCAGGGACAGCGAACCGCCGCTCCTCTCCTCCACCAGTTTTTTCCAATACTGGCAGGCGAGATCCACCGGATGCCCGGGGTTGTTGTCGTAACCCACGGACAGGACTTTCCTTTCCCCCGCCCCGGCCTGGATTGCCAGGCAGAAGAGGGGAAGGGCCAAAAACAGGCCGAACATTTTTCTGATCGCCATACCTTTCTCCTTTTAAACAAGTGGTCCGAATTGGACTTCGCGGAACCCTAGCCCTTCCCGCCGCCCCGCGGAGGGCCGCCGGAATCAGGGCAAATCAAGGCGGATGTCCGGATAATAGCGGACGAATTCCCTCAATTCCGCCAGGTAGTCCCCGGGAATCTCCGCCAGGTGGTGGATGTAGGGGCCTTCCACCATCATCCTCTCCCAGCGGGGGAGATCGGCGAATTTCATCCACACCCCGGCCCCGTAGGTGTGGGGTCCCTCCACCCCCCGGGCCGTCCCGGCCAGCAAGGAATATTCCCCGTCCAGGGAATCGAGCCGGCACAGGGTGTAATCGCCGTCGCCCCGGAGCATGAGTTCGTTCCGGGTATTGGCCAGAATCCTGGGCCGGCAGCCCTCTTTCGCCAGGCAGTGGGGCAAGGCCCCGCAATGCCAGATAAGCTCGACGTCGTCGTCGTCGGGATGGCGCATGGTGAACTCGCCGAACAGGGGAACGCCTCCCCGGCCGGCCGCCGCCCCCAGGAGGCCTAGGCTCACCGCCCCCAGGACGTCGGTCTCGCAGGAGACGATTATACCCTCCCCGGCCAGGAGGCTGATGGCCGGACAGGGCATGGCCCGGTTGGCCAGCATCATGGAGGAGGCGCATTCGGAGGCGATGACCCGGCAATCGTTGTTCCCGGCCACGTCCCGGTAAAACTGGAGATAGCAGGCGCTGCGCCAGAGGGTGTCGTCGTCCAGCTCCCCGGTGTCGTATTTTTCCCTTAGTTCGGCCACCGCCGCCCGTTTCCGTTCGGTCCGCCCGTACAGGGCATCGAGATCGGCGGCGGCCTGGACGGTGGTGACCGGAATCACCTCGATGCCGAAGCGGCCCAGGAGTTCCCCTTCGTTGCAGATGACGGAATAGAAGGCCTTGGGGCGGTTGCCGACCTGGGCCACCCGCATGCCCCGGAAATTCTTGAGCATCCTGGCCACGGCGAGGAAGCGGCGGAAATCCCGATCGAAAACCGGGGCGTCGAGCCGGCAGTTTTCGATGTAGGTGAAGCGGACATGGTGGCGGAGAAGTTGCTTGCTGATGGCGAAGGTTCCGCACTGGCTGTCGGTGTCGCGATGCCCGTTGGCTTCGAGCTTGTCGCGCGGTCCCCAGAGGAGTACCGGCTTGCCGACCAGTTTGCCGACCATGCCGGCGACCTCCTCGGAACCGAAATTGCAATTGATGATGAAGACGGCGTCGACCTTTTCCCGGCGGAAACGTTCGGCGATGGCCGGGGCCTCGCCGATGTCCGACATCAACCCCTCCTCGTTGAGGAAATCGAGATCGACCAGGCGCACGTCCTCGTTCTCGTAGCGCGAACGCAGGCGTTCGATCACCTCCCGCTTGATGGCCCGGGCCACCGCCGGATTGCAATACTGGGTCACTTTTTCGGGGCGCCAGCGGCGGCAGGGCGCCAATCCCAGGGTGATTCGCTGGTGAAGCATGGGGGTCTCCCGATTCGGAGGAAATAAAAACGGCGGGTTGTTCGATTTTCTTTAAGGGTCCGCATCCCGACGACGGCCGTCAATCCGGAACGATTCGGGGTCGAGCGGCTTCGCCTTGATAATTTTCATGGTTTTCCCTTTCCCCGGGTTCCGGGGCGAAATGGCGCTTGCCGGAACCTTCCCGGCCGCCGTCCGAAAAAGTTTCCCCTGCGGATGCGGGCGAGAAGAGCGGCGGGGACGGGAAAACGGTTCCGGTGAGCTTGCCGCGAAACGGCTTTAGCCAAGTTGTCAGGGTCCGCCCATATTAGCGCACTTTGTTTTCAGACGCAATTAAAAAATGCGCCCGCCCCGGATTTTCCCGGGGCTAAGGATCTATCGAAAAATAAGTATTGCATGTTTATACCGCGTCACCAACGTCGCTCCCGTAAATTTTTACCCAACCACGGGCGAAAATTTACCGCCGCGACTCGGTTCCTTGTCTAAACATGTATAAGTTATTTCTATACGAGCCCTTACCCCAGTAGTCTTCCGCAAGTTTCCTTGCCCAAAAGTCAACCGTACGGGAAAACAACTTGACAGTGGACGGGGAGCGCCTAAAATACCGCCGCCTTGATCGAGCGATTGGCCAACCTCCTTTCCGCTATACCGTTGCTGGAAATTTAAACAACCTTTTTGTCCGCGTATTCCCCGGCGCCGAGCCTCCCGTGTTTTTGCCGCGGGCAAACCGCCGGGTTTCCCGGAATGTTGATTTTTTCAATCTCTTTTCGACAAAAGGAAAAACCATGGCGTTCACCGTGGTCATTCCCCAGGACATCACCGACGCTGGCAAGGCTTTTCTCAGGGAAAACGGCTACAAGGTAATTGTCGGTCCGGGTTCCCCCGATCCGGAGAAATTGAAACGGCTGATTGAGCCGGCCGACGCCATTCTCGCCCGCACCGCCCCCTATCCGGCCGAAGTGCTGGCGGCGGCCGCCAAGCTCAAGGTGATCAGCCGCCATGGAGTCGGAGTCGACAACATCGACCTCCCCTATTGTACCCAAAAGGGGATTTGGGTCACCTACACCCCAAACGCCAACGCCGTGTCGGTGGCGGAACACACCTTAGGCTTCCTGATCGCCGCCGCCCGCAATTTTTCCTTCCTGGATCGGAAAACCAAGGCCGGCGACTGGGAGGCGCGCAATCGCCTGAAGGGGGTGGATCTGGAGGGGAAAACCTTGGGAATAGTGGGGGTGGGCCGCATCGGCCGCCTAGTGGCGGAAAAGGCCAGGGCCGCCTTCAATATGGCGATCCTCGGCTTCGACGCCTTCGTCCGGCCCGGAGACTACCCGGCCGGGGTGGTTCCGGCGACGGTGCCGGAACTTTTCGCCCGCTCCGATTTCGTCAGCCTGCACATCCCGGCCACCCCCGAGACCCGGGGCCTGGTCAATGCCGATTTGCTGTCCGTCATGAAGAAAACCGCCTTTCTGATCAATTGCTCCCGGGGCGAAGTCGTCCGGGAAGCCGACCTCCGGGAGGCGCTGGAAAGCCGCCGGATCGCCGGCGCCGCCCTGGATGTTTTCGAGAGCGAACCGGCCGGGGCGGACAATCCGCTGTTCCGGTTGGACAACGTTTTGGCGACCCCCCACAGCGCCGCCTTGACCGCCGAATCCCTGGATCGGATGGGGTTGCACGCGGCCATGGGTATCCACGCCGCGCTTTCCGGGGGCAGGCCCGAGTGGCCGGTCAACCGGCCCGCG
>JAISYL010000166.1 GCA_031269935.1 Planctomycetota bacterium
AGCTTCGCCATGTGGTGGCTGGGATGCACCGGAATCTGGGTGAAGTCCGAGGGCGGAACCAACATCTGCTTCGACATGTTTTCCGGCAACGCCAAGGTCAGCCATTACAAATGGGCGGAGAACCACAAGGGGGAAAATTTTCAACTGGCGAGGATGAACGGCTCCAACGGCATTCACCAGAATCCCCGAAACATTCCCCATGTAATCGATCCCTTCAAGCTTCGCGGCATCGACGCCTTCGTCGTCACCCATGATCACGCCGACCACATGGATCCCTACAGCACCGCCGGCGCCCTGCAAAAGCCGGACATCCCCTTTATCGGGCCCAAATTCTCGGCCGACAAATGGCGGAAATGGGGGGTGCCGGAAAACCGCATTCGCCAGGTAAAGCCCGGAGACGCGATTAAAATCGGCGACGTGGAACTGCTGGTGGTCGATTCCTTTGATCGCACGGCCCTAATCACCGCCCCCCCCCTTGGCTCCCTAAAGGGCCGCTTCACCGACGACATGGATGAAAGGGCCGTCAATTACATCGTTAAAACTCCCGGGGGAACGCTTTACCACAGCGGCGACTCGCACTATTCCAATTATGCCATGAAGCACGGCAAGATTACCCCGATAGACGTGGCGATTGCCCCCTTTGGCGAAAATCCCCCCGGGGTTACCGACAAAATGAACGCTTCCGAGGTCATCCGCTTCGCGGAGGCGCTCGACTGCAAGGTCATGATTCCCGTACACCACGATCTATGGCCCACCTTCTTCTCCGATCCGGAAGAGATCGTGCTGCTCTACAATTTCAAAAAGGATCGCATGAAATACAAGTTCAAGATTTACATCTGGCAGGTGGGAGGCAAATTCATTTTCCCCGACAACCGTGACGACGTGCGGTACATGTATCCGCGAGGTTTTGAGGATGCCTTTGAAAACGAGCCGAATTTGCCTTACAAGGCTTATTTCTGAGGTTTAGCGATCGGTTCTTCGGCCCGCCGGGACACTTTTTTGAAATTCACCGGAGTGAAGCGCGTCCGAGTTGGCGAAATGGCGAAAGGCTGAATATTTGCCGCCGGCAATCCGGCCATTTCCGGATCATCCCGCATCGATTCCAACCCCGCCGGCCCGGAGCCGGCGGAAAATAGAGGACAGGAGGGATAAAATGAAAAGAATGAAAGCCATGGGAATGCTGAACGCCTGCCTGGTCGCGGCCTGCCTCCTGGCTTGGCTGCCCCGCGAGGAAGCGGCCGGCGGAGGCTTCCCGGAAAAAAACATAACCATTGTAATTCCTTTCGAGGCGGGCGGAACCACGGACATCGGCTTCCGGGTCTTCGCCAAGTATCTGCAGAAGAACATCCCCGTCAACCTTACCATCATCAATATCCAGGGCGCGGGCGGAACCATCGGCTGCCGGGAAGTCATGTCCAAACCGGCCGACGGTTACACCCTGGTGGTCCAAACCGGCAGCTTCCCCATGAATTACGCCATAGGCACCTCCGATTACACCTACAAGGATTTCGAACCCATATCCATGATCTTTTCACCTTACAACGCCCTGTGCGTCCGCAGCGACTCGAAGTACAAAACCTACCTGGATTTCGCCGAGGCGGTCAAGAACGATCCCAAATTCCGCTACGGGGTCTACACCAACTCGCCGATGACCGGCATGTTGCTGGTCTTCGAGGATTTCCTCGGGGTCAGGTTCAAAAATGTCGTCGATCTGCCGCCGACCAAATCCACGGAATTGCTGGCCGGCCGGATAGACGCCTATGCAGATTCCTTCGCCTCCATGAAACCCTACATCGATTCGGGGGAATTCCGCTGCCTGGCGGTGTTCAATCCCGATCGCCTGACGGCCTACCCGGACGTCCCGACCTTCAAGGAATTCGGCTACGATTACGTGGTGACCGAGCAATGTTTCGGGCTCTGGGCGCCCAAGGGCACCCCAGCCGAGGTGGTGGCCTACCTGGACCGGGCCATCGCCAAGACCTGCGCCGGCAATCCGGAAATGGTGAAGGAACTGGCCAACCTCTGCTATGTCGTCCGTTACGAACCCACCAGCGACTATATCGACTGGCTTTCCCGCATTTATCCGGCTTGGCTCGAATTCGCCGACGCCTTCAAATGACGGGGAGGACTAGCGCATGGGAGAAATAATGTCGCTTCTTCTCCTGGCCGGGGCCGGGGCCTATTATTACGCGGAGACCCTCGCTTACCGGGTGTCGCGATTCGAGCGCACCGGCGGAGCGGGGGTCTACCCCCGAATGATTATAATCTGCCTTTTTATTTTCATCGCCTTGCGCCTCATCCAGAAAATAGCGGAAAAGGATTGGAAAAAATTCGTTTTTTTCAATCTTTTCCGGGGCCGGCGCGGCGTCTTCTTTTTCGCGTTCCTGCTTTATGTTTTGCTCATGCCCTTCCTGGGCTACCTTATAGGCACGACCGTCTACCTGCTTTTCACCAGCGCCTACCTGACCTTCCTCAAGGAGGGGAGCCTGAAGAATCGAAAGCGCCTGGCCCTGCGTTCCCTGTTGTTTTTAGCCTTGGTGGGCGGCATCCACTGGTTCTTCGTGACCTTCCTCAACGTGTCCGTGCCCTCCGGCCTGTTATCCAGTTTTATCTGAGGGGCATCGGAGAGAAAACAATATGGATGTACTAACGGCGCTCGACAACGTCCTCGACGTTTACGTGATCGGCATGATTTTCGCCGGCGCGGTCATTGGCATCGTTTTCGGTTCCATACCCGGGTTGAACACCCCGGTGGCCATCGCCCTGATGCTGCCCTTCACCTACCAAATGCCCATCCACGCCTCCATAGGCATGATCATGGGAATCTACATGGGGGGAATCTCCGGGGGCCTGATCTCGGCGATTCTTCTCCGCATCCCCGGGACCTCGGCCGCCATCGCCACCGTCCTGGACGGGTATCCCATGGCCCGGAAGGGACAAGCCGCCGAAGCCCTGGCCCTGGGAACCTTCGTCTCCTTCGTGGGCGGCATTCTCAGCGCCCTGGCCCTGCTCGGCCTCGCTCCGCTCCTTTCGCGCTTCGCCCTCAACTTCGGACCCTGGGAGTATCTCGGGGTCAGCTTGTTCGCCCTGAGCCTGGTTTGCACCCTGATGAGCGGGCGGATGATCAAGGGATTCATCACCGTGTTCATCGGCCTGATCGCGGCCTCCGTCGGAACCTCCCCGATTGACGGACGCCCCCGGCTGACCCTGGGAATGCCGGCCATGCTTTCCGGTTTCGACTTGGTGGTGGTGATAATCGGCATTTACGCCTTTTCCGAAATTTTTGGATTGCCGGATCGGATGCGGGAGAATCCCCAGACCTCGGATTTTGTAAAAAAATGGTTCTATTTCCCGAAAAGGGAAAACATCTTCGGGCAGATAGGCAATATGATCCGTTCCGCCGTCCTGGGGATCATCGTGGGCATTCTTCCCGGCATCGGGGCCACCGTCGCCGGAATGCTGGCCTACGGCCAGGCCAAGCGGTTTTCAAAATATCCCGAAAAATTCGGCACCGGCATTCCCGACGGCTTGGTCGCCTCCGAAACGGCCAACAACGCGGTGACCGGGGGGGCGCTCATCCCGGCCCTGGTCCTCTCGGTTCCGGGGGATCCCTCCACGGCCATAATCATAGGCGCCCTGCTTATCCAGGGCATCCAATGCGGCCCGCTCCTGGTGGTGCAGGAAGGGGTCCTGTTCCAGACCATCGTCCTCTGCGTGTTCATCGCCAACATCGCCATGTATCTGGTCCAGGCCGGGACCATCCGCTGGACGGCGCGCATCGTGACCATTCCCAAGGAAATACTGATGCCCCTGATCGTGGTGTTTTGCTGCCTGGGCGCCTTCACCGTCAACAACCGCATGTTCGATCTCCACGCCCTCCTCTTCTTCGCCGTGCTGGGCTACCTGCTCCAGGAAAACGACTATCCGCTGATGCCGATCATCCTCGCCTATGTCCTGGGGCCGCTGATCGAGCAGTATTATCGGCGCACCCTCATGTATTACGACAGCTTTTCGGAAGCCTTGTTTCAATATTCCTTTGGCAGCGTGTTTTTTGTACTATCGTTCGCCTTGCCGGTGGCCAGCATCCTCCTGAACCATCCGGCGGTGAGAAGAAAACTTGGCCTGCGGCAGCTTATGGATCCGAGCCAATAGCAGCCCGCGGAAAAGACGGTCTGGCGCGGCAAAAAACGCGAAAGGCTTGGTTTTCAAAAACGCGGTAAAAGTTGAGGTTTAAAAAAATCACTCGCGCGATTCGACGCGACTTCCAACGGCGAGAATTTTTTCCGGACCGCCGGCCCCCGGCCGGTCGGCGCCCAACCAACAGGAAATCCCATGAGAATCAATCGAAAGGAAATCGCCCGTCTTGTCTACCCCTACGCGGTCAGTATTTTTCCCCTGCCCGGCGGCCCCAGGGTGGTCATCGCCACCGAACTGAAGGGGGAATGCCTGTCCATCGCGGTGGATGATTTGAGCCGCGAGGTAATCTGGCGGGATATGGGCGGCACCATGAACATTTGCCAGCTCAATTCCGAAGGCGAGTTTTTGGCGGTACAGGAATTTTACAAGGGTAACAATTCCAAAACCGCCTGCCTGGCCAAGGTCGGCCGCCGGGGCGGGGAGTGGATAACCGAACGGTTTTTCGATCTGCCTTTTCTGCATCGCTTCTGCCTCGTGGAGACGGAAGGGGTGAAATTCCTCGTAATCTCCACCCTGGCCAAGGACAAGGACAATCGCGAAGACTGGTCGCGGCCCGGCTCCACCTACATCATGCGCCTTCCGGAAATGGCGGAACGGCCGGGAGAATTGATCCCCCTCATCCCGGAGATAACCAAAAATCACGGCATGTTCAAGGGAAGGCGGGAAGGCGCGAACGTCGTCATGGTTTCGGGACAGGAGGGACTTTTTGAAATTCGGATTCCCGCCCGGGCGGGCGATGAATGGAAATACGCCAAATTGCTGGATCGCGAAATAAGCGACATGGTGGTTTGCGATCTTGACGGAGACGGGGTGGAGGAAATCATCACCCTGGAGAAATTTCATGGCGCCCGTCTGGCCATCAACCGCCCATCCCCGGATGGATGGCGGGAAATTTATTCCTATCCGGTCGATTTCGGCCACGCCCTCTGGGCCGGAAATATCCTAGGCCGGCCGGGATTGCTGGTCGGCTATCGGGGCGCCAACGCCGCGCTTCTGTTGTTCCGCCCCAACGGATGGAAGGACGGCGCCCTGACCATGGACATCGCCGTCATCGACGAACACGAGGCGCCAACCAATATAGACGTCTTGGAAAAAAACGGCGTTTGCAAGATATTCAATTGCTCGGGAGCGAAAAACCGGGTTATGCTTTACGAATTGAGCGAATGACGTCAGCCCGGGGCGGAAAGTCAGCCTGGAAGCCGAGCGAACCGCCGGCTCCGTCCTTAGGGTCTGTCCATGAATAACTTATACATGTTTAGACAAGGAACCGAGTCGCGGTACTAAATTTTCGCCCGTGGTTGGGCAAAAATTTACGAGAGCGATGTTGGTGACGCAGTATAAACTTGTATAAGTTATTTATGGACGAACCCTTAATCCTGGCCAGGGACACATCGCTGGAGGCGCCGGGGACGGCGCGGTCAGGGACTCGCGGCGAATTTGGCCGGATCCAGGCCCAACTGACGGGAACGGTAGGAAATGATGCGCTGGGTGGTTCCCAGCAACTGGGCGGCCTGGCTGATATTGCCCCTGGTGGTTTTCAAGGCTTCCATCAGGAGCCCCCGCTCGAAATTCTCCACCTGGGACTTGAAATCGGGCCGGGGACCGGAATCGTCGCCGGGGAAGCGGAGACTGGCCGGCAGGTGCTCCACCCCGATGGAATTGCCCCCGGCGAGAATTACCGCGTGCTCGATGCAATTCTCCAATTCCCTGACGTTCCCCGGCCAGGAATGGCGGCTGAAGATGTCCTGCGCCTCGGGGGAAATGGAATCAATCCGCTTCCCGGCCGCGCCGGCGTATTTTTTCAGGAAAAAATCGGCCAGGAGCGGGATGTCGGCCAGCCGCCGCCGCAGCGGAAGAAGATAAATGGGAAAAACGTTGATGCGGTAAAACAGGTCGCTCCGGAAACGCCCTTCCCGCGCCATGGCGAAAAGATCCCGATGGGTGGCGGCTATGACCCGGACATCGACCCGGATGGTTTCCACCCCCCCCACCCGCTCGAATTCGCGCTCCTGGAGGACCCGGAGCAGCTTCACCTGCATAAGCCGGGAAATGTCGCCGATCTCGTCCAGGAAGATGGTGCCGCCGTCGGCCTGTTCAAACCGGCCGCGCCTCCGCGCCACCGCGCCGGTGAAGGCCCCCTTCTCGTGGCCGAACAGTTCGCTCTCGATAAGCGATTCCGGAAGGGCGGCGCAATTCACCTTGACGAAGGGTTTCCTGGCCCGATCGCCGTTATAGTGCAGGGCCTCCGCCACCAATTCCTTGCCGGTGCCGGTTTCGCCGTTGATAAGCACGGTGGAACGGCTGGAGGCGGCCTGGTAAATCTGGTCCAGGACGATGCGCATCTCCCGCGAACCCCCGATGATGTTCCGGGGCGCGACCCGTTCCTTCAACCGCCCCCGGAGCCGCTCGTTCTCGTCGGTCAGGGCCGCCTGCCGCTCCCTCGACTCGCGCCGCATCCTGATGGCCTGGGCCAGCAGGGCCGCCACCGTCCCCAGCAACCTGGCGCTCTCCCACAATTCCTCCTCCGGCCGGCGGCCGCCGTCCAGGGACAGGGTGCCGAGAATTTCCCGGCCGACGACCACCGGAACGCAGATGAAGGAGGAATCGCCGCGCCGGTCGCCCCGGGTGGTGCGATCCAGAAAATCGGGGCATTCCGAGGTCGAGGGGATTACGGCCGGCACACCGCTGGCCGCCACCTTGCCGGTCACCCCCTCGCCCAGTCGGTAGCGGCCGCGGCCGATCTGTTCGCTGGTGAGGTCGCTGGCCAGGTCTATGGATATCCGGCCGGCCCCGCTGTCCAGGAGGGCGAGGGTGGCGTGGCGCATATTGAGGTGGGATTCCAACAACCTGAGCGCCGGGAGGATCGCCTCGGCCGGATCGCCGGCCGCCGCCATCTCCGCGGCTATCCGGTTAAGCGCCTCCAACTCGGCGAAACGTCGTTCCGAATGGGTCGACTGCATAGGTCGGAGGTCCTTGGCGCGGAGATCGGTTAAGGCTCGTCCATAAATAGCTTATACATGTTTATACCGCGTCACCAACGTCGCTCTCGTGAATTTTTGCCCAACCACGGGCGAAAATTCACTGCCGCGACTCGGTTCCTTGTCTAAACATGTATAAGTTATTTATGGACCGACCCTTAAGGGCGTGAAATTCCCGGCGCAGGCGATTGAATTCGTCCCGTTGCTTCCTGAGGATTCTGGGCGCCTCCAGATGGTAGGGGCAATGTTCGACGCAACCGCGGCAATTGACGCAATCGTCGATTTTGGCCACCTGCCTCAGGCGATCCTCGTTGAATTGGCTTCCCTCGACGTTTCTTTTCACGAAATAGGCGATGCGCATCATCAGGGGAAGTTCAATCCCGGCCGGACAGGGAAGGCAGTAACCGCAGCCCCGGCAGTATTCATCCCCCAATTCCAGGCGCAGTTTTTCGATCTCCTCCCGCATGGCCGGAGTGAACGGCTCCGGCCGCCCGGCCAGTTCGATAAATTGCGCCAATTCCTCCTCCCGCTCAATGCCCCAAACCGGAACGATGTGGGGGTATTGGTTCAGGAAGGCGAAGGGCAGGCGGCCGTCCGGAATCATCCCGCCGCACATGGCCTTCATGGCGATGAAGCCGAGGTCAAGCTCCCGGCAACGGAAAGTCAGGCCGATTTCCTCCCGCGAGGACAGGACCGACAGGGGAAATTGCAGGGTGTCGAAGGCGCCGCTCTCAACCGCCCGGCCCGCCCGGGCCAAATGGTGGTTGGTAATGCCGATGAAGCGTATCTTGCCGGCTTTTTTCGCCTCCAGCATGGCCCGGTAGACCCCGCCCTCCCGGAAATCGTCAAGCCCGGCGGGATTGTGCCATTGGTAAAGATCAATATAATCGGTCCGCAACCGTCGCAGGCTTTCCTCCAACTGCGACATGGTTTTTTCCCGGGTGTCGGCCATGGCCTTGCTGGCCAGAATCAACTCGCCGCGGGGCAAACCCGAGAAAGCCAGTCCCAGTTTGGCCTCGCTGTCGCCATAGACATGGGCGGTATCGAAAAAATTGACTCCCGAATCGACCGCCCGGCGAAGCAACGCCGCCGCGTCCTCCCGGCTTCGCCGCTGGATGGGAATGCAGCCGAAGCCGACCCGCGAAACCATCAAGCCCGTTCGTCCCAGTCTGATTTTTTCCAATTTTTCTCCGTCCCGGCCCGCGGAAAACCCCGAAGGCGACCCCTGGCGGACCGGAAAGCCGTCAGGGCGACAGGACAAAACCGGACAGCGCCAATTTCATGCCGTCCTCGAAACTCAAATCCAGCCGGCGCACCAAACGCCGGGGTACAATTATGGTGTTGCCCCCCATCTGATAGCAAAAAGGGAGAATGACCACCACATCGTCATCCCCGCCCAAGCCGGCGCCAAGGCTGCCCAGGGTGTCGCGGGTGACGTAGCCGAGAACCCGGACATCCGGCAGCAGGGTGACGGAAACCATGTAGTTGGCGGCTCCGCGATGCCGATCGGGATTAAAAAAATCGATGATTTCCTTGACGCTCGAATAGAGCTGCTTGACGCCGGGAATGCGGGCCAGGAGCGCCTCGCCCCAGGTCATCAGCAGGCGCCCCAAGTAAAACTCCAGAAACAGTCCCACCAGCACCAGGAAAACGATCATGCAGGCCAGGCCCAGGCCGTAAAAATAATAGCCGGTGGCTTCGGAACGCACTCCCAGGAGGCTCCGCAGGTAGCCTCCGAACACCCCCTCGGCCTGGGCGGCGATCCACCACGCCACGTAAAGGGTGATGGATATGGGGAGGGTGGCCAGAAGGCCGTTTATGAACCAGCGGGAAATCCTCGTCATGCCCTCTCCTTGTCAAAAAACATATCCGTCCGGGACGGCGGTGTCCTTGACCACGATGATGATGCCGTCGCGGACATGGAAGCGCCCCTCGGGATCGTCGTAGGACTGGAGTCCCTCGCGATTGACCAGTTGCACATAACGGCCGATGGAGGCGTTCTTGTCGACGATGCAACGCTTGAGATAGGCGCCGGCGTTGATGCCGACCTGGGGGGACGGATCGTCGCCGTGCTGGTAGAAATCGGCGCCCATGATTAGGCATCCCTCGATGACCGCCCCGTGCCGCACCCGGGTGCGGGAACCTAGAATCGAATCCCTGACCGTCGCTCCCTCCACGATGACGCCGTCGCAAAGCAGCGCCGCCTCCACCGAGGCCTGGTTCATCTTGGCGCCCGGCAGATAGGGGGTGTTGGAGTAAATCGGCTGGGTGGGGTCGAAGAGATTGAACTTGGGCATGGGGGAGACGAGATCCAGGTTGGCCTCGTAGAACGCCTGGATGGTCCCGATGTCGGCCCAATAGCCGTCGAAACCGTAGGCTTGCACGCGATAGCCGCCTATGGCCTGCGGAATTATCTCCCGGCCGAAGTCGGTCCGGGAGACGTCGGTGCTCAGAAGCTCGTTAAGGATGGCGGGATCGAAAATATAGATGCCCATGCTGGCCAGGAAGGGCCGGCGCACCGCCTCTTCGGGGGCCAGCCCGAAAATGGCGGTGTCGGTCGCCATTTCGTTAAGAGCCTCCTCGGTCCTGGGCTTTTCCACGAACTTGACGATGCGGCCGGCCTCGTCGACTTTCATGACGCCCAATTCCGGCGCCTCCTGCCGGGTCACCGGCATGACGGCAATGGAAATGTCGGCGTGGGAACGGATGTGGGCGTCGCGGAACAAGCGGTAATTCATGCGGTAAAGGTGATCGCCGGAAAGAATGAGCACCGGCCCGACATTGCCCCGCTTGTACCCGAGATGGGGCAGGGTTTTCCGGACCGCGTCGGCCGTTCCCTGGAACCATTCGCTGCTGCTGGCGGTTTGTTCCGCCGCCAACACCTGGACAAACCCCCGGGAAAACTGGTCGAATCGATAGGCGTTGGAGATGTGGTTGTTAAGGGACGCCGACTGATACATGGTAAGGACGTACATCTGGGTAATTCCCGAATTGATGCAATTGGAGATGGGAATATCGATAAGTCGATATTTTCCCGCTATGGACACGGCCGGTTTGGCCCTTTCCTTGGTGAGCGGAAAGAGCCGGGTCCCCTTGCCGCCGCCCAGGATTACGGCAACCATGTTTTCCATGCCAATTCCTCCCGTTGAAAAACCCAATTCCGGCGATTCCGCCCCGATCGTCCCAACCGCGGCCGGAGAAACGGGCCCGGGGCCTTCCGGTTCAGGCCCGCGCCCTCGCCTGGCCCCGCCGGCCCAAGCGCCAAGCCGCCAGGAGCAGGCCGCCCAGCATGTACCCGTTGAATCCGGCGAAAAGCATGATCCTCGGTTCCAGCCAGGTCAGGGCCAGGAGCAACACTGCCGCGACCAGGGTGAAAAATGATTTTTTCCCCGCCAGGTAGCGGTTGGCCAAGTGCGCGAAGGGGATGGTGGTAATCATGAGGATCCCGGGAAGCAACAAAAAAACGCCAAGCATATGGGCCTTGGCCTGGGACCCGGTGAAGTCGTTCCCCGCCAGGCCCGCCACCCAGGCGGCGAAGGATTCCACCGATCCGTAGCCGCCGGCGATCAAAAGCACGGCGGCGGCCACGCAACCGGCGGCGGCCGGACTGGGAAGGCCGGTAAAGGTGTTTCGGTCGGAGCTTCCGCAACGGATGTTGTAGCGGGCCAACCGGAGTACGGCGGAAATGGCGAAAATAAAGCCGAAAATGCCGATCGTTCCCAGCCAAGGCGACGACGACGGCATTGCCGAAATCCAAACGGCGTTAACCATCACCGGAGGCGCCAGTCCAAAAGTGACGACATCGGCCAGGGAATCAAGCTCGGTGCCAAAGGCGCTGGCCGCCCCCACCCGCCTGGCCACCATGCCGTCCAGGGAATCGAACACCATGCCCACGAATATCAGGATGCAGGCCCAGGTCAATAGCTTGGGAAAGGGGTTGCCCGGCCGGGGATGATTTTCGCGCTTGTTCAAGACGATGAAATTGGCCGCGGTAAGGGCGGCCGCCATTTCGGCTTGGCCGTCGGCATCCCGCAATTCCGGCCGGGCGGCGCAATAAACGGCATTGAGGCTGACTATGATGGACAGGAAGCCGCAGGCGAAATTCCCCACGGTGAGGAGGGAAGGGAGAATATGCACCCGCCGGAAAGGCCTCCGGACATAATTATTTTCCGCTTTCAGCATGTCGAACTCCTGACTGGATTGACCGCCCGGGCCACCACCGTTTCCCCCGCCTTGACCCGGTCGCCGATTTTGACCAGCCACTCGATTTCCCGATCCTTCGAAAGGAAAAGGGTAGTCCGGGAACCGAATTTGATCATGCCGTAACGTTCACCCCGGGCGAATCTGCCGCCAACCTCCACGGGACAGACAATATTCCTGGCGATGGCGCCGGTCGACTGCCGCACCAGGAGCTTTCCCGGAAGCAAGGAATCGTCCGGCAGCAACCCGACATCCTGGTTCCGGTTCTTGGCCAGCGATTCCTCGCGGCGGGCGTCAAAATAAGTCCCTGGCCTGGATTTGCGAAAAACCACGCCGCCGGCCGCCGGCATGCGATTGATATGAACGTCCAGGACGGAGAGAAATATCGACAAGCGCCTGGCCCGACCGGCAATGAATTCCGGTTCGTCGGCCTCGTCCAAATGGGTGATCACTCCATCGGCCGGACTGACGAGACAACCGGGAACGTCCGCAATCGAACGTTCCGGATCCCGAAAAAACCAGAGCAGCCAGCCATAGAAAGGGGTTAGAAAAATCGGCGGCGCCACCGCCCAGGTGGTTCCATAATGCCGGTACGCCCAAAGAGAAACCAGGATTATCAGGAAAAAAGCCAAGGTCCCCATGGCGATATCCCGATAACCGTGGCGGGTGAACGGCATAAATCACCTCCCGGCAAAAACCCCGCGAAAGAATCCGCTTAGAGGCTGGATTCGTTCACCGCGCGAACATAATTCTCCAGGCAATCCCGGCAACCGGAGTCCTCGTTCTGCAAGGCATCCGCCAATTTGTCCGCCGCCGACCCGATATCGGGAAACCCGTACATGGCTCCGGTCCCCCGCACATGATTGGCCGTGATCCTAACCAACAGCCAATCGCCGCGCCCGGCGCCTTGCCGCAATTCTCCAAGTTCGTCCCGGCGGCGGCGGAGGTAAGCTTCGCGCATTTCCAGCGGCGGCGCGAAGGCGGGCGGGTCTAGAACCAATCCGGATCGGCCGGGAGTTTTTCCATTACTTGCCATATCGGAGCAACATACCTTCCTCGCCTCGCTTCGGTGACCGCCAACCGTAACGGAGAAAGAAGGGTCATTATAAATACGCCATCATTTTTATGCAACCGCGAATTAATTTTCGGATTCAAAGCTTTGGCCGATGTTTAAAATTCATGGTTTCAACCCGGCTTGACAAAAATCAACCCATTGAAACAAAAGCGCTTGACGTTTAAAGGAAATATAACCAACCGCCGCTCGATTTCCTTTAAACGTCAAGCCGAAGAAAGCGCTTGCAAAAACAGACCCTTAACCGTTATCATAATGGATCCAGGGCCGGCAACTTCCCCGGCTTGGGGCGCCAAGGCGAATTCCGCCCGCCGCCGTAATCCAACCCCCGCTGCCGAGCCGGAGCGGCCGGACGTAAATTAATTGTCTTTGGGCATGAGATGCCGGAAAGTTGGCATATCCCTTCCGGAGATCAACCGGGGAAATCGTATGCGCAGCAGAATAGGCATCAAAACACGCTTGGCGGCGCACATTACCGCTCTCGCCCTTCTTATGGTTATCTGGATTTTCGCTGGATCGGTACCTTCCCCGGATGTTCCACCGCCCGCGCCGGCCGGAAAATCCAGGCAAACAACTGAACGAACGGAATCACGGGGCGAACCCCGGGCATCCGCTATTCCAGAACCGTCAATTTCCGAACCGAACGCGCAGCCGGGCCAATCCAGATTGCCCGATAAAGCTTGGCCTCTGGAAAAGACGCCTCCAATAGCCGAACCCAATCGGGAACCTCCCCAAAGCCGGGAAACCCCGGCTAGGGCGGAGACTCCGGCGCTTGCCGAGCCGCCCGGCCGACCGGATTCCCCTTCGCCGGAGGCCACCCAACCTACGGACACGCCGGCTATGATCGGACCACCGGCCAACCACACCATTCCGGCATCTCCAGGTG
>JAISYL010000184.1 GCA_031269935.1 Planctomycetota bacterium
CCCCCCCTCACCCCTCCACTTCCTTGTTCAGGGGGGTGAACTTGGAGGCGGCGAAATTGTGGCGGGGGAAGAGTTCGGCCGTGTATTTGGCGAAGGAGGCGATGGTCGGCCCGTAGCCCCGGGAGTACATCTGGTATTCAAGGTCGTAGACCATGTCGGTGGCGCTCTGGTAGCGCTGGACCGGGCTCTTCTGCAACGCCTTGTTGACAATCCTCACGATTTCCGGGGGAATGTCCCCCCGTTCCCGCTCGATGTGGGGCAATTCGGCCCGCTTCACCCTTTCCAGGGTTTCGTTGGTGTTGGATCCCACGAACCCGTTGTTCCCGGTAAGGAGCTCGGAATAGACGATGCCCAGGGAGAACAGGTCGCTCCGGGCGTCGGTCACCCGGTAGTCCGCCTGTTCCGGGGACATGTACTCGACCTTCCCCATGAGCACCCGCTCCTCGTCCTGCTCCATGTAGTTCCTGGCCTTGGCGATGCCGAAATCGGTGAGCTTGCACTCCCCCTCGGTGTTGATGAGGATGTTCTTGGGCGAGACGTCCCGGTGGACGATGTTGAGGGGATGCCCCTGGGCGTCCGTCTTGGTGTGGGCGTATTCCAGGCCCCGGCAAATCCGGCTGGCGATGAAGGTGGCGATGTCCAGGGGGATTTTCCGCTTCAGGTCGAAATGCCGGATGAGGAACTGTTCCAGGTTTATCCCGTCGATGAATTCCATGGCGATGAAGAAGCCCTCGTTCGTCCGCCCCAACTGGTAGATCTGGACGATGTTGGGATGCACCAGGTTGCCGACCAGCTTGGCCTCGCCGATGAACATGTCGACGAATTCCTTGTTGTTGGTGTAGCGGGGGATTATGGTCTTCAGGGCCATGCGCTTGACGAAGCCCTCGGCCCCGTGCTGCTCCACCTCGTAGACGCTGCCCATGCCGCCGTCGGCGATTTTGCGGATGACCTTGTAATAATAGGATCCCTCGATTACCCCGCCGACCGAGGTGGACATGTGGCCTCCCTTCTTCGCCGAAGAAACGCCGGCCCCCCCGGCCGGGGAGGTACGGCCCCGCGATTTTTCCTATATGGCCTTATAATACCTCACGGCGTTTTTTTTTCAAGCCGATTACCTCCGGCCCCCGGACAAAAAGCTTGGCGGGCGCCCCCGGGTTTGATAGGATTCCGGGAACGGCTCCGGCGGCCGGTCCGGGTCCGATTGCCCGAAAGGGGCCGACATGCCCAAAAGAAGAATGGATCGCCTGTACGGGGGCATCGACATCGGCGCCACCAAAATCCTCGCCCTGGTGGCGGACGAAAACGGCGGGGTGATCTCCACCGCCAAGAAGAAGACCCGGGGCGACACCGGCTTCAAGAGCGTGTGCGAGCGCGCCGCCGCCACCCTGCGCGAGGCGGCGGAACTGGAGGGCCTGGAATTGGGGCGGCTGGCGGCGGTCGGCATCGGCCTTCCCATGCCGCTCCTGCCGGACGGAACCACCCCCGGCGCCTCCAACCTGCCGGGCTGGAGGAACGCCCCCTTCCTGAAAACCATGGAGGGCCTGCTGGGCCGCCCCTGCTCGGGCATGAACGACTGCAACGCCGGGACCTACGGCGAATACGTGTTCGGGGCCGGCAAGGGGGCGAAAACCCTGATCGGCTTCTTCGTCGGCACCGGCCTGGGCGGGGGGATCGTTTTCCGGGACCGGCTGATCGTCGGGGAAAACAGCATGGCGGCGGAGCTTGGCCACATCATCGTCCAGGAAGGCGGGCGGCTCTGCGGCTGCGGCCACAAGGGCTGCCTCGAGGCCTACACCTCCAAGACCGGGATGGCCAGGCGCATGGCCTGGGAAATATTTTTCGAGGGGAGGAAGAGCCTCCTGACCCAACTGGTTCCCGACGCCAACTTCGCCAACGTCAAGGCCTCCCTCCTGCAGGAGGCCTACCGGGCGGGCGATCCGGTGGCGGTGGAGACGCTGGACGAATCGGCCCATTACCTGGGGGTCGGCATCGCCTCCTACATCACGATTTTCGGGCCCGACCTCATCGTCATCGGCGGCGGGGTGTTCGAGGCGCTGGGCAGGGAACTGCTTCCCAAGGTCAAGGAGGCGGCCAGGAAAAGGGTGTTCCCCGAAGCCTCCTTCAGGGACACCCGGATAGTCCTGACCCAGCTGGGCGACTATTCGGTGGCGCTCGGGGCCATCGCCGCCGGCGTCAGGGGCATCCCGGGGAAGGAGCGGTGAGCTTGGCCCGCCTCGTCATCGTCGCCAATCCCGACAAGCCCGAGTCCCTGCGCCTGGCCGCCGAGGCCCGGCGGGAGGCGGAACGGCTCGCCCTCGACGTCCGCCTCTCCGTCCGCCGGGGCGAAAACCTGGCCGATCCGCCCCCGGATTTGGCGGCGGTTTTCGGCGGCGACGGCACGGTGCTGGGCGCGGTGGCCGCCCTGGGGGAGGAGCCCCCCCCCGTCCTCGCCTTCAACCTGGGCCGGCTCGGCTACCTCGCCGAGAACCCCCCGGACAGCTTCCCCCGCCTCGTCCGCCGGGCCCTGGCGGGCGACCTCCGCCGGAGCCTGCGCATGCGGGTGGAGGGGAACCTCGTATCCCCCCGCCGGCGCTGGCGCCGCCTCGCCCTGAACGAATTCGTCCTCGCCTCCCGCCTAACCGGCCGGCTCCTGCCCCTGGCGGTACGGGTGGACGGGGAACGGCTCATGGACATCCGGGGCGACGGCATCGTGGTGGGAACCCCCACCGGCTCCACCGCCTACGCCCTGGCGGCCGGCGGGCCGGTGGCCAGTCCGGAACTCGCGGCCATAATCCTGGCCCCGATCTGCCCCCATCAACTGGCCAACCGCTCCCTGGTGCTGGATCCCGGGGAAACCGTCAGCCTGGAGCATTTCAACGATCGCCCGGTGGAACTGCTGGCCGACGGCCGGCCCTGCCTGGAAATGGAGGGGGAGGAAAGGCTCGAGGTGAGGATGTCGTCCTCGCCCGTCGCTTTTCTTTCCCCCGGTACCGCCAAGTATGAAATGCTCAGGGTAAAATTGGGCTGGGGACGGAAAAACGGCTCCGGCGACGAGGAAAGGCGCTGAAACATGGAGGAATCCGCGACGGCCGGCGCTCCCGGCTCCCGGGAACTGCTGGATCGGCTGCTCAACCTCGCCATCGACGAGGACGTCGGCCCGGGCGACGCCACCACCATGGCGCTCTTCCCCCGGCCGCGGACGGCCCGGGCCCGCTTCACCGCCCGGGCCGCCGGAGTCATGGCCGGAACCGAAGCGGTGCGGCGGCTGTTCTTCCTGCTGGGGGAAAGATTCGCCGGGGACCCCGGGGCGGTCCGCCTCGGGATCCTGAAGGCCGAGGGTGAAAGCTTCTCCCCCGGCGACGGCCTTCTCGACATCCAGGGCGACGCCCGGATAATTCTCATGGGGGAGCGGATTTCCCTGAACCTGCTCCAGCGCCTGTGCGCCGTGGCGGCCCTGACCCGCGAATTCGTCCGCCGGGTGGCCGGAACCGGGGCGGAAATTTACGACACCCGCAAAACCGTCCCCGGGCACCGCCTCCTGGACAAGCTGGCGGTGCGGGCCGGGGGCGGCCGGAACCACCGCCTGGGCCTCTACGACATGATTTTGATAAAGGACAACCATCTGGCCGCCTTCGGCGGCCCGGCCGGGGCGGTGCGGGCCGCCCGGGAAAAGTCCCCCCTGCCGATAATGGTGGAGGTGGACACCCCCGGGCAGCTTGAGGAGGCCTTGCGGGCCGAACCCGATTACATCCTGCTGGACAACATGGCCCCGCCCGCCCTGGCCGAAGCGGTGGCGGCCGCCAGGCGGCTGTCCGCCGAACTGGGCCTCAGGCGCCCCCAACTGGAGGCTTCGGGGGGGATTGGCCTGGAAACCGCGGCGGCGGCGGCGGCCAGCGGGGTCGACCGGATTTCGGTGGGGAGCCTCACCCACGCGCCGGGGTCGGTCGACATCGGACTGGATTTCGAACCGGGAACGGCCTGATGATGGCGCTCGCCGTTTTTTCCTATCTCGCCGGTTCCATTCCCTTCGGCCTGCTGATCGGGCTCGCGGCCGGACGGGACGTGCGCCGGGCGGGTTCGCATAATATCGGCGCCAGCAACGTCTGGCGGCTATGCGGCTGGAAGTGCGGTCTCGCCACCTTCGCCTGCGATTTCGGCAAGGGGCTGATTCCGGTGCTTGGATTGGCGCCCTGGCTGGGCGGAGGCTTGACGCCCCCCCTTCCGGGCATCCTGGCCGCCGCCGGGGCGGTCGCCGGCCATAATTTTCCCGTCTGGCTCCTTTTCCGCGGCGGCAAGGGAGTCGCCACTTCCGCCGGGGCGGTGGCGGGGCTGATGCCCTGGCCCTTCGCCGCCGCCCTGGCCGCCTTCGTCGCCGTGGTGGCGATTTGGCGCTACACCTCGCTGGGATCCATGCTCTCCAGCCTGGTCCTGGTCGCGGCCGTCTTCTGGCTCCATCCCGATCCGCTGGGGGAAAATCTGCCCTTGTCCCTCCTAGCCCTGGCCCTGGCGGCGATGATATTCGTCCGCCACCGGCATAACATCTCGCGGATCCTGGCCGGGACCGAAAACCGCTTCCCGGGCCCCGGAAGGGAAGGCGGGAAGGAGGGACCGGCTTGACCGGGCCGCCCCTCCCCCCCGCCCCGCGGGTGTTCCTGGGATTGGGCTCCAACCTTGGGGATCGGGCGGCCCACCTGCGGGCCGCCCGGGACGGAATCGCCTCCCTGCCGGGCTGCCGGCTGCTGAGGGCGGCGGGCATTTTCCAAACCCGGCCGGCCGGGGGGCCCGCCGGCCAGGAAGATTACTTCAACGCCGGCTGCCTGATTGAAACCGTCCTGGCGCCGGCCAGGCTTCTCGTTTCGATTCAGGGGCTGGAACGGGAAATCGGCCGCCGGCGCGAGAACGAACCGGTTCGCTGGGGACCGCGGATAATAGACGTGGACATCCTCCTGTGGGATGGGCTTGTCCTGTCCACCCCGGACCTGGTCATCCCCCATCCCCGCCTGGCGGAGAGGGCTTTCGCCCTGCTGCCGCTGGCGGAACTGGATCCCGGGGCGATCCACCCCGGTACCGGGCTGACCCCGGGCGAACTCCTGGAAAGGATCGGCAGCCGCCATGAAGTCGTTCGCCGCCTACCTTTTTGACGCCGACGGCACCATCATCGACACCCGCGAACTGATCTACCGCTCCTTCATGCGGATGGGAGAGGTCATGGGCGCGGAGATGCCGCCCCGGCCCTTCCTCGAAAGGACGGTGGGGCTGCCGGTACCGGTCCAGCTCCCCCTCATCCTGGGCGAGGGCCGGGGCGAAGCCTATTACGCCCGGGCGGAAAGGGCCTACAGCGAATACATGCTGGACAATTGGCGGGACTTCCTGGGAACTTTTCCGGGCGTCGGGGAAGGGCTGGCCGAATTGGCGGCCGCCGGAAAAAAATTGGCGGTGGTCACTTCCCGCCGCCGGAAGAGCCTGGAATTGTTTCTGGAGGCGCTGGGACTGGCCCGCCATTTTTCCCAGTTGATCACCCCGGAGGACACGGCGCGAAGCAAGCCGGATCCGGAGCCGGCCCGGCTGGCCATGCGCCGGTTGGGAAGCCGGCCCGGGGAAACCGTGTTCATCGGCGACGCCGAATACGACATTTGCTGCGGCGGGGCGGCCGGCGCCGCCACCGCCCTGGTCGCCTGGGGAGGAATGGATCCCGGCGGCTGGCCGATCAAGCCCGACTTCATCGCCGGGTCCTTCGCCGATCTCCTGCCGGAAGTCGTATAAGGGCGCGAAAATAAATAAAATCCGCGACTTCGGCATGAAAGCGCCATGCGGGCAATGAACCGCCGCGCCCCAAGGTAAACGTCATTTATGGACGAGCCCTAAACGCAAAGGAACCCACATGCGGATTATCGAGAGCCTGGAGGAAATGCGGGAGGCGGCGGCGGAGCTGGCGGCCGGCCGACGGTCGAGCGGGCTGGTCCCCACCATGGGGGCCCTGCACGAGGGGCACCTTTCCCTCATGCGGCGATCGGCCGGGGAAAACGGGGTCACCGTCGTTTCCATTTTCGTCAATCCGGCCCAGTTCTCCCCGGAGGAGGACTACGACAGCTATCCCCGCACCTGGGAAGAGGATTTGGCGGCGGCGAAAAGCGCCGGGGTCGACATCGTGTTTCATCCCGGGGCGGAACAAATGTATCCGCCCCGGTCCCAGACTTCGGTCATGGTCCACGGCTTGACCCGCGGGTTGTGCGGGATGTCGCGGGGGCAGGGCCATTTTCGGGGGGTGACCACGGTGGTGGCCAAGCTTTTCAACCTGGTCCGGCCCACCCGGGCCTACTTCGGCCAGAAGGACGCCCAGCAGGCGGTGGTGATCCAGCGGATGGTCCTGGATCTGAATTTTCCGGTTGAAATCATCGTCTGCCCCATCGTCAGGGAGGACGACGGCCTCGCCATGTCCAGCCGCAACCGCAACCTCCCCCCCCAATACCGGCCGCGGGCCCTGGCCTTGCGCCGGGCCCTGGAATTGGGGCGGAAATTGATTCGCGAAGGGGAAACGGATCCCTATCTCCTCGCCAACGCCATGGGGCAGCGCATTCTTATGGACAGCGAAATCGAACTCGACTATCTGGAGATCGTCTCGCCGGAAACCCTGGAGGCGGTGGAGAAACTGGACGACCTGGCCTTGATTGCCGGGGCCGTGAAAATCGGGGGCGTCCGCCTGATCGACAATATCCTGGTGGGGCCGGACGGCCCCTGGGAGGATTGAG
>JAISYL010000142.1 GCA_031269935.1 Planctomycetota bacterium
CGGACAGTTCTGGAGCAGGTCGGGAGAAGGAAATCTGCTCGCCTTGGAATTGGCGCGCAGGAATGGAGATTGGGACGAACTTTGGACGAAAACGGCATAACAAAAATGAGATGCGCCCGTATTATTATGCCTCCGGGTTTTGCCATGCGGGCGGCATTCGACAACACTTCGTCCGGCCGGAAGCAATGTTCGGTGGTGCCGCCGTCGACAACAAGATCGAAACGATTGTGGTAAGCCTTCCTCACCGGATGATTGAGATCTACCAGGGTTTCCACGCCGAAATAGGGATCAGATCGAATGCTTCGCAATGACATCCAAAATTCCGGAAAAGGGCGAATGTTTCAAATGACCATAACAATTCGCCTTGTTGATTTGATTGCAAAATTCTTGCCGGATCGATATTTTCGTCTATGCCATGCCTTTTCCTCCCTTCCGGGGTCAATAAAGCCCCGGCTTCGGAAACGGGAACGGCGTTAAGTCCATAGTTCGGCTTCCAAGAGGTAAGGTTCAGCATCAACGACGAAGCGCTTTCCGCCCCCGCTTCCGTATACATCCCCTCGCCGGTCGCCTTGTCAACCAGCGCCTTTGCTTCGGCGAGAGACAAAAAAGTTTCCTGATAACCGAACATGGCCACCCTCAACGGCTTCTCCGTCCGGCGATTGTCCAGGCGTTTTACCAGGTCGACAACCATGTTCATGCATAAATATGGCAATCCCATTGCATTGGCCTTTCTCCCGGATATCCCGGCGGATTAGGGCCCGCCCCAAAATAAAAAATAAGTGCTACATATTTATACCGCGTCCAATCACCACTATCGGAATATCGCGAGCATCGTTCAGGGTTTCCCGCAAATTGCGAAGGGGAATACCCTTGAATTCCATTTGCGGCAAAGTCTTGACGGTGGCGTCGTCCACGAGCACTCCGAGCGGCCGGGATTTTTTATTTCGTTTTCCCATTCGGAAAAGGGGTCAAGATTTTTCGCGGGTTGTCACCTTCAAGGAAATCGACCACGGTTTCCGCCAAGCGTTCCGGGGGAAGTTGGCCGTCGAGGCGAAGATCGGGGTTTTCCGGCGGCTCGAAAGGAGCGGTGACCCCGGTGAAGTTCGGCAGCTTTCCGTCGAGGGCCCGGGCGTAGAGCCCCTTCGGATCGCGCTGGGCGCAGACCGACAGGGGGGTGTCGACGAAGATTTCCACAAACTCCCCCGGCCGGAAGCGGTCGCGGATGGCGGCGCGGTCCTCCCGGTAGGGGGAAATGAAGGCGGCGAGCACGATCAGCCCGGCGTCAACCATCAGCCGCGCCACTTCGGCCGCCCGGCGCACGTTCTCGGCCCGGTCGCTTTCGGCGAAGCCCAGATCCCGGTTCAGGCCGTGGCGCAGGTTGTCGCCGTCCAGGATGTACACGTGCCGGCCCCGGGCGTGGAGGAGCCTCGCCGTCAGGTTGGCCACGGTGGACTTGCCGGAGGCGGACAGGCCGGTGAACCAGAGCGTCCGGGGCTTTTGCCCCTTTTGGGCCGCGTATGCCGTCTGGTCCAGATCGAAATCGTGCCAGAACACCGTGTGGCTGCGCCGGAGGGCCAGTTCGATCATTCCCGCCCCGACGGTGTTGCCCCCGAGGCGGTCCACCAGGAGGAAGGCGCCCAAATCCCGGCTTTCCCGGTAGGGGACGAAGGGAACCGGCCGATCCAGGGAGAGTTTTATCCGCCCGACGTCGTTGGGCTTCAATTCCCGGGCCGCCTGTTCCCGGAGCGTATGGACATCCAGCTTCGCCGAAAGTTCGCCGATGGTCGCCAGGCGCTCGCAGGTTCCCAGCCGGAAAACGAAGGTGCGGCCGGCCACCAAGGGCGGGTCGTTAAGCCAGACCACCCGGGCGGCCAGTTGGTCGGCCGTTTCCGGAGGAGCCTCCGGGTCGACCGCCAATTCCCCCCGCCCCACGTCCAGGTCGTCCTCCAGTCGCAGGCAAACCGCCTTCTCCGCTTCGGCTTTTTGGAGATCGCCTTCCAGGGCGACAAGGCGGCGGACCCGGCTCTTTTGTCCCGAGGGCAGGAGCAGCACCTCTTTCCCCGCCTCGACCGAGCCCGAGAGCACCGTGCCGGCCAAGCCCCGAAAGTTCGCCGCCCTGGCCACCCATTGCACCGGCAGGCAAAAGGGCCGCTCGCCGGCGGCCGGCGGCTCCAGGGTCTCCAGCAGGTCGAAAATCGTCTCCCCCTCGTACCAGGGCATGTTTTCGCTTCGCCGGCGGACATTGTCCCCCCGGAGGGCGGAGACCGGCACGCAACGCACCGATCGGAATTTTTCTTGAAGATTGGCGAGGCGCGACCGGTATTCGGCCTCCACCTTGCCGAAGGCAAGCCGGTCGTAACCGCAACAATCCATTTTGTTCACCGCCACGATGATGTCGGGAACGCCCATCAGCGAGGCGATGACGGTATGCCGGATGGTCTGGGGCAGCAGTCCCCCGGCCGCCCGGGTGATGTCCAGAAGAAGGAGCGCCACGTCCGCCCGGGAGGCGCCGGTCGCCATGTTCCGGGTGTACCGCTCGTGGCCGGGGGCGTCCGCCAACAGGTACCGCCGGCCGGCGGTGCGGAAGGTGCGGTAGGCCACGTCGATGGTGATGCCTTGTTCCCGTTCGGCCAAAAGTCCGTCCAGAAGGCGGGAAAAGTCCGGCAGGCCCTCGGGGGTCCGCTCTCGTTCAAGGAGCGCCAGTTGATCCTCGAACAGGGCGTCGCAATCGTGGAGCAGGCGTCCGATCAGGGTGCTCTTGCCGTCGTCCACGCTGCCGCAACTTAGAACCCGGAGAATCGGGGACGTCAAAAGTAGCCCTCCTGTTTCTTCCGTTCCATGGAGCCGGCCTGGTCCGAGTCGATGAGCCGCCCCTGCCGCTCCGAATGCCGGGCTTGCCGAATCTCCCCGACAATCTCCCCCACCGAGGCGGCGGACGACTCGATGGCGCCCGAGAGCGGCCAGCAGCCGAGGGTCCGGAAACGCACCATCTTCATGGCCGGCGCTTCCCCCGGCTCGAAAACCATCCGCTCCGGGTCGTCGACCATTATCCAGGTTCCGCTCCGGCGCACCACCGGCCGTTCTTTGGCGAAATAGAGCGGCACCACTTCCAGGCCCCCGGCCAGGATGTATTCCCAGACGTCCAGTTCGGTCCAATTGGAGAGGGGGAACACCCGCATGGTCTCCCCCGGCCCCAGGCGGGTGTTGTAGAGGCGCCAAAGTTCCGGCCGCTGGCTCCTGGCGTCCCAGCGGTGCCCGGGCGAGCGGACGGAAAAGATCCTTTCCTTGGCCCGCGACTTCTCCTCGTCCCGTCTGGCCCCGCCGATGGCGGCGTCGAAACCGTACTTGTCCAGCGCCTGCCGCAGGGCCTCGGTCTTCATGATGTCGGTGTAGCGGGCCGAGCCGTAGGTGAAGGGGGTGACGTTCTGCTCCTTCCCGGCCGGGTTGGTGTACACCAGGAGCTCCACCCCGTATTCCCGGGTCTTCCGTTCCCGGAAGGAAATCATCTCCCGGAACTTCCAGGTGGTGTCCACGTGCAGGACCGGGAAGGGAATCGGGGCCGGATAAAACGCTTTCCGCGCCAGGTGGAGAAGGACGGTGGAGTCCTTCCCGATGGAATAGAGAAGAACCGGTTTTTCGAAACCGGCGGCGGTTTCGCGGAAAATGTGGATGGCCTCGGCTTCGAGAAGGGCGAGGATATGCGTTGTGTCATCCATTTATTCTCTCTCTCTCTCTCTCTCTCTCTCTCTCTCTCTCTCTCTCTCTCTCTCTCTCTCTCTCTGCATTAACTCGGTCGTAAAAATATCCTTGATCACCGGAACACCGTTTGGATACGATTCAGCCGAATAGGTTCGGGGATACCCCAGGCACTCGTTGAGGACATCGAATCCTCTCGCAACAAACAGTTCTTCCAGTTCCTCCGACCACCATTCCTCCAGCGTCGTATTTTTGCCGGACCATGTGCGGGTATCGGTTCCATTTACTTTTTGAATGGCGAGTACCGCCTCTTCAGGAGTGCATTCGCCGGCGGAAGCGATGCTTTTTACGGAGACACTATCAACACTGGGGGAAACAAGCTCTTCGAACCGCACCGGCAAGGTTTGGGGAAGCAGTATAAGCAGGCTTTTAATATTCGGGATCCAACTGCCGATAGAATCGCGTCCCCATTCAGCGAGAGACGAGGACAGCGGGGCGGAATTTGAAATGCGCCCTAACTTATAACAAAATCTTGCCGACGAAATAAGGACAAACCGTAGGTCGCGGACGACGGAAAGAATCGGATCCTTCAATTGGGCTTTTCGCAACGCCCGCGCATCAACGTGCAAAACGAGGAATTGTCCGGGAAGGACAAATCGCGTCGCGACATGAAACGGCAAGGCCGGTTTCAGAGCGTTAGGATCGAAACCGGGCAGATCACGCATAAGGGGAACGGCGCGGTGGTCCAAGATTGTCTCATTCAAAGCATGCACGCCACATGAGGCATATCCCAGGTTGGTGAAAACGGCGGCTGTGAAATAGGTCCCGCTTTTGGGAATGGTGTTTATAAAAAGGCGCCTTTTCCGGGTTGTTTTCGGATCCGGAGGCGTGAAGCAATACCTCCCCTGGCCGGTTCTGTATAAAGTGACGAAATCGACGCCTTGACCGGATGAATCGAGAATCAGCGATTTTTCGGGCGGATTCAGCAAGGAGAATTGATTGTTGAGAATCGCCCGGGTCCTGGACTCCAACTCCGAGATTCGCCGTTCGAGGGCATTGAAATGCGCCTGCGCCAGGTACCGCAGCCGCTTTTCACTTTCCTTCTCGTGGATATCCCGAACGGATTGGGAATCGGCGCACTCCGCCAGAAGCTCCAATAGATCCTCGATATCGACTTGGGCCGGCGCGCCGATTTGGCGCAAAAAAAGATCCACTTCATTCCTTGAAGTAAGAGCGGTATTCACCATCACGTCATAGTCTTTCCGATCACGAATCTCATCGGGATGCACGATTTCCACGGATGGCGAAAGAAGCGGGTTTTTGTATTTATCGACGATGAAAGCGACCGGGATTCCCTCGAGCGCGAGTTCATCGTATAGAGTCGCGCCGATTTTGGCGGCACCGTAAACGGCGACGCGATTCCAGCCGCGCGCCGAAAAAAGGCTCCGCAACGTACACCCGGTTTTTCGCGCCTCCCCGATAACCCGCGAAACGCTTTTCGCCGTCCATTCATCCAGCCGCATCGGCGCCTCCCTTCAGAGTCAATTCCAGTATACCGCCATGAAAAACAGCGTCGGTCCACGGTCCCGAAAGCGGCCGGCGATCCGCCCGCAGCGATCCGCCGGCCCTTACCGGCCCGGATGGCATTCAATCAAGGAACGGCCGGCGGAGGCGCCCGAGCGCATCCGTTCCAAGGCTTCGTTTATGTCGGCCAGGGGATGGCGTTCCCCGACCAGCCCCGCCAAATCTAGCTTGCCCGCCCGGAACAGGCGGAGGTACCGGGGGATGTCGATTTCCGGGTTGGCGCCGCCCCCATGCGAGCCGACCAGGCTTTTCCCGAAGTGGAGGGGAAGGGTGGCGAGGCTCACCCGATCCTCCGAACGGGGAACCCCCACCAGGACCACCCGGCCGCCGGGATTGGCCAACTCGTAGCATTGGCCGATTATCCGGCTGTCGCCGGTGTTGTCAATACAGACGTCGGCCCCCTCCCCCTGGCCGCAGTGCGCCAGCAGGCGGCGGCCGGCCGGCCCGCCCCCGTCCCGGCCGTCAACCGCGTGGGTGGCGCCGAGGCGGGAAGCCAGTTCCAGGCGGTTGGGGAAAAGATCGACGGCGATTACCGGCCAGGCTCCGGCCATGGCCGCGGCCTGGATGACGGTCAGGCCCACCCCGCCGGCGCCGAAGACGACGACCGATTCCCCGATTTTGACGCCGGCGTCATTGGCCACGACCCCGAAGCCGGTGGTGACGGCGCAGCCCAGGAGCGGCAGCATGGCCGGATCGCGGTCCGCCTCCACCGGAGTCAGGCGGTTTTCCGAAACCACCGAGTATTGGGAAAAGGTGGTTACCCGGCCGGCGTGGCAGGGCCGGCCCCGCCAGCGATATTCCGGGGTCGGGGCCTCGATTCCCGGCCCCCGGCGCCAGTGGAGGACGCAAAGATCGCCCGCCTTCACCCGGGTCACCCCCGGACCGCCTTGCAGCACCCGGCCGGAGGCCTCGTGCCCAAGAAGGTGGGGGAGGAACCGGTCCGGGCCCTTGACCGCGTCGATTTCCCCGAGTTGCGAGCCGCAAATCCCGGAATGGAGGATTTTTACCAGGACCTGGCCGCAGGCCAGGCTTTCCGGCAGTTCCACCTCGTCCAGGACCAGCGGCTTCCGCGATTCGGCCAGGATGGCGGCTAGGCCTCGGCGGGGCTCCCGGATGGCGTGGGAGCCGGGTTCCGCCGCCCCCATCAATGTCCTTCCTCGTCAATCCCCGACCGCGGACCGGCAAGCTCCTTTTCCCGATCCCCGGGGCCGAGGACGGAGGCGCACAAAACCTCCCCGGCGAACAACCGCTTGATTCTTTGAACCACTTTTTCCTCGTTTTCATTGCTGACCGCCAAAAGGAACAGTTTTTTCCCGCCGGCGCCGTATTTTTCCGCCGCCGCCTCGGGAGCGAGGATGGGAAGGCCGCAGCCCGGGTAATAGCGCCCCTGCTTGGCGGGATTGTCGTCCAGCAGGGCGGTGATTTTGGGCGCCAGGCCGAATCCGTTCAATAGGGCGGCCGAACGCATGCCCGCTCCGAAAAAAAACGCCGGCCAGCCCCGGCTCTGGAACGACTCCAGCCGATCCCCAAGCCGGCCGGCGTAATCCCGGGCCCGGCCGGAGAAATCCGCCAGGGCGGCGGGAATCGCCGGAAAGGGAGGAGGATGGGGCGGATTCGGGGAACGCCGGGCCAATATCTCGATTAGTCCCCCGTTGCAGGGGAATTTTTGTTCAATCAAGATCGTGTAGCCAAAGTGCGCCAGGATGAAGCGGAGGGTGTCGGAGGTGAAGTGGCCAACCAATTCCTCGTAAATCAGCGAACAGTCGGCGGCGGCCAGGGCGACCGAGAAATCGGGAATTTCCAGGAACAGTTTCCCCTTCGGCGTCAGCAGCGTATCCAGGCAGGAAAAAAAGCCGGGCAAGTCGGGGATATGCCCAAACACATGCTTGGCCGCCGCCAAGTCGAATTTGCCGCGGACTTCGACCAATTCCTTCGCCGCCGCCGGAGTGGCGAATCCCTCCCGCACCTCGAACCCCTTTCCCCTGGCAAGGGGACCGGACACCCGGCTGGGCTCAATCCCCGCCAGCCGGGAAAAACCGGCATCCCGCAGAGCGGCCAGGAAATGCCCGTCGTTGCAGCCGATTTCGACCAGGTTGGCGTCGAGGGGCGACTCCCGCTTCAGCAAATCCACCTGCCAGCCGGTTTGGGGCAGGTTTTTCCAGGAGGTCATTTCCAGGCCGGCGTCCGGATAGATAAGTTCTGGAGACAGGGGATCGGGGATTTGGACGAAGCCGCAGAGGCGGCAGGCGTCCAGGCGAAGCGGATGCCGCCGATCCGGAACCGGGGGAACCGGTTCCGGCCACAAGGGCTCGCTGGGCCATTGGAGTCCCAAGTCCAGAAAAAGGGCGGTCTCGCCGCCACAGAGGCGGCAAGGGCGGGGCTCCTCCGGCCGACGTTTTTCCGGGCGGTCGGGGTTCATAAGGGCTTTTCTTCCCATTCGTTCAAAGCGGCGAATACCGCCGTCAATTCCTCTTCCGTCCGATCCGGCCCCGAAGACAGGGTCAAGCCTTCCCCCGCGTATAGGCGGGAATTCGGATAAGGTCCGGGATTCCGGGCCGAAAACTGGGGAGCCGTGTTCAAGTCGGCGTAATGGGGCCGGGCCTGGATGCCCCGGGCGGCGAGGAATTCCAGCAATTCCTCCCGGCGTTCGCCCAGGCATTCGGCGTAAATGGGGACTTCCCCCCCGCTTGGGCCTTCCGCCAGCGGGCGAATCCGTTTCAAGCCGGCCAATCCCTCTTCATAGCGCCGCCGGAGCCGGAGAACCGCCTCCTTCCGCTCTTCGAAGCGGTCGAGTTGGGTCAGGGCCACCGCCGCCGGCAGATCCCAGAAGCGGAAATTGCCTCCCAACCCTTCCCAGCGGGCCATGGTGACATCGGCGGTGCCATGGGTGCGGGCCAGGATCAATTTTCGGGCGGTTTCGGGGCTGGAAGTGATCACCGCCCCCCTCTGGCCGCAGGAAATGGGTTTGCCGATGGAAAAGGAAAGGCAGCCGGCGAAGGATTTCGTCCCCGCCGCTTCGCCGTCGGGGAAACACGAAAACATGGCCTGGCAGGCGTCCTCGATCACGGTCACCCCCCGGGCTTCGGCGATGGCGTTAATGCTTTCCATGTCGGCCAGGTGGCCGTTAAGGTGGACGGGAATCACCGCCTTGGTCCGGGAGGTGAGGGCGGCGGCGAAGGCGGCCGGGGACAGCAGCGGCTTGTCCGGCTCCACCTCGGCCAGGACCACTTCGGCCCCCAGCAGTTTCGGGGCGTGGGCGGTGGAAATCCAGGTCCGGTTGGGAACTATCACCTCGTCCCCGGGGCCTACCCCGGCCGCCAGCAGGGCCAGGGTCAGGGCGGCGGTGCCGCTGGAGACGGAAACCACGTGGGGCGCCCCCAGGATTTCGGCCAGCCGCCTCTCGAATTCCGCCGTCAGGGGTCCCATGGTCAGGCGGCGATCCACCACCGCCCGGTAGGCGGCCCGGGCCGCCGGCTCGCCGAATTCCACTTTCCACCAGGGAATCATG
>JAISYL010000174.1 GCA_031269935.1 Planctomycetota bacterium
CTCGACCTCGCCACTCCCGACATCATGGCCGACGTCGTCTTCAACTCGGGCAAGTCCGGCACCACCACCCTGGCCCAGGTGGGCTACAACGAAGGCTCCATCTTCACCAAGGCCACCTCCCTCACCCTCGCCTACGACCATACCGGTTCCGACGAGGGGTCCAACGCGGACAACAACGGGGGCTTCACCGGGCTCCTGAACAACGCCAACCACGTGACCAACGAAACCGTCTCCAACTTCCAGGGTGGGATGCAGCTCCAGTTGGGCGAGGGATCGGGCGACCAGGAGCGGACGGTCATCTCATTGAAGTCGATGTCGACGGCCCAGCTCGGGCGGATCGAGGTGACCAAGCAGTTCGACCCGAACAAGGCGGTGGTCGAGACCCGGACGCTTTCCATCCAGGACGTGATGGGGGGACAGGTCGCCAGCCTCTCCAGCGACGCCATCACCGCCATGGCCATCATCGAAAAGGCGATTTCGGACGTCTCGGAACAGCGGGCCACTATCGGGGCGGTGCAGGCCAACATGCTCCAGACCAACGAAAACAACCTGCGGGTGGCGATAGAGAACATCACCAAGACCGAGTCGAACATCCGCGACACCGACATGGCCTCGGAAATGACCGAGTTCGTCAAGAACCAGGTGCTTTCCCAGGCGGGGCTGAGCATGGTGAGCCAGGCCAACGCCCAGTCCCAGTCGGTCCTGAGCCTGCTCCAGTAGGCGGAGGGATAAAACCCGGAAACGGGAAACAAGGACGGAAAACGGCGGGGCCCCCGGACGGGGGTCCCGCTTTTTCGATTCCGGCCGCCGCCGAATCCGGGGGCGTCAGGAAAAACGAATCAGGACTTTAAGCATTTCCCCGGCCTTTTCGGAAAAATCCCGGAAGGCGGCGGAGGCGTCGGCGAAATCATATACGGCGCTCACCAGCTTTTCGGCCGAAAAGCCGGAGGCGAGCATCAGGTCGACAACCTCGGAGAAGTCCCGCCGCAGCGCGTTCCGGGAGCCGAAAATGGCCAGTTCCTTCTTCTGGATGGCGGTGAAATTGAAGTCGGGCGCGTTTTGCTTGGAAACTCCGATCACCACCACCCGGCCGGCCGAGGCGGCGGCGTCCACCGCGTCGACGAAGGTGGAGGGAAGGCCCACCGCCTCTATCGTCGCCGCGAAGCCCTCGCCCGAGGTTACCCGTTCCGTCCATTCCCCCAGCGCCCGGCGGGAGGAATTGACGAAGGTTCCGGCCGCCCCCAATTTTTCGGCGTGGGCCAGTTTTCCCGGCGCCACGTCGGTCACGTACGCCTCGGCCCCGAAATGCCTGGCCGCCAGCATGGCCAGGACGCCGATGGTGCCGGCCCCGATCACCAGGACCTTTTCCCCGGGGCGGAGGCCGGCCCGCTTGACCCCGTGGTAACTGATGCAGAAAGGCTCCACCAGGGCGGTTTCCCCGACTCCCAGGCCGCGGGAGGGATAGAGGCGATCAAGGGGGATGGCGAAAAACTTGACGAAGCCGCCGTCGCGCTGGGCTCCCAGGGTCTGGTTGTCGACGCAGCAGTTGGGCCGGCCAAGCCGGCAGGGGCGGCATTTGCCGCAATTGAAATAGGGATTCAGGGTGGCCAACAGGCCCTTGGCAATCCCCAATTCATTTTCCGGAGCCTCCGCCACCTCGACCGCCAATTCATGGCCGGGAATCCGGGGATAGGCCACATAGGCGAAGGTCCCCCGGTAGGTGCCGAGGTCGGATCCGCAGATGCCGCCGTAAAGCACTTTCACCAAGGCCTCGTTTTCCCTGGGTTCCGGCATGGGCGCGTCCTCGATCACCACCTTGCCGGGTTCGGGAATGACGATACGCTGATTCATGGCCGTCCTTTCTCTGGCTGAAAAAAACCGCGAACAACCCCGGACGGCGATCCCTTGTCCGTCCCGGAGATCCGAGATCGTGCCGTTTAAGCTCTGTCCATAAATAATTTATACAAGTTTACACCGCGCCGCCAACGTCGCTTTTAAATTTTTGCCCAACCACGGGCGAAAATTTACCGCCGCGACTCGGTTCCTTGTCCAAACATGTATAAGTTATTTATGGACAGACCCTAAACGCCGAATTCCGCCTCCGGGAGAGGCGAACCCGGCCGGCGGAAAACTCCCGGGAGCTCGGACCGGATCGCCAATTCCCGCCCGTCCAGCGGGTGGATCAGGCGAAGCTCGGCGGCGTGCAGGAGCAGCCGGGGCGCCCGCGAACCCCCGTAACGGCGATCCCCCGCCACCGGGCAGCCGATATGGGCCAGGTGAGCCCGGATTTGATGCTTGCGGCCGGTGTCCAGGCGGATTTCCAGGAGCGATCGCCCTCCCCGGCGTTCCCGCAGGCGGTAGCGGGTCCTGGACGGCTTCCCGTCCCCCCCTGTCGCCGGGCGAACGAAAAGTCCCCGGTCCTGGCGAAGGGGCAGGTCGATGTCGCCCTCCGGCCGGGGGGGAACGCCGTCCACCACCGCCAGGTAGATCTTCTCGAAGCCGGGCCAGGCGGCGGCTAGGCGGCGCCGGATTTCCAGGCCGCGGGCGAAGAGCAATACGCCCGAGGCGTCGCGATCCAGGCGGTGCGCCGAATGGAGGGTTCGATCATCCTCCCGTCCCGGGCCGGCCAGCCATTCGCGCAGCAGGCGTATGGCGGTCAGCCGTTTTTCCCGGTCGCTCGCCACCGACAGGAGGCCGGCCGGCTTGTCCACCGCCAGCAGGGCCGAATCGGCGTAAAGTACGGCCAGGGGCGGCCGGCCCGGGCCGGGGAGAAAAAAGCCCGCCCCTTCTTCGGGGCGGGGAAGGATCCGCACCTCGCTCCCGGGGGCCAGGCGGACGTCGTCCCGGAAGACGGCCTCGCCATTCAGCAGAACCAGGCCCAGGGCCAGGCGCCGGCGCAGGGTGGAACGCCTCCAGTCCGGCAGGCGGAGCCGAAGGAGGGAACGCAGGTCGGTTTCCGCCTCGGCCGTGAAGCGCGGGGTCATTGGTCGAGTCCCAATTTTTTTATCCGGTAGCGGATGCTGCGGAAATTGATGCCGAGAATTTCCGCCGCCCGGGTCAGGTTGTTGCCGCTTTTCTCCAGGGCGGCGCGGATATAGCCGCGTTCGACGTCGGCCAGGGTTTTTTCCAGGTCGAAGCCCGATTCGGCCGGGAGGAACCGGGCGGGAGCCGCCGCGGCCGGCGGCCGGGGCGAATCGGGCTTCGTCCGCCGGGCGGAGGTCCAGGAGGGAAAGACGTCGGTGAAGTTCACCAGTTTGCCTTCGGCCAGCGACACGGCGCGCTGGACGGCGTTCTGGAGTTCCCGTATGTTTCCCGGCCAGTCATAGGAAAGGATGGCGTCCATGGCCCCGGGAGTGAAGCCGGAAACGGGCCGGTTGAACCGTTTGGCGTAGAGGGAAAGGAAATGGCCGGCCAACAGCGGGATGTCGTCCCGGCGCTCGCGCAGCGGCGGAACCTGGATGGGAATGATGTTCAACCGGTAATAGAGATCCTCCCGGAAGGCGCCCGCCGACACCATTTCGGCCAGATCGCGGTTGGTCGCGGCGATGAACCTGACGTCGACCTGGCGGATGGTCTCCCCGCCGACCGGGAAAAACGTCCTGGTTTCCAGCACCCGGAGCAGCTTGACCTGGGTGGCGGTGGAGGTTTCCCCTATTTCATCCAGGAAGAAGGTGCCGCCGTCGGCCAGTTGGAGCAGCCCGTTCTTGTTCGCCACGGCTCCGGTGAACGCCCCCTTGAGGTGCCCGAACAGCTCGCTTTCCAGGAGCGTTTCCGAAAAGCCGCCGCAATTGACGGCCATGAAGGGGCCGGACTGGCGGTGGGACTGGGAATGGATGCTGGCGGCCACCAGTTCCTTGCCGGAGCCGCTTTCGCCCTGGATAAGCACCGTGCTGTCGGTTTTCGCCACCCGGCCGACGATGTCCAGGATTTCCTTCATCCCGGCGCTGGCGCCAATCATCCTGGCCGTCTCCGCCGCCGGTCCGGGGGCGGCGGCGTGGGCGAGGGCGCGTTTCACCAGTTGGCGCAGATCGTGGTTGTCGAAGGGCTTCTTGATGTAGTCGAAGGCTCCCAGGCGCATGGCTTCCAGCGCCACGTCCCAGGTGGAAAAGGCGGTCATCACCACCACCGGAAGGCCGGGTTCGAGCTTGAGAAGGCGGTCCAGAAGCTCCAGTCCGTTCATGCCCGGCATGCGGATGTCGTGGATGACCAGGTCATGGGAGGCGCCGGCGAACATTTCCAGGGCGCGCTCGCCGCAGTCGGCCGTGTCGATTTCGTACCCTTCGCGGGAAAGGGCGATGGCAATCACGGTACGCAGGCTGGCGTCGTCGTCCACAAAAAGTATTTTTCCGGTCGCCGCCATGAATCCTATTTCCTGATCGAGGCCGTTCTGACTATCCGGACGGTGTCTCCCTCCCGGCCGTCCGGCCTCGCGGCGGAGGCGATTTGCTCCAGCGGCAGCCAGACGCGGAACCTGGCGCCGCCGCCGGGATTGACTCCCGCCTCGATATTGCCCCCGTGCATGGAAACATGTTTCCGCGACAGGGGCAGCCCCATCCCGCCGCCGCTCGCCTTGGTGGTGAAAAAGGGGTCGAACAGCCTTTTGGCGGTTTCCCGGCCGAATCCCGGGCCGTTGTCGGAAAAAATCGTTTCCACCCCGGGAATCCGCGAATTGCGCGAAACGGCCAGGGTTATGGACAACCGCCCCCCCCTTGGCCCCGCCGCCTGGGAGGCGTTCAACGCCAGGTTCAGGAATACCTCCCGGATCCGATCCGAATCGCATTGCACTTCCGGATCGTCCCCGATATCCAGCCGGATGTCAATATCCCCCGCCTCGGGCCGCTTGAGCGCCAGGGTCCGGATTTCCCGGAGGATGGGGCCCAGGCGACAGAAACACAGCCTTAATTCCTCCGGGCGGGAAAAGTCCAGGAAACGGCCGATGATGCGATCCAGGCGATCCGACTCGGAAATGGCGATGCCGACCAGGGTGTGATTGGGGGTGTCGCCGGGGGGGAAGCCTTCCCCGATTTCCTGAATGGAACTGCGTAGCGAGGCCAGGGGGTTGCGGATCTCGTGGGCCAGGCCGGCCGCCATGGTGGAAATGGCGGAAAAGCGCGACAATTCCTGTTCGGCCTCCCTTATCCGGTGGTGAAGCATGAATATCCTGGAACCGATCAGGCTGGAAATATAGGAAATCACGAAAAACAGCGCCGCCAGGATAAGCATGCTGGCGATGGCGGAGTTGGGCGACAAAATCCCCAGCGACAAGAGTATTCCCGGGGAATAAAGATGCGAGTAAATCCAGCCCCCGCCGGCCGAGTCCAGGAGATGGGCCAAGCCTATGTAGGCCATGCCCAGGGTGGCGAGGGAGGGGAAGATGGCGGTCAGGTGGCCGGGCAGGCTGGCCGAGGCCATGATGAGGGTCGGGAGATAAAAGGGAAGGAACAGGGAACTGAAGCCGCCGCTGGTCAGGACGATGCGGGTCAGCAAGATGATGTCCGCCGCGTAGGTGGAGGCGATGGCCGCGTCAAGCCGGCCGAAGCGGGAACCGGCCAGGAGAATCAGCAGGCTGAATATGAACACCGTCCCGATGGAAACGATGGTGGAGAGGGGATTGTACAAGCGCCCCCGATCGCCGAAAAAGACGAATTGGAGGAAAAAGCCCAGGACGAGAAGATAAAAGAACAGGCGGATCATGAACACCCGTCCGGCCGTCCATATCGTCCCGGAAGTCTTGGAAAACGCCTTCAGCATGTCAAATCTGGTTTTGCAATTCTAGGATCGGCAGGAAAAGGGCGATGACGATGCCGCCGACCAAAATGCCCATGATGCCGATCATGACCGGCTCGATAATCGAGGTCATGCTTTCCACCGCCGAATCCACCTGTTCGTCGTAGAAATCCGCCACCTTCTCCAGAAGCGCCTCCAGCGCTCCCGTACGTTCGCCCACGCTTATCATCCGTACCACCATGGGGGGAAACACCGGGCATTCGCTCAGGGGCGCCGCCAGGGTTTCGCCGTGGCGGACGGCTTCCCGCGCCTCCATCACGGCCGCCTCCACCACCGCGTTGCCGGCGGTGCCGGCGACGATTTCCAGCGAACCCAGCATGGGAACCCCGGACTTGAGCATGGTGGAGAAGGTGCGGGAAAAACGGCTGATCGACACCTTTTTGAAAAGCTCCCCCACCACCGGCGACTTGATTTTCAGCTTGTCCAGGAGCAGGCGGCCGCCGGCCGTTCTCTTGGCGAAGACTATCAGGCCGACCAAGGCCCCCACCGCCCCCAGAACCAGGTGCCAATTGTTGATCAGGGTGTCGGAGATGGTGATGACCACCACGGTTGGCAGGGGGAGTTGCGCCCCCAGCTTGCTGAAGATGTCCTGGAACTGGGGGACGATGAAAACCAGCAGGCCGACGGTGATCAGGATGATGAGGGTCAGCGACACCGAGGGGTAGGTCATGGCCGAAATGATTTTGCGTTTCAGGGAGGCGTTCTTTTCCAGGAAGGAGGCCAGGCGCTTCAGGATTACGTCCAGATCGCCCGAAGCCTCGCCGGCCCGGATCAAATTGATGTACACGGGGGCGAACACCTTGGGGTATTTCGCCATGGCGGTCGAGAGGTCGCTTCCGGCGCGGACCGAGGCCCGGATGTCGCCCACCGCCAGCTTGAAGCCGGGATCGTCCGTCTGTTCGGTGAGGATGTCGAGAATTTCCACCACCGGCAGGCCGGCTTCGACCATGGTCGAGAACTGGCGGGTGAATATCACCAAATCGCTGGTGCTGGCCCTGGCCCTGGGCTGGCCGAAGGACAGGTTGAAAATGCTTTTCTTCACCTCGGAGATGGTGAGCACGGTCACCCCCGACCGTTTCAGCATCTGCCTGGCCGAGTTCTGGTTGGGGGCTTCGATGGTCTCCTCGACTTTGGCCCCGTTGGAATCCTTGCCCACATATTTGAATTTTGGCACGCGAAAGCCTCCGTTTCCCGAATGGCCGGCCTGGAAATGAACGCCCGGGATTCCAACGGCCCGTACTGGTTATTTTATACCGGCTCGCCGCCGGCGGCGACTTAATTATTTTTTGGAGCAATCCCTTTCGGTTACCGGCGTTGTAAGTCGGCTTCGAGGCCGGCCCGGGCCTAGCCGCCGGCCGGGGGCCGATCCCGCGCCGGACGGCTTCACCAGACCCTGGTTTTCCCCCGGCGGACGGGAACCGACTCCAGCAGTTCCTCCAGTTCGCTTACCCGGCTGGTGCAGGCCAGGGCGGTTTCCCGGGTGATCTTGCCGTCCCGCACCAGTTCGGCCAGTGAAGCGTTCATGGTGATCATGCCGTCCTTGGCCCCGGTCTGGATGGCCGAGTAAAGCTGGTGGATCTTGTCGTCGCGGATGTTGGCCCGGATGGCGCTGGTGGCTATCAGTATTTCCATGGCGACGCAGCGCCCGGTGCCGCTGGCCAGCTTCAGCAGTTGTTGGGAGACGATGCCCTCCAGGACGAAGGAAAGCTGGGTCCGGATTTGCGCCTGCTGGCCGTGGGGGAAGATGTCGATTATCCGGTTGATGGTTTGCACCGCGTCCGAGGTGTGGAGGGTGGCCATGGTCAGGTGGCCGGTTTCGGAAAGCTCCAGCCCAAGCTGCACCGTCTCCTGATCCCGCATTTCCCCGATCAGGACGGTGTCGGGGTCCTGGCGCAGCACGTGCTTCAGGGCGGCCGCGAAGGACAGGGTGTCCGGGCCGACCTCGCGCTGGTTGATGAGGCAGCGCTTGTTGCGGTGGAGGAATTCGATGGGGTCTTCAATAGTCACGATATGGCCGTCCTCGGTGGAGTTGATGTAATCGACCATGGCGGCCAGGGTGGTCGACTTGCCGGAGCCGGTCGCCCCGGTGACCAGGATCAATCCCTTCGGCAGGCCGCACAGGTGTTCAAAAATCTTGATCGGAATCCCCAGCTGATCGAAAGTGAGGATTTCGAAGGGAATGGTCCGGATGGTGGCGGCCACCGCGCTCCTCTGGTAGAAGACGTTGACCCGGAAACGTCCGACCCCGGACAGGCCGAAGGCGGTGTCGAGTTCCTTTTCCCGCTCGAATTTGGCGATTTGATCGGGTTTCAGGATGGAATAGACCAGTTCCTGGGAATTCTCCGGGGTGAGGGATGGGAGATTTAGCGATCGCAACGCCCCGCTGATGCGTATGCGGGGCGGACTGCCGGCGGTCAGGTGAAGGTCGGAGCCCTTGTTGTCGAAGAGCGCCCTTAACAAGTCCTCCACGGTGAAAGTTAGCTTTTGCGCTTCCATGGGACCGCCTCTAATGATTTGAAAAGGCTAACTTTGCGAGTGCCGAAGTCCGTTTATCCCGAAATTGAACTCCACCGCCGAAGGGGAATTAGCTTCCCCGGAGGCGGAAACTGGAGGAACCGGGGCGCTATGATTGGATGAATTTGTAAATGTTTTCATAGTGTCGGGCGGGCTCCCGCCAGGAATAATCGCAGGCCATCCCGTTGCGGGCCAGGCGATTGAAGGTGTCCGGCCTGTCAAACCACATCCGGATGGCGCGGTTCAGGCCGTAGTCCAGGCTGGCGGGGGTTGGATCCCGGAAGGTGAAGCCGTTGGCTCCCTCCCGGCCCCGCCCCGAGGTGTCGACGTCGAAAACGCTGTCGTTGAGCCCGCCGGTTTCGCGCACCACCGGCACCGTGCCGTAGCGCAGGGAAATCATCTGGGTCAATCCGCAGGGTTCATAGATGCTGGGAACCAGGAAAATATCGGACCCGGCGTAAATCAGGTGGGACAGGTCCTCGTGGTAGCCCAGGTAGAACTTCACGTCCGGATTGTTCCGCAGATCGTTCTGGAGACGCCGGAAATCGGCCTCGATTCCGGGATCCGGGGCGCTTCCCAGCAGAACGAACTGGCCCTGGGTCTTGATGGCGGTGAAAACCGCGTGCTTGATGAGGTCCAAACCCTTTTGCCGGGTCAACCGGCTGACCACGGAAACCACGGGCCGCCAGTCCTCGCGCAGGCCCAGCCAGTCACGGAGCGCTTTCTTGTTGCCGTATTTCCCGAAGAAGTCGTCCCCGGCGGAATAGCGGACCGCCAGCTTGGGATCGCTGTCGGGATTCCAGGCTTCGTAGTCGATTCCGTTCAGGATCCCCCCGAATTTGCCGTGATGCCGGTTCAGAACCTGTTCCAGGCCGCCGCCGCCGGCGGCGGTACGGAGTTCCCCGGCGTAGGACGGGCTGACGGCGGTGACGAAGTTGGAAAAAACGATGCCTCCCTTCATCATGTTCAGGCAATTGCGGTGGCGATCGTCCTGAAGACGATCTGGGCGCAGGCACGACTTGGCGTCGAGCCCTATCGCTCCCAGCAGGCGGTCGGGGTAGCCGCACAAGCCTTGGCTTTCGTTATTATGGATGGTGTAGACCAGCCGGGCGTTGTTCCAGCCCAGTTTCTGGTAAATTTCCCAGTAGACGACCGGAACCAGGCCGGTGGCCCAGTCGTGGCAATGGATGATGTCGGGGCGCCGGCCGGATTTGAACATGAATTCCAGGGCCTGGCGGGAAAAATAGGCGAAACGATCCAAATCGTCCGGGTGGCCGTAGATGGAATTCCTTTCGGTGAAGCCGCCGCCGGTTATGAAATTGACCTTGAGGCCGCCGCCCACCGTCCCCTGGAAAACCTTTTCGGATCTCCACCCGCCCCCGTAGGGGCACCACAGTTCCCCGAATTCCTCGCGCAGGCCGTTGATTTCGTCGTAGCGCATGCAGGAATACATCGGGCAGACGACTTCGACTTCATGGCCGCGCCGGATCAATTCCCGCCCCAACCCGAGGATTACATCCCCCAACCCCCCCACTTTGGCGCAGGGAGCGACTTCGGGGGTGACCATGACGATATACATGTTTTCCTCCCCGGCTTCCGGGCGGACGCCGGAAAATTCCGATCCCCGGGCGGCGGTCCCGGAATCGCCGGCGGTCGCCAAGGTGACCGGCAGGCTTTCATCCCGGCATTTCTCCATCCCCCGCTCCGAATCCCCGGCCTCGGCCGGCGGTTCGCCGGTCCCCGCCGCCTCGCTTCGGCCGGGCAAACCCGCCATTCCCCCCCACCAGGGTTCGGGAATTTTTTTTTCGGCGACCGTCCGTTCGGCCTCGATCTCCTCGTTTCGGCGCCGGGCCTCTTCGGCCAGCCGGTTTTCCCTTTCCGTCTCCTCCGCCAGCCGGCGGGCGCGCTCCCCTTCCTCCCGTTCGCGTTCCCGGCTTTCCCTTTCGGCGGTCGTCCGTTCGGCCTCGATCTCCTCGTTTCGGCGCCGGGCCTCTTCGGCCAGCCGGATTCCCCTTTCCGCCTCCTCCGCCAGCCGGCGGGCGCGCTCCCTGGCCTGGGCCGTCTCCGGGCCGTTCACCTCCAACAGCCAGGAGTGGCCGGGAGCGTCGGCCTCCCCCGGATCCCGGTTGTCCGGGGCGGAGGACGCCGAGGAAAGGATGTCCAGCGAGTTCAACACCTCCCCGGGCGGGGCGGCGCTTTTCCCGGTTTCGCGGGAGTTCCAAGACCGTTCGCGAACTTTGCGCTTGCGCTGGTGCTCTTTTTTGGATGCCATGAATTCACGCCTCGGGTCGTCCCCGGCCAATCCGGGATTCGGGGCCTTCCGCGCTCCGGATTGCGGAACATATATATAATCCGCATTTTATCGCATCGGTCAAGAGCGGACTTTTAAAGGAAAGCAAACAAACCGCCGTTTGATTTCCCTTTCCTTTAAAAATCAACTCAAGAGGCTAGGGGGGATCGTTCCGGGCATATTTTCGGCCAACCCCCTCGACTCGGAACCGGCAAAGGCGTTATAATAAGCGGTTCGGCCCGGAATGCCCGCCGGCGGTTTTTCCGGAGGGACTTTTGTGGGGACGGAATGGGAACGCCAGGCAAAATCGACCTTGACGCGCTCATGGATCGCTACAATTCGCTGAGCGTACCGGATCAAAAGGTTCTACAGGCGTTGGCGACCCTTATGGAACCCGTCACCGCCCAGGCGACGGCATCCTGCCTGATGGGGGCCGGCTGCCGGGAATCCCCGCTCCGGGCCTTTTCCGCGCAAAACGTCCTGATTCGCCTGATTCGCCTGGCCAGGGAGGGATTCGCCGCCGAGTTTCCGGAGGGGCGAAAATCCCCGGCCGGAAGGCTGTGGGCATGTTCCCCCCCGGTCGGGGAAATGGCCACCCGCCACGCGGTCAGGGACGGAACCTTCATTCCCCTGTCCCGGGCCGTCCTGGCCGCGGCCGGGGGGAGGGACCGGCGGGGCGGGGAAAACGGCGATTCGGCCCGCCGCCGGTTCAGGCTAGCCTTCCATGCCGGCGACTGGGCCGGCTCCTTGCGGGAATTCGGGGTTCTGCGCCGGGAAAACCCGGGCCAATCCGGCTCTTTCCTCAACCGCCTGATATCCGATCAACCCGACGATTCCTGGCGGCGCAACCTGGCCTGCGTCCCCTTCGCGGGCATCCTGATCGCGGCCATCGAGGACCTGATCCTCGGCCTCGGGCCTCCGGGCGAAATAGGGGGAATCGCCGGCGAGCTCCTGGCGGCGCCCGGACCGGAAAACGAATGGGACGAACTGGCGGCGAGCCTGGTCAACCTGTTGATCCTGAGGGGAAAAATTTCCGAGGCGAAAAAGGCCGCCGAACGGGTCCGGCGGGAGGAAGTTCGCCTGTCCGGGCTTCTGGGCGCCGCCCTGGCGGCCGGCGACGACGGTTTGGCGGCGAACCTGGCGGAAAGCGCCGTCGCGGCCCGGCGTTCCCGCCTGGGAACCAGAGAAGCCGTCCTCCCGGGCTTCGGCGCCTTCTGGCAGATGTTGGCCGCCATCTCCGGCGATTCCCCGGACGCGGGCGAATCGCTCCTCCGGCGCCTCACCCCCGATTGCCTGGCCAATCACGCCCTGGGCGGAGCCTTGTCCAGCCTGCGCCTGGTCATGCTGTATCTGCGGGGGGAGGCGTCCGCCGCCGGAATGCCGGATCGGCCGTCCGACCGGCATCCGCTCGCTTCGCTGGCCCATGGGCTGGCCCGTTTTTGCCTTCATCCGGAACGCCCCCCGGCCCCGCCGGAATTGTGGCCCGCCCGGGAAAAAGCCGCCGCCGCCGCCGGCTATGCCTGGTTGGCCGGCCAATTCCGCTGCCTGGCCGCGGCCGGCGATCCCCCGGCCCCGAAGACGGGCAAATGGCCATCCCTCCTCCGAATCATCCCCGGGGACGAGGGCTGGCGGCGCGGACTGCGGGCTTTGGAATCGTGGGCGGCGGGCGGGACCGGGGTTACCGCGGGCAAGGCGCGGAAACGGCTGGCCTGGATGGTCGGCCGGCTTGAGCATCCCCCCAACCCCCTGGCCCCTTTCAGGGTGTATCCGGTGGAACAGATTCTGGGCCGGAACGGCGCCTGGTCCAGGGGGCGCGATCTTTCCCGCTCGCGCCTTCCCCCGTCCGGCGGTCGCCTCCCTCACGCCACGGAACAGGATCGCCGGCTTCTGGACAAATTGCGCCGCGCTTCCGCCGCTTTCGATCGCTTCGACTCCCCGGACCTGCTTCCCCTTCTGGTCGGGCATCCGCTGGTATTTTGGGATGACGGGGATTCGACCGCCCTGGAGGTGGCCGCGGGCGAATTCGGCTTGGCGGCGGTGGAACGGGACGGGGGCTGCCTTATCGCCCTGGAGCCGGCCCTGGCGGATTTCCGCCCCGCCCATTCCCCGGATGGCGGGGACGGGAGTCCCGGCCCCGGCGGTTCCGGGGTTGGGGAAGCGCCCGAAACCGCCGCCCGGCTGGAGACGCCCGTCCGGATACGGGTTTTCCCCTTCGGCCAGCGGGAACGCCGCCTGGCGGAGCTGGTTGGCGAAGGGCTGATCGTGCCTCCCCATGGCCGGGAGGAAGCGCTCCGGATCCTGACCTCCCTCTCCGGCAGGGTGGACATCCAGTCCGACTTTCCGGATTTGGCCGGCGCCGGCCAATTGGTGGCGGCGGAAAGCAAGCCCTACCTTTACCTGATTCCCTTCAATCCCGGCCTGGGGGTGGAAATCTGGGCGCATCCGCTGGGAATCTCCGGACCGGCCTTCCGTCCCGGCCGGGGCGGCCGGGCGGTCGCCGGGGTGGTGGAAGGCCGGCCGCTCAGGGCCGTTCGCGATCTGGATCGGGAAAAGGAAGCGGCCGCCGCCGTCCTCGCCGCCTGCCCCGGCTTGAGGGATCGCCTGGTCGGGGATTCGTTCTGGCGGCTTGACGATCCGGCCGAGGCGCTGTCCTTTTTGGCCGAAACCGAGGAGTTGGCCGGCAAGGCGGCGGTGGTATGGCCGAAGGGGGGGCGTTCGCGGGTCCGCAAATGCCGGATTTCGGGCGGACTTTCGCTCCGGGTGCGGGCCGCCGGCGGCTGGTTCGAATTGGACGGCGATTTGCGGGTGGACGAAAACCTGGTGCTCGACCTCGCCCGGCTGCTGTCCTCCCGGCGACGGGGCCGGGAGGGGGTGGTGGAATTGGGCGAGGGCGAGTATCTCCTTCTTGCCGGCGAGTTGAACCGGCAATTGGGGGATTTGGAGGCCATGGGCGAGCTTCGCGAAGGCAAGCTCAGGCTCTCCCCCCTGACCGCCCCGCTGTTGGAGGGCCTGGAGCTGGGCGGCGCCAGCCTGGCCGCCGACCCCGAATGGCGGCGAATCCTGGAACGGCGAAAGGCCCTGGCCGATTTTTCCCCGCCGCCGCCCGGCGGCTTCCTGGCCGAACTCAGGGATTACCAGCTTGACGGCTACCGCTGGCTGGCCCGATTGGCCGAAGCGGGCGCCGGCGCCTGCTTGGCGGACGACATGGGCCTGGGGAAAACCATCCAGGCGCTGGCCATCCTGACCGGCCGGGCCGGCCTGGGGCCGGCGCTGGTGGTGGCGCCCACCAGCGTTTGCCACAATTGGGGGACGGAAGCCTCCCGTTTCGCGCCGGCCCTGCGGATGTTCCCCCTGCGGGAAAACGGCCGCCGGCGGCAAGTCTCCGGCCTGGGCCCGGGCGACGTCGTCATAACCAGCTACGCCCTGCTTCGCCGGGAACAGCCGCTGTTGGCGGAAATCAAGTGGGGCACCGTCGTTTTGGACGAAGCCCAGGCGATCAAGAATTTTTCCACCCGGCGTTCCCGGGCCGCCATGGCCCTGGAGGCGGGCTTCCGCCTGATCACCACCGGCACCCCCATCGAAAACCACCTGAGCGAACTGTGGAACCTCTTCCATTTCATAAATCCCGGCCTGCTGGGGCCGCTCCGGGAATTCCAGGAGCGCTTCGCCGTCCCCATCGAGCGTTTCCGGGACGAAGGGGCGAGGGAGCGTTTGCGGCGGATCATCCGGCCGTTCATTCTGCGGCGGACCAAGGGCCAGGTGCTGGCCTCGCTTCCGGCCAAGACCGAGATCACCCTGACCGTGGAACTGGGTCCGGAGGAGAGGGCCTTCTACGAATCGCTGCGCCGGGTGGCCCTGGAACGCCTGGAGGGCGGAAGGGACGCCCGTCCCCGGGAAAAAAGCCTGATGATTCTAGCCGAAATCATGCGCCTGCGCCGGGCCTGCTGTTCGCCGGAATTGATCAGCCCCGGGGCCGGCCTTCCCTCGGCCAAGCAGGAGCAGTTCCGGCTGACCTTGGCCGAATTGCTTGAAAACGGGCACAAGGCGCTGGTTTTCAGCCAATTCGTGGATCACCTGTCCATTATCAGGGGCCACCTGGACGCCGCCGGATATCCCTACCAGTACCTTGACGGTTCCACCCCGCCCGGGCGCCGCCGGGAGGCGGTGGAGGCCTTTCAGGCCGGCGAGGGCGAGGTTTTCCTGCTTAGCCTGAAGGCCGGCGGCCTTGGCCTCAACCTCACCGCCGCCGACTATGTCATCCACATGGACCCCTGGTGGAATCCGGCGGTGGAGGATCAGGCTTCGGATCGGGCGCACCGCATCGGGCAGGAAAAGCCGGTGACCGTTTACCGGCTGGTGGCGGGGGGGACCATCGAGGAGAAAATCGTGCGCCTGCACCACGACAAGCGGGATTTGGCCGACACCCTGCTCGCCGGCTCGGAACAGGCGGGCGCCGGCCTGGACTGGGAGGAGTTGCTGGGATTGTTGCGGGACGAATGAAATCGCGCGCCCTTAGCCGGCGCGTATCCTCGCGGGGGGAGCGAACGGTTCAGACCAGGAGGGATCGGCGCAGGTTGGCCACCTGGGGTTTCAGGTTTTTCCCCGGGCACTGGGTTTTCCCGAAGTCGCAGTGTCCGAAAATGCCGGAAGCCGGATTGAGCCGGTACTTGCGGACCAGGGCGGAGGCCAGGCGGTTCAGGGCGGCCAATTGGGCCGGAGTGGGCTGCTGGATCTCAAAATTTCCCAGGAGCATGATCCCGAGGTTGTGGGGATTGGCGCCGGAGGCGTGGGCGCCTTGGTAATTCCAGTCCCGGCCCTGCCATATTCCGCCGACGCGATCAATAATGAAATGGTAGCCGATGTCGCCGGCTCCCAGGCGCTTGCGATGCTGGCTCTGGATTAGCCTCAGGGTGGCGGCCGCCTGCTCCGGAGTCCGATCCTCGTTGGGCTTGGCGCTGCCTTCGTGGTGGACGGTCAGCCGGGTCACCCCGTTCATCGGCTTCATCTTTTCGGGAAGGGCCGGGGTGGCGCCCCAGGAGTCGCGGGACAGGGCGGTGAGGCCGCCGCCGGATCGGCCGGCCGGGGCCGGGATCGCCTGGATCCCGGCCGGCCAGGCCTGGACCGCGGCCTGGCCGGCCGGGGGAGGCGGCAACGCCCCGGCGGGGGGCGGCAATGGACGGATCCGGGAGCCGATGGGCGGCGCATAGGCGCGGGGCTCGTTTTCACAGCCGGAAAGCAGGAGGGCGGCGGCTCCGGCGGCGGACAAACGGAGAAATTGCCGCCGGCCCAAGCAGCCGATCCCCTCGTCGTTCCAGTCCATGGTTGCCTCCCCCGCCAAGGGTCTTCCCCAATTTTCGGGACGCCCTTTCCCGTTCTCGCGACCTTGCCCGGGATTGGGGATTCGAATATACCGGATTTCCCCCTCCCGGGTCGGCCCCGGGATAATTTCCCTTTTCCGTTTCTTTCCTTCAAAAAAAACCTCGCCCCTTCGTCCGCCGGCAATCCGGCCGGCTTCAAAAGGGGCAAAAGCCGGCGGGCGGCAAATCCCGGAACCCGCCAAAGGACGGCATTTGGTACCTAATCGTCCTTCCCGGAGGGAACCTCCGCAATTTCGTTCGGAAGCCGGGATTGTCGGATCGTCGGGGCGATACGGCGTCAAATCGGGGTTGGAAGGGGCTTGTTGGCGAAGAAGGCGGCTATGTTTTCGATGAGGACCCGTCCCATGGCGTCGCGGGTGTGTTTGGTGGCGCTGCCGACGTGGGGCAGGAGGACCGCATTGTCGAGGGCAATCAGTTCCTTCGGGACGCGGGGGGAATCGAGATAGGCGTCCAGGCCGGCGCCGGCCAGGCGCTTGTCGCGAAGCGCTTCAATGAGATAGGCTTCGTCCACGGTCGAGCCGCGCGAGGCGTTTATGAGGTAGCCATTGGGGCCGAGGGCGTCGATGACGCCGCGATTGACGATTTCGCGGGTATCGTCGCCGCCCGGGGTCATGACGACGAGGATGGCGACGTTGCGGGCGAGCTCGACCGGCGAGGCGTAATAGGTGTAGGGAACGTCGGGGCGCGGGCGGCGGTTGTGGTAGGCGATGTCCATTCTGAATCCCTTGGCGCGCTCGGCAATTTCCAGGCCGATGCGGCCAAGTCCGAGGATGCCCAGTTTCTCTCCCCATACCTTGCCGGTCAACGGCGCCGGGCCCGACTCCCAGCGGCCCTCCCTGACGTAGCGATCATATATGACGACGCGGCGCACGACGGCGAGGATGAGGGCGAAGACGGTGTCGGCGACGCAGTCGGAGAGGATGTCCGGGGTGTTGGTGACGGCGACGCCGCGGCGGGCGGCGGCCTCGGTGTCGATGCCGTCGTAACCGGCCCCGAAAGACGCCAGCAGCTTGGCGCGGGGAAGCCCGCCCAATATGTCCTCCCCCACCCTATAATCGCCCTGGGTGGCGATTGCGGTGATCCTCGGCGCCATGGCGGCGAGGAAGGCGTCCTTGTCCCCGGCTTGATCATATCGATACGTGTTGTAGTTTTCCTCGAGATACTTGAGGGTCGGCGCATGGAGCGGGCCGATGAGAAGCAGATCGTGTTTCATTTTCTACCTTTCCAACTGTTTGTCCGGCCGCTTGAAGCGGCCCGGCCGCCGGGCACCCGGTTTGGAATCGATGCCGTTTCGTTTTCGCCTCACATGACGGATGGAAGCCACAGGCTGAGTTCGGGAATGTACGTGACCATTATCAGGACCGCCAGCAGCGCGGCGTAGAAGGGCATCATGTCCCGCATCATTTTCTGT
>JAISYL010000232.1 GCA_031269935.1 Planctomycetota bacterium
GACTCCCCAGGTGTTCCGTTCCGACCTGCTGATCGAGGCCTACGAATTCGCCCTCCGCACCGGGGGGCTGTCGGCCGCCCTCGGCGACGACGCCCAGCTAGTGGAGGCGCTGGGGGCCGGGGTGACGGCACTGTACGGGAGCGAAATGAACCTGAAAATCACCTCCCCCGCCGATCTCCGGCTGGCCCGGGCCATCCTGGAGGCCGGGCTGGCCCCGGAGTGAGGGGAGGCTTGCCCGGGGTGGCGGTTCAGGGAACCGCCCAGGCGAAGGCGGATCCCCGCGCCCAAACGCGTACGGTTGCGTTCGAGAAGCTTGAGGCGGGGCATCCCGCGGCGCCGTCCCTCCATACGTTTCGCGATTAATTCCGCCTTCGATCAACCGCTTCCCCCAACCGTTCTCACCCAAACGCCTTGATCCTTTCGGTCCAGGCGGCCATGTCATGTCCGTACCACATTTCATAGCCGATATCCCTGTAATGCCGGAGCCGGCCCAGGCTGCGATGAAATTCGTCGAGATTCCACATCAGGCCGGCGCAATAAGGATTTCCTTCAAGGGTGAAGGGGGTATAGCATGCGTCGGCGCAAAGCATCATCGGCTTATCGTGGTCCGGAAGGCGCACGGCTAGGGACTGATGTCCCGGGGTGTGTCCGGGCGTATGTATGCAGGTCAGGGCGCCGTCGCCGAACACGTCGAACTCCTCGCCGTCCCGCAACTCGAGGTAATTGAAGAACCGCGTCTCTTTCAGATCGTTAACGACATAGGTATGGCGCATGTTCGGCGCCGGCCACCACGCATAGGACAGTTCGGCCGCGCGGACGACGAACCGCGCCTTGGGAAAGGATTCCATCTCTCCCGCGTGATCGATATGCAGGTGCGACAACACGACGTGCGTGACCTCGGCGGGGTCGATGCCGACCTTCCCGAGTTGCGCGGGAAGGCAGTCCCCCTCGGTGATGTTGATGGATTTGAACCCCTCGATCGACTTTCCGTACCAAGCTTGGGGATCCTTGAGGCCGCGATGGTTGTGGCCCGTGTCGAACACGACTATGCCTTTGGGATGCCGAATGGCGAACATGGGAATAGGGTGTTCATAGTACTGTCCCCAGTTTATGTCGTCCATTATTCCGCGGTCGACAACGTACGTTCCGGATGTAAACGGGTGAAACCGCATTTTCATGCTCTTCCCCTTTTCATGGACTTTCAACGAATCGAAAAAAAGGCGCGGAGAGCCGGCCGGGCGTTCCGGCCCTCACCTGGCCGACGCGTTCTTGCGGTAATACACCACTATGAGGACGATTATCACCAACCCCGTCATTATCTTTTTTCCCGCTTCCTGTATGTTCATAATGGTCATGATGCTGTCGATAAGGCAAAGAAGGGTCGCGCCCGCCATTGTCCCGCCATAGCCGCCGCGGCCGCCGGTCATCGCCGTTCCGCCGATCACCACGGCCGTCACGGACGACATCGTGAAGTCCTTGCCGATGTCCAGAAACGCCACGGATGTGTATCCGGCATAGATGATTCCGGTGAGCACCGCGGCAAGGCCGGATATCGCGTACACCGCCGTCTTGATGATCGCGACGTTTATCCCGGCGAAAACGGAGGCGACTTCATTGGCGCCCAGGTAATAGATGCCGCGCCCCGGCACGGTCAGTTTGAGAAGAGCCAGCGTCGCCAGGGAAAGCGCGAGCCATAGCAGCGCCGACACCGGCATCCCCATGAAGTATCCGGCGCCGATGCCGTGAAGGAAGGGGGAGGCGAATCCTTTCGGCGCGCCCTTCGACCAGATCAGCGTCACTCCGGTGACGATGACTCCCATCGCCATGGTCATGACCATGGGCGAAATGTCGAGGATGGCGACGCCGATCCCGCTGCACAGCCCCACGGCCAAACCGATGAACAGAATCAAGGCTATCGCCCAGACGTTGTTTTCGTCCTTTCCGTCGATAAGCAGGCAGGCCAGCACATTTCCGAGGGACAATAACGATCCCACGGAAAGATCGATGCCGCCGGTCAAGACCACAAGCGTCTGCCCGATGGCGGCCATGCCGACGAACGCCGCCGACCGGAATATGTTCACGCTGTGCGCTATGGAAAAGAAACCCGGGGACATGGCCTCGCCGACGAGAAACAACCCCAGCACCGAAATCCATAAAACGATGACCGCGCGATGCCCCGCGGGAATCCTTTTCACTGCCGCAAGCATGCGATCTCCCGGCCGTACCAAGCTCAAGCGTCCCTGCGGCCGCATCCCGCCGTTTCCGCGTCCGCTCTCACCCCCTCGTCAGCCCGAGCCGCCGGAACAGCCGCGGCGTCGTCAGCGCGAGCGCGACGATAAGCACCAGACCCTTGGCGATGTACTGGTAGAACGTGTCGATGGACAAAAGGTTGAGGATGTTGTCGATAAGATAGAAAATATAGGTCCCGCCGACAATGCCGACGACTCCCCCCCTTCCGCCCGCGAGCGAAGTCCCGCCGATAACCGCCACGGCGATGGAATTCATCACATATGGCTCCCCGACAAGGGGGTCGCCGGCATACATCCTCGCGGACAGGTAGGTCCCGGCCAGGCCGGAGAGAAGGCCGCTCAGGGCGTAACCCGTGAAACGCACCCCGCCGCAATTGATTCCGGACTGCAACGCGAGCGTTTCGTTGCCGCCCACGGCGTAGATTGACCGGCCCGCCTTGGTTCTTCCGAGAAAGACGTGGGCGACGGCCACGGAACCGATTATTATGACGAGCGGCATCGGGACGGACCATAAGCTACCCGAGGCGACATACGTCGCCGCGTACGAAATTTCTCCGCCCGGTTCGTCCAGAATCAGAAAAGACATGCCCAGATAGATCGCGCTGGTCGCCAAAGTGATGATGAACGGGGGAAAGCGCCCGAAGCCGATCATGGCGCCGTTGACGCATCCCATGGCCAGTCCGGCCAAAGGAGGCAGGACGCACCAAAGGACGAGATTCTTATTGGTGTCGACATAAGGGAGGGACGCCGCCAGCACGTTCGCGAAACTGATCATCGAGCCGATGGACAGATCGATGCCGCCGGACAACAGCACGAATGTTTGGGCTATGCCGGCGAGGATGAGCGGAGCCACCCTGCCGAACAGGTTGACGTTGTTCGTCCAGGTGAAGAAATTTTCCGACCGCAGGCCGGCAAAGGCATAGACGACGAGAACCACCACGTATACCGGCAGGAAGATTCTCAAATCGTGTCCGCGCTCAGTCACGAATCCTCCTCCGCACCGATGTCTCCATGATATTTTCCTCGGTAATCTCCGGCCCGGCGAGTTCGCGGACTATGGCGTTGTCGTACATGACCAGAACCCGATCGCAAAGCCCGATCAGCTCCATCATGTCGCCGGTCAGGACGATGATCGCGATGCCCTTGCCGGCAAGTTCGCGCATCAGTCCGTAGATTTGCTGCTTGGTGCCTATGTCTATCCCGTTGGTCGGCGACAGAAGCACCATGACCCTTGGCGAAGCCAGCAGCCAGCGGGCGAAAATCGTCTTTTGGATGTTGCCGCCGCTAAGATACGCCACTTCCTGGGCGAGGGAGGTCATGCGGACCTTGAGCCGCTCCGCAACGCCCCTCACCGCCTTGAATTCGGAAATACGTTTTATGAGCCAGAACCAACTGTGCCGGTCGAGCGACGAGGCGGCGATGTTTTCCATGATGGAGAGAATGTGAAACGCGGCCTGCTTGTTCCGATCCTCCGGGATGAGCGCTATCCCGGCCCGAATCGCGTCCCCCGGCTTTTTTATCGTGTACTTCTCGCCGGCGACGGTTACGGTCACCCCGTCCGCCTTTCCCAGGCCGAAGATCGATTCTAGCATCGGGATTTGTCCCTGGCCGGCCAGTCCCCCGACGCCCAAAACCTCGCCCTCGCGAACCGAGAAGGAAAGCTCGTCCCCGGCGCCGTCCGGCCGTCCCCGGTACGAGAAGATTTCCCTTCCCGGCGGGGAATCGCGCTTGCCGGGATAAATGGCGGAAAGTTCGCGCCCGATCATCGCGACGATGAGGCGGTTTTCGTCGAAGGCGGAAGCGTCGTCGGTCAGAACCTTCTCCGCGTCCTTCATGACGGTTATGCGGTCGCAATGGTCGAGAACCTCGCGGAGGCGGTGGGAAATGAAAACGATCCCCTTCCCCTGATCCTTGAGCTCGTGAATCAACGAGAACAGCCGAGCCGCCTCCTTCTCGGTAAGGGAACTGGTCGGCTCGTCGAAGACGACGATGCGCGGATCGTGAAGCAGGGCCTTCGCGACCTCGATCAGCTGTCTGGTCGCGATGGGCAGCGGTCCGGTGAGGCGGGCGGGATTCAAATCCCCCAATCCGACCCGCTCCAGCGCCTCGCGGGCCATTTCGTTCATGCCGCGCCAGGATATCAACCCGCCGCGCCCCCTGGTCCACCGCCCCATGAGGATGTTTTCCGCGACCGATAGTCCCGGAAGCAGCGACAGCTCCTGATAGACGATGCGGATGCCGGCCCGCCGGGCCTGGTCGTAGCCGGCAAAAGCGACCGCCCGCCCGTCGACTTCGATCTCGCCCTCGTCCAGGCTGTACACCCCGGCGAGAATTTTCATGAGCGTGCTTTTCCCCGCTCCGTTCTCGCCTATCAGGCCGTGGATTTCGCCGCCTCGGCACTGGAAATTCACCTTGTTCAGCACCATATTTCCGGCAAAACTCTTGGTTATCCCGCGCATTTCCAGGAGGGCGCTCGAGTTCGGCCGCTCCATCCCGATCGTTTCCATCCCGTCCCTCCGGCGAACGCCGCCGCCACCCGGGTCAAGAAATTTCGTCCGCATGATTTTCCGCAATCCGGAAGGGAGGGAGGCGAACGGCCCCTCTCCGTGAACGTCCCCGCCCGGGCGGCGCCTTCCTTGCCGGTAAATCCCCCGAAAAACGCCCCCAAAAGGGGCCAAGCCCGATATGCCGTACCGCGCGCGGCGCGAAATCGCGAAAATGGGGGGGAGGCTGCCCCGCTCCGCCTTTATTTCCCCGGCCCGTTTCCCGCCCCCGCCGGACGCGATCCGGGGAAGCGCGACTTCACGCCGCGAACGGCGTATTCGACGGCCGCCCTCTTCCGATCCGGACCCCGGTCCCCATTGTTTCGCGGGGGCGGTTCCGGCCCCGTCCCTAGCGGGTAAACAATTTGGCGACGATATCCGCCGGAAGGTTCGAGTGGACCCAGTAGCTGTCCGGAAGATTGGGATTGTAGAATTCGTCTATGTTGTCCCTGGTGATGAGCGGAACCTTGACGTAAGTGGTCCTGTCGTATTTTTTGCCCTTGAGGATGGCGATGGCCATTTTCAGCGCGTCGCCGGAAATGAAGGTGGGACTGCTCGGCGCGACCGAATCGAAGTTCGGGTCTTTTTCCAGGCATACCTTCCACAATCTCAAGAAGCCGTTGCTCGCCTCTCCCGTGATCGGGGGGGGCATCAGTCCGCGTTCGAAATACGCTTCCATGACGGCTTCCGACATCGCGCCGCCCTGCGACCAAACTCCGTCGATCTTGGGATAGGCCGCGAAAAGCGATTCCATGGATTTTCTCGCGACCCCGTATTCCCAGTTCCCGAACACCGTTTGCAGAATCTTGATGCCGGGATGTTTCTTGAAAACATCCTCCGCCCCCTTGAAGCGGCCGGCGCTGACCGAGGTGCCCTTTATGCCGTTGAAGACGATGATGTCGCCCTTGCCTCCCATGGCCTTGACAAGGAATTCTGCCCCGAGCCTGCCGAATTCCTCCTGGTCCACCGTAAGATGGAACGCCTTGTTGGAATCGGTAACGGAGTCGAAATCGACCACGACGATGCCCGCGTCGACGGCCTTGTCGACGGCCGGTATCAGAGCCTTGGGCGAACCGGCGGCGAGGAGGATGGCGTCCACCCTTTTGGAAACCAGGTCCTCAATATCGGCGATCTGTTTGGATATGTCGCCGTTGGCGTTGGTGACAATCAACTCTTTGACGTCCGGATTCTTCCCGGCCGTGTATTTCAATTCCTCCAATGTCTGTATGCGCCAGGAAACGCCCAAAACATACTCGCTGAACCCTATCGTGAAAGGACCCTTCCCGCCCTCGCCGGAATGTCCCCGGGGAGCGGCGATAAACAGCGCCGCCGCCAGCAATGCGAGCATCCTCTTCAACATGGCAACTCCTTTCCAAAAAAAGACACCGATGGTACGCGCCGCCGGTTCCCGCTTCCCGCGGTACGAACGTGGCCGGCGGGCGGAGATTCCATCCGTCGGGATGGACATGGCCTTCGCGGTCCGCTCCTCCCGGACCTCCTTCATTTTCGCGGCTTCCGCCCCCGCGAACGAATTTTGGCGGGGCCGCTTGTTCCTCCCGGGCCGGCGAAAAACAATCTCCCCGCAACGCAAGGCATTGGCCGCTTGAAAGCCGGCCTTCAGCCGAATATCAGATCCGGCAGGAACAG